>NZ_JAVIIV010000007.1:0-253649 GCF_033977215.1 Mesorhizobium humile
TTGCCAACGATGCGCTCGAGGTCGGCGAAAACGCGGTAGCGACGCTCGGCGTGGAGCTGGTCGATCGCATCCTCGAAGAACCGCTGGTAATTCATGGTGGACTCCTTGTGCCGGACACCCGCCACCGGTCGCGGCAGGTCTCGTCCCTCGAACGTCACCATACTCGGCTTGCAGGGCTCAGCTTTGAGCCACATCAATTTGCGCCTCGAACTCAGAACGAGCTGTTTTCGCCGCGAATATCCCTGCGAAAACTGATTCAAATCAAAGCGTTCGTCGGCGTCTCGATCCACGATGACCGGATGTGGAATCCAATAGCAAGCGCCCCCTTTGGCCGAAGCCTCGAACTAGCCGTTCTAGATGAGGATGGCCTGCACGCGCTTGTTTTTCCTTGCGAAAGGGGTCGGGAAGGGTGGGTGGACGTCGCTACGCATGTTCGTGTCGACATCAGGCCGACCCACTGGCGAGACTGGAATCCAAGAGAGCGGCGGGCGAGCTTGCTGCGAGACCTGTCCTGAGGGTTGCCTCAAAGCGCAACATCAACCACCAGTGCGACCTACCTTAATGCTTGGGCTCGGCTATCAACGCCATGCGCACAAGGTGCGAGAGGCTGCCGGCACCCATCTTGCTCATGACATTGGCACGATGGATTTCAACCGTGCGCGGGCTGATCCCGAGATCGTAGGCAATCGTCTTGTTCGGTAATCCGGAAACAAGCCCGTCGAGCACCTGGCGCTCGCGCTCCGACAGAGTGGCAAGGTTCTTCCGGATCTCAGTTGATTGCGGGTGCGCGGCGACAGGCTGGCTGCGGTTGTCCAGGGCCGAACGCAGCGCGTCGATGAGAACCTGATCGTCGAAGGGCTTTTCGATGAAGTCGGCGGCGCCCTCCTTCATCGCCTGGACGGCCAGCGCGACATCGGCGTGCCCCGTCATCACAATCACCGGCACGTTCAAACCGCGGGACTTCAGTTGCCGCAGGAACTCGATGCCGTCTATACCAGGCATGCGCACGTCGGTGACGATGCAGCCCTCGACCTCCTTCGGCTCTGTCGCCAGAAATGCGGTTGCCGACTCGTGGAGTCGCACGGCAAAGTCGGCTGTCGCGAGAAGAAAGCCCAGCGATTTGCGGACGTCGACATCGTCGTCGACAACATGCACGACATCACTGGCCACTGGCGACCTCTTCCTTTTCCACCGCGCGCAAAGTGAAGCGGAAGGCGGTTCCGCCGCCTGGCATCGACTCTGCCCAGATATGACCACCGTGCGACTCGACGATAGTGCGACAAATAGACAGCCCCACGCCCATCCCCTGCTTTTTCGTGGTGACGAAGGGCTGGAAAAGCTGGGCCGAAACCTCCGGCGCCAGCCCCGGACCGGTGTCGACCACGCCAACCTCCGCCATCCCGTCATGCCGAGCGGTGGTAGAGACGCGCAGTTCCCGGCGCGACGCGCCCTGCATGGCCTCCACGGCGTTTCTCATAAGGTTCAGCAAAACCTGCTCGATCTGGATTCGATCGGTCAGAACGAGTTCGGCCGCCGGATCGAGATCGTAGGTGACGCGGACATTGGCCTCCCTTGCGCCAACCAGAGCGAGCGATGAAGCGTCTTCGATAAGCGTTGGCAGGCGTTCGACCTGGCGCTCGCTTTCGCCCCTGGCGACGAAATCCCTGAGACGACGAATGACGTCGCCGGCACGCAAGGCCTGCTCTGCAGCCTTTTCGACAGCCTCTCGCAACATTGCGGCGTTCTCGTCGTTGCTCTTCTCGAGCAGACGGCGGCTGCCTTTGAGGTAGTTGGTGATGGCTGTCAGCGGCTGGTTGATCTCATGCGCCAATGTCGAGGCCATTTCGCCGAGCGCCGTGAACCTTGCCATATGAAGCAGTTCCTGCTGTTGTTCCTGCATCCTCGCTTCCGTTCTATGGCGGTCGGTCAGGTCGCGACAGAAGCCCGTAAAGAAACGGCCCGTTCCCGGATGCATTTCGCCGACGGCGAGTTCCATTGGAAAGGTAGATCCGTCCTTGCGCATCCCGGTTACCGTACGGCCGAGTCCGATAATGCGGCGTTCTCCCGTCGTGAGGTAACGCTGCAGGTATGTGTCGTGCTCTTCCCGATATGGTGAGGGCATCAGCATCCTGACGTTTTGACCAATGACCTCGCCGGCCTTGTAGCCAAACAATGTCTCGGCCGCCGTACTGAAGGATTGGATGTTCGCGCTTTCGTCGATGACGATCATTGCATCCGGCACGGTCGCCAGGATCGAGCGCAAGTGGTCCTCACGCAATTGCAGCGAAGCATTGGCGAACGACAGGTCGCTGACGTCGGTGCCTTGAACGAAGATAGCAGTGATCCTGCCATTCTCGGCTCTGATGGGTTGATAGACGAAGTCCAGTATGCGTTCTTCCGCGAGGCCAGTTTCAGCGTTGTGCAGGATGATTTTGGCGTTGCGGCCAACATAAGGCTCGCCGGTGTCGCTCACGCGGTCGAGCAATTCGAAGTAACCCTGACCCTCAAGTTCCGGCAGGGCTTCCCGAACTGGCTTGCCGATAACCTGCCGGTGACCGATCAGGCGCTGGTAAGCGGCATTGGTCAATTGAAAAACATGGTCCGGCTCGCTGAGCAGCGTCATGAAGCCCGGAGCCTGATCGAACATCAGCGCAAGAAGCTCATGCTCCGGCTGATTGTCGTGCTCCAGCGGTTTGCCGTCCGGCGGAGCGGGTTTGGCAGCGGTCTCGGGCGAAGCTTGCCTCTTGTTGCTCACGAAGCAGTCTCCGGATCGAGGAACAGCATCAGCCGCTGATCTAGCACTGATCCGCCGGCCCGCCAAACGATCGCGTGACGATTTGATCGGTATCAAGGCATTGCATCCCCGCAGAGTGCAAATGACGGGACATTACGCGTCTCCAGCGAGGTGCCCGCATGTCCTACAGAACGATCGTCGTCAACTTGGCCGTCGACACGAAACCCGCGCCAATTGTGAAGCTTGCGGCCGAACTGGCGAAGCGTTTCGATGCCCACCTCATCGGCCTGGCGGCAGCGGACGTCCCGCCTTTGGTGGCCACGGGTGAAGGCCTGGTCTACGAAGGCGAGGTCATGCAGATCCAGCGCACCGAGATCGAGAAGCGCCTTGCCGAATTGCGCGACATTTTCGAGGAGCTTGTTCCCTCCTCGATCAACAACGAATGGACGCAACATATTTGCGGTCCGACCCGCGCCCTGGGCGTGGCGGCGCGTTCGGCCGATCTTATCGTGACTGCGAACGGCGGGGAGGATGTCTTCCGCGCCGTCGATATCGGTGGCCTCGTGCTCGGCGTCGGCCGCCCGGTGCTTATCGCCGCTGAGAATGCCGAACACCTCCTTGGAAAGACCGTGCTGGTCGCCTGGAAGGACGGTAGGGAAGCGCGAAGAGCCTTGTCGGACTCCTTGCCATTCCTGGCCACGGCCAATGAAGTGGTTGTCGCCAGCATGGAACCTCACTCGAGCGAGGATGTTCGAAACAGCCTGGCCGACGTCGCGGTATTTTTGGAGCAGCATGGCATCACCGCCCGAACCGAGGTGATCGCAGGGGACGCGGAGGGTGACAGACTGGTCGCATTTGCACGCTCGATCCATGCCGATCTGATCGTTTCCGGCGCCTACGGGCACAGCCGATTGACGGAATGGGCCTTCGGCGGCGTCACGCGCTCGCTGATCGGCCAAAGCGGCATTACTCGCCTGCTGTCGAATTGATGTGCCGGCGATGGCGACCCGTTCGGCAGACGACAAGGACCGGCCGTCAGCCGGGGCAACCGGACAGCAATTGATCGATCGCTGGAGAGCTGGCTGTCGAGCACGCCTACTGGTCGTTCGGGGCAGATCAGTTGGTCGAGCAGTTGGAGACCTCTACCTCTGGTCTTTTGAGCGTCGATGCAGCGACCCGGCTTGCCAAATTCGGGCGAAACGCGCTGACCCAGCGCTCAAGCGGATCTGCATTCACTGTCTTCGTTCGCCAGTTTCGCAGCCCACTGGTCCTTATCCTTGTCTTTGCCGCCGTGGTTTCGGTGTTCGTCGGCGAGGGTCACGAGGCCGCGATCATCGGCGCTATCGTGCTTGCCAGCTGTATTCTCAGCTTCACGCAGGAATATGGCGCTTCCCGCGCCATGGAGGTGCTGCAGCAGCGTATCTCCCGCAAGACCACCGTGCTTCGGGATGGCTTCGAGCGAAGTGTGGATGTCGAGACTATCGTTCCCGGCGACGTCGTCTGCCTGTCAGCCGGCAATCTCATCCCCGTTGACGGTGTGATCCTGGAGTCGCGGGATTTCAATGTCAGCGAATCTGTTCTTACCGGCGAGACCTTTCCCGTTGTGAAGTCCGCTGGCCAGTCGGCGCCCGATGCCGGCATTGCGCAGCGGACAAATGCGGTCTTCACCGGCACGTCGGTCCGCAGTGGAACGGCAAAGGTGCTTGCCGTTGCCACTGGAACCCAGACTGAGTTCGCATCGATCGCCGAGGCCCTGAAGCGACGCATCCCGGAGACCGAATTCGCGCGCGGCATCAGAATGTTCGGATATCTGATGACCGAGATCATGCTTGTGATCGTCGTCCTGGTGTTCTTCGCCAACGTGACGCTCGAGCGGCCGTTGATAGAGTCGCTGCTGTTTTCGCTCGCCCTCGCGGTTGGCCTGACACCCGAACTGCTTCCCGCAATCATCAGCGTCACCCTGGCGAGGGGCGCACGGACCATGGCTGCCAGCGGTGTCATCGTGCGCCGTCTGGATGCGATCGAGAATCTCGGCAGCATGGACTTGCTGTGCACGGACAAGACCGGAACGCTGACGGAAGGCGTCATTCACCTCGACGGATCGTTCGACGTCGAGGGCAATCCTTCGAATGAAGTCCTGCTTTGGGCACGGCTCAACGCTACGCTGCAGACCGGATTGAAGAACCCTTTGGACGAAGCAATAACGACAGCGCAGCCTGGCCAGGAAGATCTGTCCCATTTCACCAAGATCGACGAGATCCCATACGATTTTGTTCGCAAGCGGTTGTCGGTGGCTGTTCGGGACGAGGCGCGCGAACAGACACTCATCACCAAGGGAGCCATCCAGAACGTTCTCGATGCGTGTTCCTTCGTGCAGGGGCCGCACGGTTTGAAATCCCTGGACTTGTCGGAGCGCGAGGCTGTCGATGAGAAATTCCGACGCTGGAGTGCACAAGGATATCGAGTTCTTGGCCTTGCGATCCGACGCTTTCGCAACAAGGCTGGCTTCAGCCGCGACGACGAGACCGAAATGGCGTTCGCGGGGTTCCTGCTCTTTCTCGATCCGCCAAAGGAGGGAGTGCGGGAGACACTGTCGGCGCTCGTCGATCGAGGCATCGGGGTAAAAGTCATTTCCGGCGACAACCGCTACGTGGCGGCGCATCTGGCCGACGCTGTAGGCCTCCGATCCGACAGGATCATGACCGGCGAAGATCTCTCGAAGCTGACGAAAAACGGCCTTCTCGCCGGCGTGCGCAAGACCGATCTTTTCGTCGAGATCGATCCGAACCAGAAGGAGCGCATTGTCGAGGCGCTGCGCCGCAGCGGACACGTCGTCGGCTATCTCGGCGACGGCATCAACGACGCGCCGGCGCTTCATGAAGCCGACATTGGCATCTCGGTCGATACGGCTGTCGACGTGGCCCGCGAGGCCGCGGACATCATCCTGCTCAAACGCGACCTGGGCGTTCTGGTCAAGGGCGTTGACGACGGTCGCAGAACATTCGCCAACACGATGAAATACATCTCCATCACGACCAGCGCGAACTTCGGCAACATGATCAGCATGGCGGCCGCGTCCCTCTACCTGCCGTTTCTGCCGCTGCTGGCCAAGCAGATCCTGCTGAACAACTTTCTGGCGGATATCCCCGCGCTCGCGATCGCGAGTGACAACGTCGATCCGGATCAACTCCGACGCCCCCGTCATTGGGATATTCATTTCGTCAGACGGTTCATGATCAGCTTCGGGCTCGTCAGCTCGCTCTTTGACTTTTTGACGTTTGCCTTCCTCCTATACGTGGTGCACGCAGGGGCCTCGACATTTCAGACCGGCTGGTTTGTGGAATCCCTGCTGACGCAGCTCTTGATCCTGCTCGTCATTCGTACCCGGAAAACCTTCTGGACGAGCCGCCCCAGCCGGTTGCTCGCGGCGCTCGCATTAACGGTCGGCGGTATCGCTATAGCGGTTCCCTACACGCCCGTCGCAAATTGGTTGGCCATGGTGCCTTTGCCCCTGCCTGTGCTTTTGGGGTTGCTCGCGATCACGGCTACATATGTTCTTGTGTCTGAGTTGACCAAGCATTGGCTCTTCGACCGCGGAAACGGCAGCCGGCGCGGACGAGAGAATCCACACCGGGACCGGGCCACAAGCAAATCGGTCCGCTCGGCCGGCTGAACCAGGTGGGAAGCCGGCAAGCAAGGGAGAGCATTACGGTGTCAGCCTCCGATGGCGGTCTTGGTGACGTTCACGCCGAGGTCATAGACAAGCTGGCCCCCATAGTAGCCAGTTATCGTGACCAGGGCCGCGCCGGCTATTTCAACGGCGGGAATGGCGAGAGCCAACGTTCCCAGTTCGCGATTTCGTGCCCACAACGCGAGCCGGATGACGCCCCAGGTCAGAAAGGTGAAGGCGCTGATCGTGCCCAAGCTCTCATGCATCTCCGCTATCTCGCTGCTGAAACCGGCAGCCTCGGCGTAATCGAGGGCCATGCCGCCGAAGAGCCAGGTGGCGATGGCGAACAATCCGGCGGCGACGGCGACAAAGGTGGATATCGTTCCTACGCCTGATCGCATCGTTATGGCATTTCTGCCGCCAAGCGCGGCAAGATCGATGATCACGAGCGTGTAGATGAGCACGATGGGGAAATGCACCAGAATGGGATGGACGTGCTGAATCGCGGGCATCCGAAATGTCTCCGGGGAATGAGGGCAGGTATGGAGTTCAAGTGTCGATCAATCGTCGCTGTCGCCGAATTCCTCGTCTTGGTGACCGGCACGAGCGCCGGACGCGGATTTGCCGCCGTCACACTCGTCATCGCCGACGCCTTCGACGGACTTAGGCCCGGTGGTGCTCATCATGGGGATGGCCTGGAGGTCGATGGTTGTCGCAGTGGTCGACGCGGCCGCGCATGATGTCTGGATGGATTCCGCGGCGGCAGGTAGGGAAAAAGCGGTGAGCCCCCCAAGGGAGACGAGCAGGACAGGGAGATTGCGCATGGTTTTTCGTATCCTTCTTCACACCCGTCATCGGGCGCGATGGCCTTGATAGAGGCCTTGTGCTTGCCGCCGGCTGACGATGACTGACAGCGTTTTGACAGCTTCGGCATGCGACAGCTCTCTTCCATGAAAACCGCTTTGATACGCCTGGCGGCTCTGGGGGTGGCCGCGCTCGTGTTGGCCTCGCCGCTGGTCGTCAGGGCACAGGATGACGATGATGACCACGATCGGGCGCGCGATCTCCATGAGCGCGGCGAGATCGAGGGCCTCGCCGACATCATGGCCATTGTCCGCGCCAAGGCCCCCGGTGAGATCGTCGCGGTCGACCTCATTCGCGCCGGGGACAAGTGGATCTACAGGTTCCAGGTGGTTGCGGCCGATGGCCGGCGCAGGATCGTTGACGTTGATGCCGGCGCCGGCGGCGTCTTGCGCAGTGAAGGTGACCATAAATGAAGATCCTCGTGGCGGAAGACGAACCGCGCATCGCGGCCGATATCGCGGCGGTCCTGAAGGCCTCGGGCATGGCCGTCGATATCGTCGGCGATGGCGAAGCGGCCTGGTTTGCAGGGGATGTCGAGAACTACGATGCCGCGATCCTCGATCTGGGATTGCCGAAGCTTGACGGCCTCACGGTGCTGAAGCGCTGGCGTGCCAATGGCCGGCGCTTTCCGGTCTTGATCCTGACGGCGCGGGGACTGTGGACCGAGCGGGTGGAAGGCATCAATGCCGGCGCCGACGATTACCTTCCGAAGCCCTTTGAAATGGAGGAACTGCTGGCGCGATTGCGCGCCATCCTGCGCCGTTCGAGCGGGCAGGCGGCTCCGGTGCTGAAATCGGGCCCCTTGCTGCTCGACACGCGCCAGATGCGCATCTTGCTCCGCGGCATCCCCGTGGCGCTTTCGCCGCTTGAGTATCGGCTCCTCGCGTTCCTGATGCATCATGCAGGCCGTGTCGTTGCGCCGACTGAACTGGCGGAACATCTTTACAGCTCCGAGCATGATCGCGACCCGAATACGATCGAAGTTATCGTTGCGCGGCTTCGGCGGAAACTCGGCAGCGATATCATCGAAACCCGGCGCGGCTTCGGATATTTCGTGCCGGACGGGCCCGGCTGATGCGCAATTCGATCCGCCTCAGGCTTTGGTCGGCCGCGGCCATATCGATCGTGGTTGCGCTTGCCATCGCTGGCGTCGGCCTGCGCTATCTGTTCGAGCTCAACGTCGAGCGGCGGGTCGTCAGCGAGCTGACCGTCGACCTCAACGAGCTGATCGGCGCGACGAGCTTCGCAGCCGATGGCCGCCTGTTGGTCGCTTCGACGCTGTCGGACCAGCGCTTCGCCAGCCCGCTATCCGGGCACTACTGGCAAGTGGAGGATCTGGCCACGCACAACCTCGTTCGATCGCGTTCGCTATGGGATGCCACGCTTGCCTTGCCTGACCTGGCAGCTGGCGGCGAGCTGCGCAAGGAAGAGCTCAACGGGCCGGGGGGCGAGCTCACCGTTGCCGTTGTGCGCACGATCACCGATGCCGACGGGCGGGCGTTTCGTGCCGTCGTGGCGGAAGACCATCGCAATGTGGAAGTCTCCGTAGGCGAATATGTCCGTGACCTCGCGCCGGCACTCATGGTGCTCGCGCTTGCCCTGATGGGCGCGTTCTTCATCCAGATCACCGTCGGTCTGGCGCCATTGGAAGGCCTGCGGGTCGCCCTCAGAGACGTGATCGCGCTGCGCAAGGCTCGGCTCGACGTGGCCGCGCCAAGCGAAGTGCAGCCACTCGCCGACGAAATCAATCGCTTGCTCGCCGCCCAGGAGAAAGCCCTCTCTCGCGCGCGCTCGCGCGCCACTGACCTGGCGCACGGCCTCAAGACGCCCCTGCAGGTGCTGTCCGCCGATATCCGGGCGCTGCGCAAGAAAGGCGAGACCGAGCTTGCCGACGAGATCGAGAAAAGCGCCGGCGCGATTCGCCGCCACGTCGAGCGGGAATTGGCGCGCGCCCGGTTAGCGCCTGGCGTTTCGGGCGATGCCGCGTGCCTTGTCCGAGAAGTGGCGAAGGGCGTCGTTGCCGTTGTCAAACGTACGCCAAGGGGCAGGCAGCTGTCATTCGCGATCGATGCCGCCGAGGATTTCATGGCGCCGGTCGAAGAGGGCGATCTATCTGAGATTCTCGGCAACCTGGTGGAAAACGCGACGCGCTTCGCGAAATCCCTGGTTCACGTAAGCGCATCCGCGAGCGCTGGCGAGACGATCATCAAGGTCGTCGATAATGGGCCGGGCATTCCCGAGGCCGCCCGGCATGCGGCGTTGTTGCGTGGCGTTCAGCTCGATAGCAAGGGCGGCGGCAGCGGTCTCGGCCTGGCGATCGCCTCGGATATCGTCGAAGCCTATGGCGGCCGCCTCGAAATGGCGAATGCCAGCCCTGGTCTGGCGGTAACGATCTACCTGCCTCGGCATGGTTGAGACCTCAGGCAAAACCGGGAAAATAGTCGACCTTTATCTTCGAACGGCTGACGCCCATGGCCAGGAGCTTCTGGCGCAATGCCTTGACCATCGCCTGTGGGCCGGAAATGTAGAAGGTGCGTTCGAGATAATCGGGCATTGTCAGCCGCACCAGGCGGGCATCGATATAGCCGGGATATTGGCCGCGCTCAGCACCTTTGGCCACGGCATGAAACGTCCTTATCCCCAGTTCGCGTCTCGCCAAGCCAAGCAGGTCGCGATAGGCGATGTCGTCTTGTCCCTCTGTTCCGTAGAGGACGACGATCGGCCGCACTTCCTTGCGATCGACAAGATACTGCAACATCGAGCGGAACGGCGTGATGCCGATGCCGCCCGCCAGGAAAGCGATCTTGGTTTTCGGGTCGGACGGCAACGTGAAATCGCCGGCAAGTTGTGAAGCGTGGATCGTGGCGCCGGGCTTCATGCTGCCAAGCGCCTGCTTGAAGGCGCTCGATTGTGGATAGAACTTGACGCCCAGCCGTACCGATTGCTCGGTAGGCGATGAGGCGACGGTGAAGTAGCGCCGGTTACCGCGATTGTCGGAACGGTCGAGGCCAAGCGTCCATTCAAGGTACTGGCCTGGCTGGAAGGCAAGCTTTCGCGGTGACCTGAAGATGAAGTCGTAGCTGTCGGCGGCGGTTTGCTCGATGCGTTCCAGTGTCAGCACGAAGCGGCCTTTCGGACCGACCGAATAGGCGAAAAGATTGCCTGCTAGAAGCGCAAGTTCGGGCGTGAAATAGAGCGAGCCGACATGAATGTTGGGCGCAAACAGGAACCCGACGATGGCCGCAAAGGCGATCCGCGGCCAGCGCTGTGCGGGCGCCGTCAGTGGCTCGGTCAGCATCACGAAAGCGAAGAACAATAGCGGTGACGAGCTCAACGTTTCCTTGAAGGCAGTGCCATATTGCGCTGGCTGGGTTGTGGCCAGGATGGTCACCAGGGCCACGGCCACAAAAGTCGCGACGAGATCCAGGCGACGCAGCTTTCGGACAATAAGAATGCCGCCGATCACCACCAGGGGAAGCAGCCAGGGGTTGCCACCGACCCACCATGTGGCGGGCTGGTTCAGCAGCAATGCCGACAGCGCCACGCCGACGGCCGCTGGATTGAAAAGGTGCTTTCGACCAACGGCCAGGATGTATTTCGATGAGATCGCCCAAACAGAGGCGAAAGCAACTGCCGCGATACCCTTCAGGTCCGTGACGGCGACCGGATCGAGGATGAGGGCCAGAATGAGCGCGGTGATATAGACGGATTCGCTGTTTGCCGGGACCTCGAAGACCAGCGCGAAAGCCTTGTTGGTGAGCCAGCAGGCGCCGACTGCCAGGGCAGCGCTGAAAGCGAGTGCAAGCGGATCATGCGGCACGGGCTTGACGAAGCCAAAGGCGAAGGCCGTGCCCAGAAGCACCATCAGATAGTAGAGCACCAGCCGGTACATGGTCAGGTGATCGAGGAACCGGTCGACTGCCTTGATCATGGTTCGCAAAGGTCTCCGAAGCCGCTTGTCGGCGTGGCGCGGCCGTTGATGTCGACGAGATATCCCTCCAGCCCCGGAGTCTGCTCGATGAACAGAATGCCGTCCCGGCCCATGGCGAAGGCAGCGGTGGCAAAGCGATCGGCTTCAAGCACGTCGGATCCGACGACCGTCAGGCTGACGATGTCGGACATAGCGTCGGAAGGCTCATGGGGGTTGTAGATATGTTGGCCGCGCGCATAGGTGCCGGAAGTGGCGACGCCGCGACCGCGCGGATAGACGACCTTGATGATCTCATCCGTCTTGAAGGGGTTGCGGATGCCGACGCTCCAGTCTCCGCCGGACGCATTCCTGCCGCAAGATTGAATATCGCCACCTGCCTCGATGAAGAAATCGCCGGTCCCGGCCTTGCGAACGATATCGGCGGCATTGCGGATGGCCCAGCCCTTGACGATCCCGGAAGGATCAAGCGAACCGTCGGCCCTGCGGATGTCGAAATATCCGCCCGTCTCGTTCCTGGTCCGCTCGGCCAGCGCCAGCACTTCCATCATCTCGCCGCTCCAATCCTTGACCGGAACGTCGCCCCGGTTGATGGCGGAAATCTCGCTGTCGGTCCTGTATGTGCTGAAGCGCCGATCGATTTGCTCGAAATAGTCGAAGACGGAATCGACCAGGGCGCCACGCGCGCCACCAATGTCGACCGTGATCGGCATTCCCATCAGGATCCGCGTTTCACGCATGGCGTCAGGAGGAAGCCTTTTTCAGGGCGCCGCCGAGCGACTGGATGAAGGCTTTGCTGGTCAATGTGGCCCCCGAAATGATGTCCACATCGGCGCTTTGCGCGCTGATCGCTTCGTCACGCAGCATGGGCAACGCCTGCCGGTTGATGTTGACGGAGGTACGACGATCATTGGGATACTTGAGTATTTTGAGCGCCGTGACACGGCCGCCCTGAACAAGTGCCTGGATCTGAATGATGCCGTAGTAGGCGTCGGCCGAAGGGCCGGTGTAGACTCCGTCGGTATAGCCGTGTGTCGCGAGCTTCATGCCCGTATGGATGGCGCGCACTGGAGGATAGTCCGGCCGCGGCTTCGGGATGGGAATGTAGACGGCAGGCGTGATGGCGAATGACGGTGTCTGCAGCGGCGCGGCGTTTGCTCTCGGGAGCTCCACTTTTGGCTCCGGCGGCGAAGGCGGTGGCTGTGTGACTTCCGGCTGGCTATCGGCAACGATGGCCTGCGGCACCGTGGCCGCAATCGTCGCGGGGGTATCCTTCCAGGCCTCGACGGTTGTGCGTGGCGCCGGCGCCTTTGGTACGTCCGACTGGGGAATTACCGGCTGGGTCGCCGCCGGCGCCAGGACCGGATCGGCAGTGGGAAGCGGAGTGACCCGCGGCAACGCAGTCTGCTCCGCCGCGTTGGCCCCTTGTGTGTCGATCAGATCGCTGTCGGGAAGCTTGCCCGTCTGATCCCAGACATAAGCCCCGGACGAGGCGATCACGAAGAGAGACAAGGCGATCTGTTTCATAAGTATTGTTCCGGTTTCGAGCGCGCTGCGGCCGAGCCGTTGCGTGCATGTTGGGAACAATATCTCATGGGCTAGCTGACAACTGGCTGTCAGCGCGCCTTGGCTTGCGAGAAATACCCGATCGGCGAACTGGGGGGTCGCTATTTGACTTTGATCAAGGCATTTGCTCGGGTCCAGGGGCAGTGAACGGTTGGACTGCCTTTCTGTGCTTGCCGATATGGACGCCAACCATGACCGAACCGACAATTGTTGCTTTGCTCAGATGAGTCGTCTTCATACCGAAAATCACCTGGTTTCACGCATCGGCTGGTTACGCGCCGCGGTGCTCGGCGCAAACGACGGCATCGTCTCGACCGCCAGCTTGATCATTGGGGTCGCAAGCGCCAATGCCACCACCGCCAGCGTGCTGGTAGCTGGCGTTGCGGGCCTGGTGGCAGGCGCCATGTCGATGGCCGCCGGCGAATATGTATCCGTCAGTTCCCAAGCCGACACCGAGCACGCGGATCTCGCGCGTGAACGGAAGGAACTGGCGAGCCAACCCGAGTTCGAGAGGCAGGAGCTTGCCCAGATCTACATCGATCGCGGTGTGGAACCTCAGTTGGCGTTGCAGGTGGCTGACCAGTTGATGGCCAAGGACGCGCTTGGCGCCCACGCCCGTGATGAGCTTGGTATTTCCGAGACAACCGCGGCACGACCGATCCTGGCCGCGCTGGCGTCGGCAGCGGCGTTTTCAATCGGCGCGATCATGCCGCTGGCGATGGTGCTTCTTTCACCGCCCTCCCAACTTGTTGCCGTCGTTTCGATCGCATCGCTGTTGTTCCTGGCCGTGCTCGGCGCAATCGGCGCGAGGGCTGGCGGCGCCAATGTACTGAAAGCCACTGCTCGCGTCACTTTTTGGGGAGCGCTGGCAATGGCATTGACCGCAGGCATTGGAGCAATATTCGGTACCGTCAGCTAGGCGCGAAGCAATTCCACGAAATGGATAGCGCTCCTTGATCGAGATCAACGTCGCATGCCGCCTGAGATGGCAATGAATTGTCATCTGAGGAGTATGACGACATGAGCTTTCTCGAATATCTGATCGGGGTTGACGCCAGAACTGCCTTGATGGGGCGCATGATGCAGAAGATGGGCGTCGACAGGCAGCTGAAAGTTGTGGCGGATCACGCCGCCGTCACCAGTCGCGCCGTGGATCGGTGCCGGTCTTGCGGCCACCAGGACGAATGCGCGATTTGGCTCGACGAAACCCCGCATGTGGATCATCCGCCGGCCTATTGCCGCAACAGCGACTTGATCGCTCGGCTGCAGTCTGTCCGCTGATCGAGCATCGGCGCTGAGCGCAATGGGGAGCGTGGCGAAGCGCCTGACCGCGCTCTTACCGGCGCGCCATCGTGCGCGGGCAGGGCGCCACCGTCGCCTTTGTCGGGATTACCGCCGCCACGGGGTCGTTTTGGATTCTGCTGGGCAAGCGGCTTCTCGGAGGCAGGAGGATCGCCGATAGGGTGGCGGGCGTGGCGCTTCTTGGATTTGCCCTGCTCCTGCTTCGACCACTGTTAGCCGCGGCCGCGCTCTAACGCCCGACGGGAAAATCCGGGCCATATCTATCTCGGCGCGATGATCGCAGCGGAGCAATAGCCCGAAGGGCAAGGCGCATGGCAGACATCGAGCGATCAGCCTGCTGCCACGCTCGTCAGGAGACGAGCACGACCGAGAACGGTCCGGCACAGAAGAGCTTGTCGGTGACTTTCTTGACCCCGGCAACGTTCTCGGCGGCAACGACTGCGGCCTGTCGCTGGCGCTCGTCGAAAATGGCGCCGTTGAGCTCAACCTCTCCCTCTTTGACGGTAACGCCGATAAGGTCGCCACCGACGCTCCAGGATTGCCCTCTCAGCTCGGCAAGAATGTTCCTGCGTATGACCTCATCATCGATAGTCGCCGCGCCTGATTTGGGCAGAGTGTGAAGGAGGGTCCGCATCAGATCGGAGCGGCTGACGATGCCGACAATGTTGTCCGCATCAACGACGGGCACGTTCTTGATGTCGTGGGTTACCATGAGTTCGACGAGCTCGGCGAGCGAGGCGCCAGGCGCTGCAGAAACGACGCCAGTTGTCATCACCTCGTCCACCCGGCGTCCATTTGAACGAACATACTCGCCGGCCACTTTGCCGGGACCGACAAGAAATTCGAGCCAGCGAGGCCGCGCGCGTCGGGTGCCGAGTTCCCTACGGCGCAGAAAATCGCCTTCGCTGATGACGCCGACCAGCGATCCATCGTCTCCCACGACCGGGAGGCAGCGGATATTCCTGGTCAGCATCAGATCGGCCGCTTCGGCGACCGAGGCAGAGGTGGCGATCGTGATCACCGGCGTCGCCATAATGTCCTGAACTTGCATGGAAATCTCCCGCCTTTCGTCAGTCCTTTTTCCGACGTCGAGAGCATCGGCGCTTTGATCCATATCAGTTTGACGGCCGGCCTTCGCTGTCTCGCCCATCGGGCTCGATCAATATCCGCTCAGCGGCTCCATCGAGATCCTCGTACTGGCCGCTGCGCAAGGCCCACAGGAAGCCGGACAGACCGAGCGCCCCCAGGAACAAGGCTACCGGAATGAGATAGACGAGCGTGGTCACGGATGGGCCGCTCCAACGAGGTCGGTGCGGCGCCTGGCTGGGACCGCTTCAGGTGCCGTCTTCGCCGTTGCCTGAAGCCGCATCGCATTGGCGATCACGATCAACGAGGAAGCGCTCATTGCGATCGCCGCGATGAGCGGCGTCACGTGGCCCAGAACCGCGATCGGAACGGCGAAGGCGTTGTACACGATCGCAATGGCGATGTTCTGGCGAATGAGCCGGCCAGCCCTGCGCGAGACGTCCATCGCCAAGGGGACCGCAAGGAGGCTTTCGCGCAGGAAGACGAAATCCGCGGCCTGGCGGCCAATGTCGGCCGCGGTTGCCGGAGCCATCGAAACATGCGCCGCTCGCAGCGCCGGTGTGTCGTTTAGGCCGTCGCCCACCATCAGTACCTTGTGTCCGGCGCCGGTCAACGACCCGATCCACTCGACCTTCCCGGAGGGCAATAGAGCCGGGACGAAACTCTCGATCCCCAGCGACTTGGCAACCTCGCCGCAGGCGTTGGCGGTATCTCCGGACAACATGTCGACCGACACCCCGGCGTCCTTCAACTCCCGGATCGTTGCCTTGGCGTCTTGCCGAAGGGCGTCCTCGAACGCGAAGCACGCGACGATATTTCCATTCTTGGAGAGCACGGTGCCGCCGTAGCCGCCGAGTTTGCCTTCGCCGCCGGTGCGAGCCTTCCAGCCTGCCCACCCACGCCTTCCGAGGCGCCACGTATTCCCCTCCGTTATGGCTTCGACGCCGAAGCCCGGATGCTCGGTAACGGATTCGACGCTGGGCTGGCCCGAATACCCCGCGTAGCTGGCGATGGCCCTCGAGAACGGGTGGTGGGAATGAACCGCCATGTCTGCCGCGATCGCAAGCATGGTCGGATCGATCGAGGATGCATTCACAAGTTTTGGGCGCCCGAGCGTCAGCGTCCCGGTCTTGTCGAATACCGCCGTGTCGATAGCGGCGAGACGCTCCATCGCCGATCCATCCTTGACCATGACGCCGGCCTCGAAAAGGCGTCTTGCTGCCACGACCTGGACGATCGGCACTGCAAGGCCGAGCGCGCAGGGGCAGGTGATGATCAGCACCGCGATGGCGATGGTGAGAGCCCGGTGCCAGTCGCCGGACGCGACCATCCAGCCAAGGAATGTTACAAAGGCCGCCAGATGGACGACTGGCGCGTAGAGCGCCGATACGCGATCTGCAATGCGACGGTAACGCGAGCGGCCGCCCTCGGCGGCCTCCATCAGCCGAACCATCTCCGCCAGAAAGGAGTCCTTCGCCGCTGCGGTCGCCAGCATCGTTAGCGGACCTGTCAGGTTGAGCGTGCCGGCCTGTACATGGGCGCCGGCACCGACTGCCTTGGGCGCGCTCTCGCCGGAGACGATCGAGCAATCGAGGTCAGAGTTTCCGCTGAGTATGTCGCCGTCGACCGGTATGCGTTCTCCGGCCACGATGAGCAGGCGCAGTCCGGGTGTGAGTTCGGCGACGGGCACATATTCGCGCTTGCCGTCATCGCGCAGGACGAGCGATCCCCGCGACGCCAGCCTCGAGAGGCCATTGACGGCCATTCGCGCCCGCTCCCGCATGACATGGTCGAGTGTGCGGCCGATCAGCAGGAAGAAAAGCAGCGAAACCGAGGCGTCGAAATAGGCGTGTTCACCATGATTGATGGTCTCATAGAGGCTCATCGCGTAAGCGAGCGACACGCCCACCACGATCGGCACGTCCATGTTCATGCGGCCATGGCGCAGCGCGTTCGCGGCTGAGCGGAAGTAGATGCCGCCGGCGAAGGCGAGGGCGGGAATGGCGATCAGCGCCGACAGCCAGTGAAAGAGATCGCGCGTCGCGCCCTCGGCGCCGGACCAGACCGACACCGACAGCAGCATGATGTTGCCGGCCGCAAAGCCTGCTACGGCGACGGCCCGGATCAACTCCGACAGGGTTCTGTCCTTTTCCTGTATTTCCGGGTCGAACAGATGCGCCTGGTAGCCCAGCCTTGAGAGTGCTGCGAAAAACGGCGGGACCTGTTCCCCGCGCCAGCGAACGGATACTCGCTTGGTTGAGAGATTGACGCGGGCGGAATCTATGTTCTCGAGCTTCGCCAGCGCTGCCTCGATCGCTTGGATGCAGCCCGCGCAATGAACAGACGGAACCGACAGGTCCGTCTGGCGACAGCCGCCGTCCAGCGCGCAGCTAGCCAGTTTTATTTCGTCGCTGGACGGCACAGCGGATGCCGCGTTCGCGAACTCCAGAGCCATCTCGGCCCCCGGCGCGCAACAGCTCATTGCATGGCTCCGTTCGCAATCATGACGCGGCGGACATCGCGAAATGGAGTGGCAAGGCCCGCATCGGCATCTATCTCGACGATCCAGACGCCATCCTTTGGCGTGTGCCGCACAGCAAACTCTTGTGCACTCCCCGGAGCAACACCCGCCGGTGCGGCAAGTGTCAGAGCTTCGTCTTCTGCTTCGTAAGCTGGGTGCCGGAACAATATTCTGACGCCACGCAGCGGCAGCGCTTTGCCGTGTGCATCGACAAGGCTGTAGTGGACTTCTCCAGAGGCGACTGTCAGCTTGCCTGTCCAGCCTAGTGCTGCCTGTGCTCTTCCTTTCTTGGCCTCCTCGTTGAACTGCTGGCTCGCAACATAGGTGTTCTCGACCACAAGTCCGGTCCAGCTCGTCTGGGCGAGCGTGGCCATGGTGACGTTCACTCCAATCACCACCGCGAAAAAGGTGACGATCACGATCAACATGTGCCTGCCGGTGAACTCGTTCGGCTTGTGTATGTTGGTGCTCATTTGCCGTTCTCCGGAGCATTGAAACTGGCGGTGTATTTGGCGGATTCGGAGCTTGCCTGGTCCTGGATATGAAATCCGAAACTTTGCGCCGGGCCCTTGATCAGGTTCGCGGGTTGACGAACGAAAACCTTGAGGACCTTTAGCCGGTCGGGTTCGACCGCAACGGAGAATGAGTGGCTCGGGGGCTGGTCGACACCCACGATGCTCATCTCGCCGCCGTCGAGACCCTGCAGCATGACCTCGATCGTCCGCGGCTCAGGTATCATGTTGAGCAGCTTGACGGTGTAGCCGTTGCGGATCGAGCCGTCCGACAGCGTCACGAACTGAGGATTGCGGTCATGCAGGACATTCAGTTCCAGCCGCTCGCGCGTCAGCAGCGAATAGACGAGGACCAACCCGATCGTCGACCATGCGCCGAGATAGATGTAGGTGCGCAACCGGAATATCTTGCTCAGATGGAAATGCGCCAGGCCGTCGACGAAAGCGCCGCTCGTTGTTCTTACCAGCGACGGATTGACTGAACTTGTGCCCCCCGCGGTCGCCACCGCCATGTTGGCATTGTAGTCGGCCAGCGTCGCATAGGAAATCAGTCCGCGCTCGCGACCGAGCTTGTCCATGACACCGTCGCAGGCATCGATACAGAGCGCACAGGTGATGCATTCGAGCTGCTGTCCGTCACGGATGTCGATCCCCATCGGGCAGACGGCAACGCAGGCGTTGCAGTCGACGCAATCGCCAGCCGGCAAACCAGCGGCGAGAGCCTTCTTGGCATGGCGCGAACGCGGTTCGCCGCGCCAGTCGTTGTAGGTCACCGTCAGCGAATTTTCGTCGAGCATGGCGGCCTGGATTCGCGGCCAGGGGCACATGTAGGTGCAGACCTGTTCGCGCATCAGTCCGCCGAACACATAGGTCGTGCCGGTCAGGACGGCGATCGTGACATAGGCGACGGGCGCCGCCGTGCCGGTGACGACTTCGCCGAGCAGCTTCGGCGCGTCGGCGAAGTAGAAAATCCAGGCTCCTCCGGTGGCAACCGCGATGACGAGCCAGATGGCATGCTTGGATACGCGCAAGAACAGCTTGCGGGCGCTCCAAGGGGCGGCTTCCAGCTTGATGCGGGCGTTGCGGTCGCCTTCGATCGCGCGTTCCACGACAAGGAACAGATCTACCCAAACGGTCTGTGGGCAGGCATAGCCGCACCAAGCTCGCCCGACCGTCGATGTGATCAGGAAAAGGCCAACGCCCGCCATCATGAGAAGACCGGCGACGTAGTAGAATTCCTGCGGCCAGATCTCGATGAAGAAGAAATAAAACCGGCGATTGGCCAGGTCGAGGAGAACGGCCTGATCGGGTGCAAACGGGCCACGATCCCATCGCAGCCAGGGAGTCAGGTAGTAGATGCCAAGGGTGATCGCCATCACCAGCCATTTGAACTGGCGGAAGCGGCCGGAGGCCCGCTTCGGAAAAATCTTCCTACGCGCCGCGTAAAGCGGCTGTCGCGTCTTTGCGGAGTTGACCGCTTCGGCCTCGAGCCGTTCTACCTGCGTCTGATCGAGCACGGCGACCTCCAATCGGCGAAAACATTGCCGCCTCTAACGGCCAGTCTTGCAATCGTTCGCGTTGCGTCGCGTTGATGCAGGTCAAATTCAGTTGTCGAAACGAGTCGAGGCCCAGCCACCGCCGGGCCGGGCCTCGTCGCTTGGCGGCCGAGGGCAGAGAACAGCCCCCGCTCCTATTCTCCACCACCAAGCGAATGGACGTAGACGGCCAGTTCCTTGACTGTCGTCTCGCCGAGTCGGCCGACCCATGCGGGCATCACGCCGTTCTTCGGCGTACGCACCTGCGAAGCGATTGCGGCCTCGCCGGAACCGTGCAGCCAGATCGCGTCTGTCAGGTCGGGTGCTCCGAGGTCGCGATTGCCTTTTGCGTTGTCACCGTGGCAGGCGACGCAATTGTCAGCGAAGACCTTCGCGCCGGGCGCGATCAGGCTCTTGTCCCGCACCGGTCCCGAAAGGCTGGCCACGAAGGCGCTGACCTGAGCGATCTGGTCCGGCTTGAGCGCATCGACGAAGGCTGGCATCTCTGACTGGCGGGTATCGGCATCAGCCGCGAACCGGATGCCGTGCGTAATCGTCTGCTGGATCTGTTCCGCCTTGCCGCCCCAAAGCCAATCGTCGTCGTTGAGGTTCGGAAAGTCTGTCGATCCTTGAGCGCCGGAGCCGTGGCACTGGACGCAGTTGACCTTGAATGCAGCACCGCCCGCCGCAACGGCAAATTCGCGCAATGCGTCATCCGCAGCGATCTCCGAGACAGTCTTGGATTGTATTGCCGCGACATACTTGGCCTTGGCTGCCTCCGCTGCGGCCAGTTCATTCTTGACGTCGTTGCGGCTGGAGAAACCCAGAACGCCCCTGGTGGCGGAACTCAGCATCGGCCATGCGGGGTAGGCAATCGTGTAGGCGATCGCCCAGGCGATCGTGATGTAGAAGGTTATCACCCACCAGCGCGGCAGGGGATTGTTCAGCTCCTTGATCCCGTCCCACTCGTGACCGGTGGTCGTGACGCCCGAGATTTCGTCGATATGCTCGTTGCTCATGATCAGTCGTCCTGGAGAGGGATCTTGGCGGCGTGATCGGCATGCGCCTTGCCGCCTGGGCGAAGCGCAAAAGCAATGCAGCCGACAAAGAACAGGGCCATGGCAAGCAAGCCCCAGCTATCGGCGAACTCCCGCATCAAATTGTAGTCCATCGGTTGTTTCTCCTTCAGCGGTAGCCGGCGGCTTCGTCATAGTTCTTGAAATCGACCAGTGTGCCGAGCATCTGGAGGTAAGCCACAAGGGCGTCCATCTCGGTGACCTGCTGAGGGTTGCCGTCGAAGTCGCCGGTCTTGGCCTTCGGGTATCTCTTCTCCAGGCCCGACGTGTCCGCGTTGGGATCGGCCTGCGTCATCAGATCCGCATTGGCGTTGGCGATCATCTCGTCGGAGTAGGGGACGCCGACGCGCCGGTTGGCGACGAGATGCGTCGAGAAATCCTTCACCTCGATCGGTTTGTCTTTCAGGAAGGCATAGCTCGGCATGATCGACTCCGGCACGACGGAGCGCGGATCGCTGAGATGCTGGACGTGCCAGCTGTTGGAGTAGCGGTCGCCGACACGAGCGAGATCGGGTCCGGTCCGCTTGGATCCCCACTGGAAGGGATGGTCGTACATCGATTCAGCCGCCAGGCTGTAGTGACCATAGCGTTCCACCTCGTCCCGGAATGGCCTGATCATCTGACTGTGGCAGAGATAGCAGCCCTCGCGCACGTAGATGTTGCGACCGGCGAGCTCGAGCGGCGAGTAGGGCCGCATGCCATCGACCTTCTCGATCGTGTTGTCGAGGTAGAATAGCGGCGCGATCTCGACGATGCCGCCGACTGTCACGACCAGCAGGGATCCGACGAGAAGAAGCGTTGCATTCTTCTCGATCAGAGCGTGTCTATCTATCAGGCCCATGTCTGGCTCCTCATTCGGCAGGCTGGAGAGCGGGCGCGGAGCCCGGCAGGGGTTGTTCCTCGCGCTGGTAGCCGCGGATGGTCATGGTGACGTTCCAGGCCATGATCAGGGCACCGGCGAGATACATGGCGCCGCCGGCGGCGCGCATGATGTAGTAGGGATGCATGGCGGCGACGGTCTCGGCGAAGGAATAGACGAGGAAGCCCTGTTCGTCGTACTCGCGCCACATCAGGCCCTGCATGATGCCGGAAACCCACATGACCGCCGCGTAGACGACGATTCCAAGCGTCGCCAGCCAGAAGTGCCACGTCACAAGTCGCATCGAGTAGAGCCGCGGACGGTTCCACAGTTTCGGCACCATGTAGTAGATGGCGCCGAACGAGATCAGGCCGACCCAGCCGAGCGCGCCCGAATGGACGTGGCCGATTGTCCAATCCGTGTAGTGGGACAGTGAGTTCACGGTCTTGATCGACATCATTGGACCTTCGAAGGTCGACATGCCGTAGAAGGCGATGGCCGCGACCATCATGCGGACGATCGGATCCGTGCGGATCTTGTCCCAGGCCCCGGAGAGGGTCATGAGGCCGTTGATCATGCCGCCCCAGGAGGGCATCCACAGCATGATCGAGAACACCATGCCCAGCGTCTGCGCCCAATCGGGCAGGGCGGTGTAGTGGAGATGGTGTGGGCCCGCCCAGATGTACAGGAAGATCAGCGCCCAGAAGTGGATGATCGAAAGGCGGTAGGAATAAACCGGCCGGTTCACCTGCTTGGGCACGAAGTAATACATCATGCCCAGGAAGCCCGCGGTGAGGAAAAAGCCGACCGCATTGTGCCCGTACCACCATTGGGTGAGCGCATCCTGGACACCTGAGAAGGCCGAGTAGCTCTTCGACCCTAGAAACGATGCCGGCATCGACAGGTTGTTGACGACGTGCAGCATCGCGATGGTGACGATGAAGGACAGGTAGAACCAGTTGGCGACGTAGATGTGCGGTTCCTTGCGCTTCAGAATGGTGCCAAGGAAAAGGATCAGATACGCGACCCACACGATCGTCAGCCAGATATCGACATACCATTCCGGCTCGGCATATTCGCGGCTCTCGGTGATCCCGAGCAGATAGCCGGTCGCGGCCATGACGATGAAAAGCTGATATCCCCAGAACACGAACCAGGCGAGATTGCCGCCGAAAAGCCGCGCCCGGCAGGTGCGCTGGACGACGTAGAGCGACGTGCAAAGCAGCGCGTTGCCGCCAAAGGCAAAGACGACGCCGGAGGTGTGAACAGGCCGCAGCCGGCCGAAATTGAACCAGGGTTGGATGTTGAGGTCAGGGAAAGCAAGCTGAAGCGCGATAATGACGCCGACCAGCATGCCGACGACGCCCCAGAACATGGTCGCGATGGCACCGTAGCGGATCGGACCGTCCATGTAGGCTTCCGGATCGATCGGCGGCGCTGGCTTGAAATCCGAATTGCGCAACAGGATCGCCGTGAAGCCAGCCACGGCGAAGAACAGAACCCACATATGCTGGCGAAAGGGTTCATCCACGCCGAAGCCGGCGGCCACAACAGCGCCAAACGCAAACAGGCCTAGAAGGACCATCTCCGTGCCATATCTCATCGCAAGTCCCCGTCTCGAAAGTTCTGGCGGAAATGCCCGCTCGCGGCACCATTTCGGGATTTCCCATCCGTTGGCCTTGATTCAAGTCAAACGCGGATGACTTTTGTTTTGGGGATCGTTTGCTGTGACCGCTGAAGCATGTCGCCGGCCGTGACGTAACCAAGCAAGGTGCGTCTAGGAAACGACCCGCGGGCCGAAGTCAGGGGGCGTTGGAGCGTCAAAGCTGAAAGACGATTTGATAGGAGGCGCTGATCAGTCGCCGCAGCGCTCTTCGAGTCGAGCTATGCTTGCAAGGCTGATATGCCGCTTGTTCGCGATCCGGATTGCGCCGTTCGATCGCAGCCTGGAGAATTCCCGGCTTACCGTCTCGATGGTCAGCCCAAGAAAATCGGCGATATCCGCACGTGTCAGCGGCAGGTCGAAACTTATCGAGCTTTGCGGATGGTGAGCGGGATCCATGTTCCTGGCGACCATGAGAAGGAAGCTTGCCACCTTCTCGGAGGCGGTCTTGCGCCCCAGTGCCGCCATCCAGTCGCGTGCGTCATCGAGCTCGCTCAGCGCATGCTTCAGCAGTCGACGCCCAAGCTCCGGCGTCTCGTTGATCATTCGATCGATGACCGTCCCTGGAAATGAGCACAGTGTCACATTCGTCAGGGCTTGCGCCTTGATCGATTTTTTTGCCTTGAACGGTCGGCCCAGAAAATCAGGCGCGAAATGGAACCCGAGAATCTGCTGACGACCGTCGGAAAGATTTCTGGTGAGCTTCACCACGCCCGACAACAGGTTCGAGTAGGTCCCATCGTCGGACAGTTCCGTGCCCGCCAAGATCTCATGCCTGGATGACGCTTTGGCCAGCTCCGCGAGTTGGCGGGCGTTGAACGCACTGCATAATTCGCCCTGCCGCGCTTCGCAGGGTTTGCAAATCGCGGGAACGTCGGCTTCTTGAGCATCCTGTCTGGCGGCCATTGCATCGCCCATGGTCAAATAGGGATGGCAATTTGCGCTGGTTGTGGCCTGGGCCGCCTTGATCGAAATCAAGGTTTAACCGGCGTCCTTCGGGCAGTTTGATCGTCATGACCGCTCCCGCCGCTGCCATCCATTCCCCGCGCCCAACTCAGACCGTGAGCCTCGGCGACAACGTACCGCGTTACACGAGCTATCCCACGGCACCGCACTTTCATCCCGGTGTTGACGCAGTGACGGTTCGCGGGTGGCTGGATGCGCTTGAGGGCGATGACGAGATATCGCTCTATCTGCACATCCCCTATTGCGACCGGTTGTGCTGGTTCTGCGCCTGCCACACCAAGCAGACACGTCACTATGCGCCCGTGGCCACCTTCCTGCGCTCGCTCCACAGGGAGATCGAAACTGTCGGTGGCCTTGTGAACGGCAGGGGCAGGGTCCGCGCTGTTCATTTCGGTGGCGGCTCCCCGACGATGCTGAAGCCTGACGACATCCTCATGCTTGGAAGGGCGTTGCGGGATCGGTTCGACTTCCTCGACGATGCCAGCCTCAGCGTCGAGATCGATCCGAACGACATGGACGAGGGGCGGCTCGATGCCTTCGCGGCGATCGGCATGACGCGAGCGAGCCTTGGTGTCCAGGACTTCGATCCCAAGGTGCAGAAGGCGATCAACCGCGAGCAGAGCTTCGAGCTGACGAAGAGCATCGTCGATGCAGTGCGCGCGCGAGGCGCTCTATCCGTCAACCTGGATCTTTTGTACGGGCTGCCACACCAGACTTGCGAAAGCGTTGCGGCGACGGTCTCCCAGGCGCTGACGCTGGCGCCTGACAGGCTGGCCCTGTTCGGCTATGCGCACGTGCCCTGGTTCAAGAAGCATCAAACGATGATCGATGAGGCGTGGCTGCCCGATTCCGCCGCCCGCCTGGCACAGTCACGGCTTGCCGCCCAAATGATTGTCGATGCCGGCTACGAAGCTCTGGGGCTGGACCACTTCGCCAAGCCGCAGGACGCGTTGGCGATCGCCGCTCGCGCCGGCAAGATCCGGCGCAATTTCCAAGGCTATACCGAAGATCAATGCGAAACGCTTGTCGGTCTTGGCCCGTCCTCGATCAGCCGGTTTCGCCAGGGCTATGCACAAAATATCGTTGCGACCGGTGAGTACGAAAAGGCCGTGGATTCCGGACAACTGGCAATAGCGCGAGGTGTCGAGTTCAGTCTGGATGATCTGGCGCGGGGCTGGATCATCGAGCGTCTGATGTGCAGCTTCGCTTTCTCGGCCGTGGACCTCGTGGAACGATTCGGGGCGGTCGGCCAGACACTGCTCTGTGAGGCGAGCCGCTTGGCCATCAGCGGCGCCGGTCAACTTCTTCGGCTCGATGGTGAAAACTTCGTTGTGCCGGAGGAAAGCCGTCCTCTGGTCAGGACGGTGGCGGCGAAATTTGACAAATATCTTGGCAATGGAATCGGCAGGCATTCGATGGCGGTCTGAGCATGGCTCGGGTCGCAGATCAAAAATGCTCGCCTACCCTGAAAGGGCCGACACGGGTGCCGGCCGCGATCAGATAGGCGGTCGACCAACCAATCAGCAAAAAGCCGTTGATGCCCTCCAGGGCCGCCAACACGCGCCAGCCATGAGCGGGCACCACATCTCCATAGCCGACCGTCGAAAAGGTTATGGTCGAGAAGTAAAGCGCCGTCTCGAAATCGCTCAGGACTCCGAGCAACCGGTAGACGCCGGCCCATAGCCAGACTTCCGCCGTCATCACCGCGAAAAGCCCCATAACCACGGTGATCATGGCCAGAACCCGGCTGCGTCGCCCATGCATGCGGAAGAACGCCACGAGGCGTGCCATCACGTGAGTGATGGCGATCAGGCCGAAAGTGTGGATCAGGACCGTCAGGCTTATGACGATCGTGCCGGTGCAAAGATTGAGGATCATCGGCTGAAACTACGAAGCCGGACCGCCGCGGTCCTTGCGCAAAATCAAGCCTGCTGCCAACTCGACAAATCCCTCGCGCCGGCGGGATTGCACCTAGCCGCCAGCTGCGGCGGCGGAGCCGAGGCGGAAGAACATGGCGAGTTTCAGGCTTGTCGCTATCCGTTCGGCCCGCTCAACGAACACCGCCGCGATGTCGGGGGTGAAGAGCTCGGACGCCGTCTTGCTGAAAAGAGCCAGCCAGATCTCGAAGTCTTCTTCAGTGACATCCTTGAGCTTCAAGTGAGCCGGCACCGGCCGTCCATGATAGTCGCCGCTCTTCAGTATCACGGAGCACCAGAAGTCCGTCATCTTCTCCAGATGAGGCTCCCAATCGCCAGTGATTTCTCGGGCGAAGATGGGTCCAAGTCGCTCATCTTTTCGCACGCTGGAATAGAATTCGCGGACCAGCACTCCTATCGAGGCTCGGTCGACGCCGGGGCGGGCCAGGGGCTGTTCGGCGGCTGGGCGAACCCTGTCCAGAAAGACCGGTTTTGAAGTCATTCTCGTTCCTTTTTCGAGCAGTCAGGTGAGGCCAAGGCGGCGAAGGACCGCCTGCAGGGGGCTACCGCGATCATGGACAAGGCGAAATCCGAGATTGTCCGGCGGGGTGCCGACCGCGCAGCCGCCGCTTTTGCCGTCGCGGATGAAGTTCGACATGTAAGTGCGGTGGAAACCCTCCACAACATGCACGCCGCAATTGCTGAGCGAACCGGTAACACCATCGCTGGACATCGTCACATGGGCATAACAGGTCGATGTCCATTCCCAGACGTTGCCGGCGATGTCCGCAACATCTTTTGAATTGGTTCCAAATGCCCCGGAAGGCCTTGGTTCGGGATCTGCCTTGCGGCCGAGCGCCGACTCGTTGCGATAGTGGGCGAGCCATCGCCTTGCCGGATCGGCCGGGTCGCCTTCACCAGCTTCTATATCGGCCCGAAACCGCTCGGCCGCGGCATAGGCCCACTCGACGTCGCTCGGCAGCCGCCACGTCTCACCTGTCTTGGCCGATAGCCACTTCGCGTAAGCCGCCGCGTCGAGGAAGCTGACGCCCGTCGCCGGAACGTTGCCGACAATGCTCGAATCGGCAGGCTTGCAGGCGCCGTCCGAAACGCAGCGATCATAGTCGGATGCGGTCACCTGGAACTTCATGATTTCCAAAGGCGTGTCGATAGTTTCCGTCGCCACGGGCGCAGGCACGGGATGGTTGTCCCTGAGGAACTCGCCAGGCTGCGGGTGTTCGAATGATCCGGGCGTCAGGGCTACCAGTTCTACCGTAGCAGCTGGAACGCGGGGCAGAGAGGACGTCCCGTCGATCGCGTTGCCGACACCGAGACCGATGAGGGCGGCGGCAGCAATGGTTCCAAATGTGAAGACAGGATCGAAGGACATGTTCAAAGTCCGCCTGCGGGTGCGACCCGTCGCGCCGGCAGGTCGCGGGAGGTCTCTTTCCGATTTACGAGGCAATCGCCTTGGGAGCTTCGATCTGCATCATCAGATCGTCGTCCCAGGTTCCATCGACGGTGAAGTGGGCGGTCGCGCCGAGCTCGACGGCCTCGATCAGGTTGTGATTGACATAGGCATAGACGCCAGGCTGCCGGAAGGTATAGAGCGCCGCGCCTGCCGAACCGCCGCGAATGAACCAGGTTTCCATATCCTTGGCGGGCGGGTTCGCGAACTTGCCGCCTTCCCAGACGAAGTCGCCGTGGCCACCGATCAGGTGCGGACGGGTGTCGCGATTTGCCTGAGAGTGGACGATCAGAACCGTTTCCCCGACTTTGGCCTTCATGGCGTTTTCACCGGTCAGCGATCCGGCCTTGCCGTTGAACACGACATGCGTCGGGATCAGGCCGCGCATCACCTTCACCGTGTCGTCATAGTTGTCGCCGGCCGAGTCGTACTTCTTGAATTTCCCCTGCTCGTCGCGCGGAATGTAGAAGTCGTTCTCGCCGATATAGTAGATGCGGTCGTAGTGGACGGGCGTGCCCTTTTCGTCCTTCAGGCCGTCGCGCGGCAGGACCATCACCGCGCCACTCATCCCCGACACGACATGCCACGGGATCATCGCCCCGCCGGGGGCGCAATGGTAGACGAATGTGCCGGAGCGGGTCGCCTTGAAGCGCAACGTCACCTGCTCGCCCGGGTTGATCAGCGTCAGAGCGCCGCCGCCGAGCCCGCCGGTCGCCGCATGGAAATCGATGTTGTGGGCGAGCGTGTTGGTGTCGGGATTGATCAGCGTGAGTTCGAGGTAGTCGCCCTCATGCATGACCATCAGAGGGCCTGGTATGGAGCCGTTGTAGGTCATGGCGTTGAGCTGCGTGCCGCCAGCATCGATAACCAGCGGCTTTTCCTCGATCTTCATGGTGAACTCGACGACCTTGGGGCCGCCCTTGGCCACCTGATCATGAGCGTGCACGAAAGGCGGCGCGACAAGGGTCACCTTCTCGCGCGGCAGCCCGGCCACATCCTTCGCGGCGGCCATTACCGGCGTCGAGCCGATGGTGGCGACGGCGGCGGCGGTTAGAACAGAACCCAGCAAAGCTTCGCGTCTCGTAAGCATGCTTCATCTCCTCGACTTCAATGGTTTCGATGAAGCCAGGATAGTATCTTTGCGCCACACGTCTTTGCGTTTGCGCAAATCTGAAACAAATGAATTTTCACTTTGGAGGCAATTGCCGACAGCGGTCGTTGCGGCTGCAGCGGCGTGCCAGATCGTAAAATGAAAATGGCCGGGTCAGACCTCTCCCCCAGGTCTGCCCGGCCAGTGCTTCCGGCTCGCCACCGCCGGAGGCAGTCCCCTGTGCTGTCGGATCAGTTCGAAGCGGCTTTGGTCGCCTCGGCGAACAGCTCGGCGAAGGCCGGCTTTGCCTTGCCGACCTGCTTGACGGCCTCCGCCGCGTCCAGGTTGACCGGCTTGCCGACGACGATCAGCGCCACCATGCCCATGCCATAGTGGGGAGCGCACTTCACGCCATAGACACCTTCCTTGGTGAGGGTGACCGCGATCTCCTCGCTCGGCTTGCCTTTGAAGGCTTCCGCGCCGTCCGGGATCATGCCCTTGATGATCTCGGCGTTGTGGGTCTTGTCGGTTGGCACGAACTTGATGGTGTCGCCGGGAGCGGCACGGACGAAGTCGGGCTGGAAGACCATCGAGCCCTTGTCACCCTTGTTCAGCATCTGGACGACATGTTCTTCGGCATTTGCAGCGCCGGCAATTGAGAGCAACGCGATCGCCGCGGCAATGAGGGGCAGTTTCATTGGAATAGTCCTTTCTTTTGGTTCACCACGGCATCAACCGTTGCGCCCTTGTAGATCGCCGGACGACTTGGCGATTTGCGCTGGCGCAAATTGCTCGACGAAAATGGGTGGTGCGGCTTGCAGCGACGCCAATAAGAAGAAGGGCCGGAAGCCGTAGGAGAGTATCGCCGGATAGGCGCTTGGCCGCGTGCGCGGAATTGCCATGACATGCCTCGTTGAAATCCGGGCAAAGCGCCCAAGCGGATCTTCTATCCCGGTTCCAGGGAGAGACATTCGCCTCAGCGCAAACAAGAGAGCGACTGGCTGGCGGCAGCGGGACGAGGCTTCCCTTGCCGATAGCCTATCGGTCGTGACACAGTCTGGTCCGCAACTCGGGGGCTGCGCAGTTGAGTTGGGGAGGGAAGGCAGTTGGCAAGCCTTGATCGGTCATTGATTGCCGGGCTGTCGGTCTTCGAGGGGATCGCTGCGGCGGATCTCGATCGCATAATCGGCCAGGCGAGGTCCATTCGCATCGCCAGGGATCAACCGGTGTTCGAGCAGGAACAGGAGGCGCATTCATTCTTCCTGCTGCTCGACGGCCATGTGCGCGTGGTGAAATCGACTCCGGATGGGCACGAGGTGACCGTGCGCTACATAAGCCCAGGCGAATTGATGGGGATCGCCAGCGCGCTAGGCCGGACGACTTACCCGGCAAATGCCGTAGCGGCCGTCGATTGCGTGGCGCTTGCCTGGCCAAGCCAGCTCTGGCCCACATTCGCGACCAGCTTCCCGAACTTTAGCGCCAATACCTACAAGGCGGTGGGTGCCAGGCTGCAGGATGCCCACGCACGCGTCATCGAGATGTCCACAGAGCAGGTGGAACAGCGCGTCGCGCATGCGTTGCTCAAGCTGATCAAGCAGTCGGGGAAAAAGACCGAGGAAGGAATTCTGATCGACTTTCCGATTTCACGCCAGGACGTCGCGGAAATGACGGGCACCACGCTCCACACGGTGAGCCGGTTGCTTTCTGCCTGGGAAGACCAAGGGCTCGTCAAGAGTGGGCGACAGAGAGTAGTCGTGATTGAGCCGCATCGGCTCCTCGTCATCGCTGAAGGCCGCGCGGCCAAAACCTAGTCCACATCACTTTGGATCGCTGCCTGCAGGTCGCGGCGAAGCTGATCCTCGTCGAGATCATGCTCGCGCGCCGCATCGGAAACGGTGTGGAAGGAAGCGATCGGGCAGCCGACGCACAGCATTCCGTGCTGGAGAACGACGCGGATTGCCGCCGGCGTCTCGCGCATGATCCCGTCCATCGTCGCATCGTCGTTCAACTTGCGTTTCATGCCGATTATCCGCATTTGCACGCAAACCATCCTGACTGAGTTTTATGGCGCGTTCGTTGCTCTGAAACAAACATAGCGCTGTCTTGCCTTGCGCGACGAAACCGCAGCTCGACGTGAGATTTGAAGCTGCAGCCAGCCTGCCTTGGCATTTTGCGATGGATCAAAGCTCGACGTTTCTTCGCCGTATAGATCGAGGACGTCCGGTCTTGACACCGACCGGTCATGAACCGGTGGCAGCGTCGATGCGTTGTGCTTTCAGCCGGATCGGTTTCAAACCAGCGAAGGAGTCGGAAATGAACGAGCGTTCCAGCACCAACCGCTTGTCCGCCCAGGAACTGCATGACATCGATGCCTATTGGCGTGCAGCCAACTACCTGACCATCGGACAGATTTACCTGCTCGACAATCCGCTGCTTCGTGAGCCGCTTCGGCTGGAGCATGTCAAGTCAAGGCTGCTTGGGCATTGGGGAACGTCCCCGGGGCTCAGCTTCATCTACGCGCATCTCAACCGCGCAATCAGACAGCGCGATGCCAATGTCATCTATGTCTGCGGTCCTGGTCATGGGGGCCCGGCGATGGTTGCCAATACCTACCTCGAGGGCACTTACAGCGAGATCAATCCGGACGTCGCGCCGGGCGATGCCGGAATGAAGAAGCTCTTCCGGCAGTTCTCGTTTCCGGGCGGAATCCCAAGCCATGCCGCGCCCGATGTGCCCGGCTCGATCCATGAAGGCGGCGAACTCGGTTACGCGCTGTCGCATGCCTATGGCGCGGCCTTCGACAACCCGGACCTTATCGTCGCCTGCGTCGTCGGCGACGGCGAGGCGGAGACCGGCCCGCTCGCCACGTCCTGGCATTCCAACAAGTTCCTCAACCCGGCGCTTGACGGCGCGGTGCTGCCGATCCTCCACCTCAACGGCTACAAGATCGCCAATCCCACAATTCTGGCTCGCATCCCCGAGGAAGAGCTGCGCGCGCTGTTCGTCGGCTACGGCTACGAGCCGCTGTTTGTCGAGGGTGATGATCCGGCCCTGATGCATGAGCGGATGGCGGTCGTGCTCGACGATGTGCTCGACCGCATCAAGGCTATACAGGACGCCGCTCGCAGCGGCGCGAAGACCGCGCAGCCGCGGCCGAAATGGCCGATGATCGTGCTACGAAGCCCGAAGGGCTGGACCGGTCCCAAGGAGGTCGACGGGCTGAAGACCGAGGGGTTCTGGCGCGCCCACCAGGTTCCGCTCTCCGGCCTCGCTGAAAACCCTGCGCATCTGAGGATGCTCGAGGAGTGGATGAGAAGTTACCGGCCCGAAGAGCTTTTCGATGCCTCCGGCGCGCCTGTGGCTTCGATCCGCTCCACCGTGCCGCAAGGTGATAGGCGCATGAGCGCCAATCCGCATGCCAATGGCGGCCTGCTGCGCCGGTCTCTCGAGTTGCCCGGCCTGCATGAGCACGCCGTCCCGGTCGAGCGGCCCGGCGGCGTCAAGGCGGAGTCTACTCGGGTGATGGGCAGCTTCCTGCGCGACGTCATAACGTTGAACCGGGCCAGCAGGAACTTCCGCATCGTCGGGCCCGACGAGACGGCTTCGAACCGGTGGCAGGATGTCTTCGAGGTGACGGAGCGCGCCTGGATGGAGGAAATCCTTCCGGAGGACGTCCACCTGGCGCGGAAAGGCAGGGTTCTGGAAATTCTGTCCGAGCATACGTGCCAGGGTTGGCTGGAAGGTTACCTGCTTACCGGGCGCCACGGCTTCTTCTCCTGCTACGAGGCCTTCACGCACATTGTCGATTCCATGTTCAACCAGCATGCGAAATGGTTGGACGCCTGCCGCAAGCTCGCTTGGCGGCGACCGATCGCTTCGCTGAACTATCTGTTGTCCAGCCATGTCTGGCAGCAGGAGCACAATGGCTTCAGCCATCAGGATCCAGGCTTCATCGACGTCGCGCTGAACAAGAAAGCGGATGTCGTGCGCGTCTATCTGCCGGCCGATGCCAACAGCCTGCTTTGCGTGACCGATCATGTGCTTAAGACATGGAACCGCATCAACGTCATCGTCGCCGGCAAAGCCAATTCCTGGCAGTGGCTCTCCATGGAAGAGGCGAAAGTCCACTGCAACGCCGGCATCGGCATATGGGAGTGGGCGTCGACCGACGGTGGGGCCGAACCGGATGTGGTGATGGCCTGCGCCGGCGACGTGCCGACGCTCGAGACGCTGGCCGCCGTCCAGATTCTGAAACACCACATTCCCGAGCTCAAGATTCGCGTGGTGAACGTCGTCGACCTGATGACCCTGCAGCCAAAGGAACACCATCCGCACGGCCTGTCGGATCGTGAGTTCGATGCGTTGTTCACCAGTAACAAGCCCGTCATCTTCGCCTACCACGGCTATCCATGGACCATCCATCGCCTGACCTACCGGCGGACCAATCACGACAACATCCATGTCCGCGGTTACAATGAGGAAGGGACGACGACGACGCCGTTCGACATGACCGTTCTGAATGGGCTCGATCGCTACCATCTCGTGCTCGGCGTGCTCGACCGCATCCCCGAGCCGGCCGGCGCGCACATCCACCTGAGACAGGCCATGGAAGGCAAGCTGATCGAACACGCAGCCTATATCCGCAAGCATGGGCAGGACATGCCCGAGATTCTCGGTTGGAAGTGGGAGCAGTAGTCGATGACGAAGTGCCGGGCTGAGAGGATCGCGCTTGCAAAAACGGCTGGGACCGGCCGGCCATGACAGATGCAATTCTCGTTCTCAATGGCGGCTCATCAAGCCTGAAGTTCGCCGTCTTCCAATGGCGCGACGAGCTCCATCTGCTGGTGCGTGGCAGCGTCTCGTCAATCGGCGAGCGGCCCCGGCTTCACGTCGCGCCTACGGCAATGACGCCGCCGTTCGACAGGAGCCTTGGCGAACAGCCGATCTCCATCGGCAAGGCGTTCGAAGCCGTTGCGTCCTATCTTGCGGACCGCGACCTCCTGCGCCGGGTGCGTCGGGTCGGGCATCGCATCGTGCATGGCGGCCGGGAGTTTGCCCGCGCAACGCTGCTCGACCAGCGCACGCTCGGTGCCTTACGCAGGCTCGAGCCGCTCGCCCCGATTCATCAAGCGATCAACCTGGAGCTCGTCGACCTGGCCAGCCGCCTCTTGCCCGGCACCACGCAGCTCGGTTGCTTCGATACGGCCTTCCACGCGGCGCAGCCCGAGCACGCAAGACTGTATGGCCTGCCGCATGAGATGGCGGAGCAAGGCATCATCTCCTACGGTTTCCATGGGCTCTCCTACAGCCATATCGCCAGCGAGCTGCACAACCGTTACGGCGCCACCGCCGGTGGCCGAACGATCGTTGCCCATCTCGGCAGCGGCGCAAGCCTGTGCGCGATGAAGGCAGGCGTAAGCCACGCCACCACCATGGGTTTCTCGACGCTTGACGGCCTCGTCATGAGCACGCGTTGCGGGGCGATCGATCCCGGGGTCCTCCTGCACCTTCTGCAGGACCGGAAGGTGTCCTCGGACGAACTTGCCGACTTGCTCTATCAGCGATCTGGTCTGCTGGGGGTATCCGGCATCTCGGGAAACATGCAGACACTGCTTGCATCGGAAGACCCGGCGGCGATGCGCGCCGTCGCTCTCTTCGTCTATCGTGTTGGGCGCGAGATCGGATCGCTTGCCGCGGCGATAGGCGGGCTCGACACCCTCGTGTTTACGGCGGGCATCGGCGAGCATGCGCCCGCGGTCCGGCAGAGCATCTGCCAAGCCACGGGATGGCTGGGCGTCGCGCTCGACAAGGAGTTGAACGCGCATGGCGAAGAACTGATCAGCGCCCCCGACTCCCTGGTCGACGTGCTTGTCATTCCCGCCGACGAGGAACGTGCGGTGGCCGCTGAGTTGCTCGGCTTCGAAGGCAAAGACTAAAATGATATCGCCCGGAAATGCGCGTCGCTCCCGGGCGATATCATCAAAACGCGTTGGAGCAGTTCAGCGTTTGATAGAACCGCTGAACTTCTCTAACTCTTTGTTTTTACGCAATTCCGGTCGGAAAACCGCCGCGCGCTTTTTCTGGAATTTGCTCTAGCCTGGCAACTTGGCGCCGAGCTTCCGCTGAACCAGGACGAGGGTCGGGTCATCGGGATCCGTCGTGACGATGAAGCCCATCTCGCGCTCGAGTTCGATCGCTGCGCGGTTTTCGCGGCTCTCGATCGATTCGATGGTCTCGATGCCATGATCGTCGGCATAACGCGCGACATAACCGAGAAATTCCCAGCTGACGCCGAGATGCTTGCGATCCTCGCGGATGCAGATGGCGACTTCGCCACGCCGGTCGGCCGGGTCCGCGGCGAGGGTCGCCACCGCAATCAGCATTCCGTCGGTGGAGAAGGCGAGAAAATTATGGACGTGCGGATCGTCGGAGCGGGTCATTGCGACCAGCCGCTCATGCGAGACCTCCTTCACGGCCCCGAGGAAGCGGAAGCGCAGGTCCTCGGGCGTCACGTGCGTGAAGAATTCGGCGACGATCGGCTCATCATCGAGGCGTGCACGACGCACTTCAAAGCGAAATCCAGTGTGGGTAGTAAGCGTGGTTTTCATTGTCGCCCCTTTCAGGATTGATGCGCGGGAATCGGCGCGAATGGCCTCATTCCCCCATAGCCAGCAGCGTATCGCGCTTGAGAATTTCGATGCTGCGCAGGCTGAGCAGGCGAATTACGCCTTTCTCCTTCAGGCGGGTGAGGACACGCGACACGGTTTCGATGGTGAGGCCGAGATAGTCGCCGATGTCGTTTCGCGACATCGGCAATTCCACCTGCTGCAGCCCGCCCTGACGCTCCGACATTTCGACGAGGAATGCCGCGACGCGCTCGATGGCGTTCTGGCGGCCAAGCACCAGAAGATGTTCCTGCGCTCGGGTCAGGCCCTTGAGCGCGAGAGGCAGGAGCTGGCGCGACATGTCCGTGCCCGATGGAGCGCGAAATACCCGGACACCGGTTGCGTTGATGGCTTCAGCGAAGAAGTGGTGAGTGGCGTCGGACTCGAAACCGAACGTTTCTCCCGCCAAATGGAATGCGCTGATCTGCCGGCGGCCGTCGGCGAGCAACCGGTAGATGCGGACCGCGCCGAATTCGACCTGGTAGAGGGCGCCCGCCTTCTCGCCCTGGGCGTAAATTTCGGCGCCTGCCGGGAAGAAGCTAACCGGCGTTGCCGGTCCTTCGAAGAAGGGCGCAGGGTTCTGGGGAAGATAGGACGGCAGTTCGATCTTGGCGGAGGCTTGAGCGTACATGGCTGTGGTCCCGGTGAATTCGTGACAACAGAAATCGCGCAAATCCCGCCACGCCGAAATTCGGTTATGTCCCTACGGGAAACTACCTAGAGCCGAACCCGAAAGCATCCGATCGATCCAGGCCTCGCCGTGCGTGTCGCGCACTATGCGATTGACCGCGATCAAGGTCGGCGCGAATTGGCTGGCCGATTATCCGGTCGGAACCATCCATCCAAGGGAATATGGCCATGACCTCCGATGCCGTTGAAATCTAGGCTGGGATACTCGGCCTCGCCTATCTTGCCGCCTTAGGCCTTTATTTCGAAATGCTTTCCGCTCGGAAGCGCAGTCACGTTGCAGCGAGCCATGGCTTCGGTCGCCACGCGCGGTCGCAGGCGGTAAAGAGCAGGCAACAGCAATAGAACCGTTCCACGTCAGGCAGTGTCTTTCCGAGTTTGTTGCCGGGCGCGGCAAGACTCCGTCCCAATCATTTCCGGACCGTGGTGTGTCATGAAGGCAATGGTGCTGGAGAGGCTCGGCACTCCTTTGAAGGCTATCGATCGCCCCGATCCTACGCCGAGACCGGGCGAAATAAGGCTCAGGGTCGAAGCCTGCGCCGTCTGCCGGACCGACCTGCATGTCGTCGACGGCGATCTGCCGCGGCCGAAGTTGCCGCTTGTCCCCGGCCACGAAATCGTCGGTATCGTGGACCTGGTGGGCGAGGGCGTGTCACGATCTCGGCTTGGCCAGAGAGTAGGCGTCCCTTGGCTGGGACATACTTGCGGGCACTGCCCTTATTGCGTCGCCGGCGCAGAGAACCTTTGCGATCTGCCTCTGTTCACCGGCTACACGCGAGATGGCGGCTTCGCCAGTCATGTGGTTGCCGACGAGCGCTTCGCCTTCGATCTCGATGCCACGGCGGATCCAGTGTCGCTGGCGCCGCTCCTGTGCGCAGGGCTGATCGGCTGGCGCTGCCTCAAGAAGGCGGGCGGCGGCAGGCGGCTAGGGATCTACGGCTTCGGCGCCGCGGCGCATATCATCACACAGGTAGCGGTCTGGCAGGGGCGCCAGATCTTCGCCTTCACCCGGCCTGGCGATGTTCAGGCACAGGAATTTGCGCGCTCGTTGGGCGTTGCCTGGGCCGGAGCGTCCCATGAACTGCCTGCCGCCGAGCTTGACGCGGCGATCATTTTCGCACCGGTCGGCGACCTGGTGCCAGCGGCGTTGCGGGCTGTACGCAAAGGTGGCCGTGTGGTCTGCGGCGGTATCCATATGAGCGACATCCCGCCGATGCCCTACCGACTTCTCTGGGAAGAACGAGAGTTGGTTTCAGTCGCCAATCTTACTCGCCGTGACGCGGAGGAGTTCTTTCCGATAGCAAAGCGCGCTCAGGTGCGCACGCACACAAAGGTCTATCCGCTGGAGCAGGCCAACCAGGCGCTGGACGATTTGCGCATGGGCAGGCTGAGCGGCGCCGCGGTTCTGGTGCCGTGACACCGCCGATGAGTTGGCGTCTGCCAGTTTGATTTGGCGCAAGGACATAGGGCGACGGCGCGAGCAATATTCATCGGAAATATAACGCTTGCGCTGTCACGCTGATGGAGGATCACTATGAATACCATTTCCAAGCTGGGAATTGGCACCGCCATGCTCATCGCCGCCAGTACCGGTTCTCTCTGGGCGGCTTCGCTTGTCCAGGTCTCCCTTTGGGACAAAGGGGCGAGTACGGAGATGCCGATGGGCCTTGCCTATGCAGCGCCAGGACTGGACATGACAAAAGCCACCATGGGCATGAAGGTTTCCCCTGGTGCGGTGAAAGCGGGAAAGGTCACCTTCAAGGTGAAGAACGATTCCAATGATACCGTTCACGAAATGATCGTGATGTTTCTTGCCGATCCGAAGAAGCCCCTTCCTTACATCGATGCGGAGAACCGGGTCGACGAAGACAAGGCTGGCGACAAGGGCGAGGTTTCGGAGCTGGATCCTGGCAAATCCGGTTCGTTGACCGTTGATCTGAAGGCAGGCAAATACCTGCTGGTCTGTAACGTGCCAGGCCACTACGGCGCCGGCATGTGGGCCGAATTTACAGTCAAACCATAGGCTCGTGGCTCTCGGTTGGCTCCGGCGTTTGTCAGCCGGAGCCAGCACTCCTGATTGCCCTCACGATTGTTCCGGTTAACGGCCTCAAAGCCCCCGCTCACCGAGCACACGCATCTGCCCGATCCACTTCGCCCGTTTCGCCTCGCTGGCGTTCGCGACCGCGCCGAACAAGGTTTCCCTCACCGGCCTAATCCCGACAAAGTTGAGAATGCCGCGGCGAACGCCGGCTATTCCGTGGCTGAGGAACCAGATCCTGTAGACGGTCGCGGGCATCCCCATCGTCACCACGAGCCGAGCTGAGCGGCCGCGTAGCAGAGATTTGGCGAAACCTTCGCCCTTGGCAGCGTAGGCGAACGCCGTTCCCGGTCGCATCACCTGCTCGAGGAACGCTTTGAGCAGAGCCGGCACAGTGCCCAGCCAACGCGGGAAGACAAAAACGAAATGCTCCGCCCAGACGACCGCCTCGGTGGCTTCCTTAAGACTGTCGGGGATCGCTCCGTGCTCGAATTCCTGCATCGTCCGAAGGAGCGGAATGTCCAGCAATGCCAGATCGATCTTGCGCACGATATGACCAGCGCGTTCAGCGCCTTCGGCGTATGCGGAAGCCAAGGCCCGGCCGAGCCGCTCCGGAGACGGATCGGGGTGGCCGATGACGATCAGGATACGGCGTTGCACCACCTGGCTACCACCAACCGAAGGACTGCTAAGGCCGTTCCACGCGGGCGACCTGGTAAGTGTGCATGGAACCGTTGCGAGCGATCGAGACGTACTCTCCGGTCACGAAGCGTTCCTCGCCGAGGTGAAAGCCGACCTCGTCGTCGCGGTCGCCCTCGGCATAGTCAAAATACCATTGCCCGCCAGGTTTGCGGCGCAAGCGGCCGATGAGATCGTCTTCACCCGTACGGAACCGACGGACACGACAGAAACCCTTGTGCGATTTCCATTCGTCGGCATTCAACCGTCCCTCATCGGTAAGCGGGGCCAGTACGTCGTAGCCTTCCTCGCGCTCGCCCTCCGGATGGCCCTTTTCGCGAGCCAGAAGCAAGCGAATGGTCCTGAAGTTCGGGGTAAGATCCTGCAAAGTGGTCATGGCATCTCCTTTACGCAATTCCTATCGCAGCGCCCGGACGCCACCTTGACTAGGATCAAACGGGCCTCGGTTGTCGGTTAAGAGCTCAGTTGCCAGCCGGAATGTGGTTGCGGACCCAATTGACAATCTGGCTGGTGCCCATCGCGCCCGAGATACGGGCGACCTCATGCTGATGGTGAAAAAGGATCAGGGTGGGGATGCCGCGAATACCCAGCCTCGCCGCGATGGCTTGCTCCTTGTCGGAATTCAGCTTGATCAGCCGCATATGAGGCTCCAGAGCCTTTGCGGCGGCTTCATAGGCGGGCGCCATCATCTTGCAGGGGCCGCACCATGGAGCCCAGACGTCGACGACGACAGGCAGACTGCCGCGACCGATCTGACGATCGAAGTTTGCCGCGTCGACATCCTGCGGTAGTCCGGAAAACAGCAGAGCGCCGCACTTTCCGCATTTGGCGTCGGCACCGTTGCGGCTGAACGGCAGGCGATTGACCACGCCGCATTTGGTGCAAACCACCAGGTTCTCCTGCGTCATGACCTTTCAGTGCTCCTATTTTCGACTGTGATCCAAACGTCCCTCGCCAAGCGCACGCAGCGCATTGAGGATCACTGCGACGTCGATACCCTCTTGAAGCAATGCGCCTGCCACGGGCGTCAAATGCCCCATGGCGGCCGCGATCATCGCCGCGCCTGAGAGCGCCAGTCCGACGATGATGCTCTGCAGGGCGATCGCGCGCGTGCGCGTGGCGATCCGCAGTGCCTCCACAACTGGCCGCAGGCTATCCGTCAGCACGACAACATCGGCGGCTTCCGATGAAGCCGTACCGCCTCGGGCTCCCAACGCGATGCCAACGGTTGCCGCGGCGAGCGCAGGAGCATCGTTGATGCCGTCGCCGACCATCATGGTCGGCGCCGTCGCTTTCTCGGCCTCGACCGTTCCGACCTTGTCTGCAGGCGTGGCATCGGCAAATACGGCGTCGAGTTTGAGCGAAGCGGAAACCTTTTCGGCGGCCCTGCCATCGTCGCCGGTGAGCATGACTATCCGGGTGACGCCTGCCGAACGCAAAGCGCGAACTGTGTCGACAGCATCCTCGCGTACGGCGTCTCCGAATGTAAGAATACCTGCTAGCCGGTCATCGATAGTCAGAAACACCCTCAGCACTTGTGCGTCAAGATACCGGTTCTCTCCACTTTCCGCCCATCTAGGCAGTGGCTCGTTCCCAAGAACGAGCTGCCTTGATCCGGCCGCGACCGACATGTGATCAACCTGACCCTTGAGACCTTCTCCACGATGTTCGCGGACATCACGAGGCTGGGAGAGCATCAGCGTTTTATGGCGGGCGATGCGGACAATCGAATCCGCAAGAACATGATGCGAGGCCAGTTCGAGCGAGGCCAGCAGCCGCAGCAACTCATCGGCTTGCCTGCCCGGAGCGACCTCGATCTCGAGCAGTTCGGCGCCGCCGAGCGTCAAGGTCCCGGTCTTGTCGAAGATTGCGGTGCGTATCTGGGCCAGCGCCTCCAGTGCCGCGCTGCCCTTCATGAGGATGCCGGCGCGCGCAGCGCGTGATACGCCGCCGATGAATGCGACGGGAGCCGCGAGGATCAGCGGACAGGGCGTCGCGACCACCAAAACCGCCAGGGCGCGGATCGGATCTTCAGAAAGATACCAGGCGATGCCAGCGAGCAGCAGCGTGATCGGAAGCAGCAGCAGCGCGAAGCGATCAGCAATGCGGATGAACGGGGCTTTGGCCGTTTGCGCGGCCGCGACCATGCGCACGATCGCGGCATAGGTGCTGTTGTCGGCGATAGCCGAGGCCCGCATGACAAAGGCCTCGCCGGCGTTGACTGTGCCGCTGCGCAAAGCGTCGCCGGCGCCGCGACGCTTCGGCAGGGGCTCGCCGGTGACGGTCGATTCATCCAACACGGCTGAAGCGTCGATCAGGATCCCGTCGACCGGCAGCAATTCGCCGGCGCGGACCAGAAGCTCGTCGCCGACCGCCACTTGCTCGATCGGAACCGTCTCGGTGCTCTGGGCGGATGTACGATGCGCCACGCGCGGTGCCCTGTCGGTCAGCGCTCTGAGATTGCGTTCCGCCCTGCCGCGCGCAAAGTCTTCCAGCACCGTGCCGCCGGCATACATGATCGCGACAACCACGGCCGCCAAAGCCTGCCCAAGCAGCAGTGCCGCCGACATCGAAACCAGCGCGATCGCATCGACGCCGATCCGGCCGATCCAGAAATCCCGCAGGATGGAGACGGCAAGCGTCGCTAAGACAGGCAAGGTTGCCGCCGTCCAGATTGCATCGGGCGAGGCGATGTCGATACCATTTCGCCAAACACCCAGCCCAAGTGCCAAGCCGAGGACGGCTATGATCATCAACGCACGCCGCAGCACGGATTCGTTCATGGCGGTCGTCAAAGTTCGCCGATCATTTCGTGTAGCAACAGCCCGACGTCCTTTGCCATGGCGGCAAGTTGCGGGTTGTCGATCGCTCCCATCGCTGCTATCGGATCGACAGCCGCTACCTCGACCTGTCCGGGGGCGATCTCGGTCACAATGACATTGCAAGGCAGCATGGCGCCGATCTTGTCCTCGGCTTGTAGCGCTCGCCATGCAAAATGCGGATTGCAGGCGCCGAGGATCATGTATGGCTTGAAGTCCACGCCCAGCTTGACCTTCATGGTTTGCTGGACATCGATCCTCGTCAGGATGCCGAAGCCCTTGCCTGCAAGCTTCTTGGTGACATGTTCGATCGCCGCGTCGAACGGCATGTCGAGGCTTTTGCTGAAATAGTAGCTCATCTGCTTCTCCTTCGACTGCGATCCTCGTCAGCAGAGACGGTTTGGGACAGCGTCGCCGTAGCTAACCGCCAGGGGCCGGATGACGCTTTGATCCAGCGCAATGATTGCCCGGCGCCTTCGGTGAATGTGGCGGCAGGGAGTTTTCCAGAATGACAATCCGAAATCTTGAGTACGCGGTCTCACCGAAATCCGTCGCTGTCGTCGGCGCCAGCGAGCGCGTTGGCTCGGTCGGTCGCGTTATCTTCGACAACATCGTCAGCGGCGGATTCGAGGGGGAAATCTGGCCGGTTAATCCCAAATACTCGCAGGTGGTCGGCCATCAATGCTATGGGAGGATTGCCGATTTGCCGGGCGTTCCCGATCTGGCCGTGATCGTGACACCTCCAGAAACCGTTCCCGGCATCGTGCCAGACTTGGCTGGGAAGGGGACCCGCGCCGCGGTCGTCATCACCGCGGGGCTTAATCACAAAAACGGTCTGCGCCAGGCGATGCTCGAAGCGGCCAAACCCTCGCTCATGCGCATCATCGGACCGAATACGGTCGGGCTGATGATCCCTCCAGCCAAACTCAACGCGAGTTTTGCCCACATGGCGGCTCGACCCGGGAACATTGCCCTGATTTCGCAGTCAGGTGCGATTGCTACGTCCCTGATCGATTGGGCGGCTGAAAACGATGTCGGCTTTTCGAGGATCATGTCCCTGGGCGACATGGCCGATGTCGACGTCGGCGACTGCCTCGACATGTTGGCAGGCGATTTTCACACACGAGCCATCGTGATGTATCTCGAAACCATACCTAATCCGCGCAAGTTCATGTCGGCGGCTCGGGCGGCGGCGCGGCTCAAGCCGGTCATCGCGATCAAGCCTGGCCGCCACGAACAAGCAGCCAGGGCGGCGGCGACCCATACCGGCGCGCTTTCGGGCGCGGACAGGGTGGTGGACGCCGCCTTGCGCAGGGCAGGGGTGCTGCGTGTGGATGACCTGGCCGAATTGTTCGATGCCGCTGAAACGATCGCACGGTATTCTCCGCTCGAGCGAGCGCGCGTCGGCATCGTCACCAATGGCGGCGGCGCAGGCGTCCTCGCGGTCGACAAGCTGATCGATCGTGGAGGTGAGTTGGCCGCGCTTGCGCCATCGACGATAGAGCAGCTCAACCGCGTGCTGCCGTCGACCTGGTCGCATGCAAACCCCGTCGACATTGTGGGTGACGCCGCCCCGGCACGATATGGGAAAGCGCTCGAGGCCATCGCGGCAGATCCGGAAACGGATGTCATCCTTGTCATGAATTGCCCGACGGGGCTCGGTTCCTCGTCCGACGCCGCCAGGAAGGTGGCAGAGCTTGGGGATGGAGGCGAGATCGGAAGCAAACCCCTCCTGGCGTGCTGGCTCGGCGAGCGCACCGCGAACGAAGGCAGGCGCATCCTCACGGAAGCCGGCATTGCGAGCTTCGAAACGCCGGAGGATGCGGCGATCGCCGCATCCTATCTCAGCGAATGGTCGCGAGCCCAGCGGGCGCTCCTGCGTACGCCCGCGAGCCGGGCTGAAGACCAGGCTGCCGGCAAGGCATCGGCGCTTGCCATCTTCCGGCAGGTGGCCAGCGAAGGGCGGCGCATGCTGACGGAGCCGGAAGCAAAAGCGGCAATTGCCGCTTACGGCATCGCTGTGCCGAGAACCATTGTTGCAGAATCTGTCTCTGAAGTGGCGCAGGCAGCCGGCCAGCTTCTCGAAAACTCCGAAAGGGTGGTCGTCAAATTGCTGTCGAAGGTGGTCTCACACAAGTCGGACGTCGGCGGCGTAGTCCTCGACATTGCGACCGCCGACCAGGCCGCAGAGGCCGCCCTGTCGATCGCGAGACGCCTGCGCACGCAGTCGCCAGGGACGAAGGTGGACGGCTACACCGTGCAAGCCATGGTCGTGCGCAAGCATGCACAGGAACTCATCTTGGGCGTGAACCTGGACCCGATGTTTGGCCCGGTCATTCTGTTCGGCGCCGGCGGCACAGCGGTCGAGATTGTGAACGATACCGCGATCGCCCTGCCGCCGCTTGACGACGTGCTGGCCGGAGACGTGATCGACGCGACCAGAATAAGCCGCCTGCTTATCGGCTATCGCGATCGCAGGCCAGCCAATCGAGGCGCGATTGTCGCCGCGCTGAACGGCCTGTCGCAAATGATCGTCGACTTCCCTTGCCTGGTTTCCCTCGACATTAACCCGCTGCTGGCCGACGCCGAAGGCGCGATTGCGCTCGATGCCCGCATCGAAATCGACCCCCGACGGGTGGATGAACCGGCGCCGAACCCGGCGCTCGCCATAAGGCCCTGTCCGTCGGGATGGAGCCGCGATCTTCTGGCGGATGGTATGACCTTTCACATCCGGCCAATCATCCCGGCGGATGTAGCGCTTTACCCTGCTTTCCTGGCAAAGATTTCACCCGACGACCTGAGGTTGCGGTTCCTGTCACTGCGGAAGAACTTCCCGGACCAGATGCTGAAGCGGCTCACCCAGCTGGACTACGATCGCGACATCGCCTTTGTCGCGCTTGAAAAGGACACGGGAGCGCTGGCGGGAATCGGTCGGCTTTCCTGCGATCCCGATCACAGAAGCGGCGAATATGCGCTGCTGGTACGATCGGACCTGCAGGGCCATGGCCTGGGATGGGGTCTGCTGAAGCAGGTCATCGACTATGCAAGAGTTGAGCGCGTCGATCGCATCGAGGGCACAATCCTCAACGAAAACCGCAAGATGCTCACAATGTGCCGGGAGTTTGGATTCTCGATCGCCCACCACCCCGACGAGCCGGGTCTGTCCGTAGCAACCCTGGAGATCAGTTATGTTCCGGTCAGCTCTAAGATCCCGTCTTCCTGAGGCTGGCTACGGATGAGGCGGTGCCCTCAACCAAGGCCATCATCTCCGCGGTGATTTGGCCCACCTTACGGTCCGCCTCGATCTTGTGCCAGGTCAACGGACCGGCATTACGCTGTAATTGGCGCGACAGGATATCGACCGTGGCATCGGAGGGGCCGCCCTTGCGCTCGCTGACCCGGCGCCAAAGTACCGACGGATCGGCAACCAGCCAAAATCCCGCAAACGGGACATTCGCCTCACTCGAGGCGCGCTCGATCCTGTCGCGGTCCTCCGGTTTGTCGAATACGGCGTCGGCGACGGCGGAGCCGCCTTCGGCAAGGATCAACTGCGCGAGCCAGGCGATCTGGCGATAGACGCGTTCGGACACGCCGGGACGGTAGGCCTTGTCCGGCAGCTTGGTCTCGGCAGGGACGCCATGCATGGCCTTGCGGATGCGATCGCTCTCGACGATCCGCGCACCGGGCGGCGCTCCGATTTGGGTAGCGATCGCTTCGGCTATCGTCGTCTTGCCCGAGCCGCTCAAACCGCCGATTGCAACGAGCCGAGGCGGCGTTTCGGTCAGCAGGGCTTGCGCGAGTTGGAAATAGGATCGCGCTTCGGCAATCAGCTTTGCAGAGTCCTGGCTGCCCTCCTCGACCTGCGTCGCTGTCACGTGAGCGCGCACCGCCGCCCGCACCGCCATGAAGAACGGCAGCAGGATGAAGCCGTCTTCGTCATCGGCGTCGTCGAGATAGCGATTCATCATCAGGTTGGCGAATTGTGGAAAACCGCGATGCCATAGATCCACCAGCAGGAATGCGAGATCGTAGAGGACATCGACGGTAGCGATCTGATCATTGAACTCGATGCAATCGAACAGGCGAGGCTCGCCATCGAAGACGCAGATGTTGCGCAGATGCAAGTCGCCATGGCAGCGGCGGACCCGGCCTGACGCCTCGCGCCGGTCAAGCAGGCTGGCATGGCGGGCGAGGGCGTCGCGAAACGCCGCGGTGAGCGTTTCGATTTCCTGTCCATCGAACACGTGGCTTGTCGCAAAGCCGGCAGAATTGATTTCAAGCACGCCGCCGATATTCGCCGACCCGCTGCCGGCATGGATCACGTCGGCACTGCGGTGGTATTGCGCAATCATGCGCGCCACGCCCCTCATCAGTGCGGCTGTCAACTTCCCCGCGGCAGCCATGCGATCGAGGAGGTTCGATTGATTGAAGCGAACCATCTCAATAACGGCGTCAACCAGTTCGCCCGATCCATTCAAGGCAAGCCTGTCTCCTGCGCGTGTGATGCGGTGGACATCGAGATAGAGACCGGGCGCCGTTCTTGAGTTCAACTCCACTTCCTTTTCGCACGCCATGAGCCGCAACTGCGGCGTCGAAAAGTCGACATAGGGCAGCTTGACCGCCCGCTTCGTCTTGAATGCGCGTTGGCCGACAAGGAATATCCGGGAAATGTGGGTTTCGATCGCCTCGACGGGACCAGCCTCGCCATAGGTGGCGGGGTCCTTCAGCATGTCGATCACGACGTCTTGGTTCTGAACGATCATCGCATGCGCCTTGACTTTGGTTGCATCGTCCTTCGGCTTGCCTGCTAGCGCTGAAGCGTCTGGACGTAACCTGCGAGGTTTTGAATGCGTTCCGTGGTTACGGCCTCCCCGCCATAGGGCCCGTACTTCTTCACATCGTCAGGCAGGAACTGATTGCCCCAGACCGGCATGTCGCGCTCGCCATGCTCGGGCACGAGGCCGCGGCCGTCGATCGTCGCGTAGACCCGCCAGTAGGGAAATTCACCGCCATTGCGCGTTGTCAGCGTCGTCAAATTCGCCGGGCGCTTCCGCAATACGTCGGCCATTGGTCCGTCGCCCCTGCCGTCCACGCCGTGGCACACGGCGCAGGAGTTCAGATATTCCTGCTCTCCATTGCTCATCTGCTGTGCCGCCGCGGCGCTCAGCGTCAGCGCCAAGAAACCCATCGTCGTCCCGAATCTCATTTGATCCGCCTCCAACCATCAGGTCAGGCTAAGGCCTGTCGCGCGCGCATACGTTGACCGGGATCAAACTTGAGAAGCGATCGGTTTGATTCAGCGCAAGGACGGTTTCCGACCACCTGGCTACGGCTACGTCCTCCATCAAGCTTCCCGGACAAGGAGACGCCGCCATGCCATTCAAGACATTGCTCACGGTTACAGGGGCCAATCAGGGAGACGATGATCTGAAGCTCGCCACGGGCCTGTGCGAAGAAATCAATGCCCATCTCTCGGTGCTTGTTCTGGTGATCGCGGCGCCTCCCTCTGGCGGAGCATATGCCGAGGTGGTTTCGCCGGTTTGGCTCGCGGAGCGAGAAGCCGAAATGGAAATGCTTCAGAAGCGGAATTCGGCTGTCTCCAAAATGCTGTCGGCTAGCCCGGTATCGACGGACCTAAGTGATGACTACCCGGACCATGCCTGGGCAGATGAGGTCGTTGGCCGGCGCGCGCGTTACGCCGATATAACCGTCCTTGGCCCAGACTTGCTAGCGAGCCAGACGCTCAAGGAGAAAGTCATCGAAGGCGCGCTGTTTTCGTCTGGGAAGCCAATTCTGCTCGTCCCCAAAGGAGCGTCCGCGACGTTGAAACCCAAACGCGTCCTCGTCGCATGGGACGCCAGCCTGGAAGCGTCGCGCGCCGTGCGAGAAGCGCTCGACATCCTTTCAGGTGCCGAGGAGGTGCGGATCGTCATGGTCGACCCGTGCCGAGGAGGTGCGGATCGTCATGGTCGACCCGATCGAGGACGAACGGCACCATGGCGCGGAACCCGGGGCGGACGTGGCAACCTACCTGTCCCGCCATGCCGTGAAAGTCGCGGTGGATCGTCTGCCAAGTTCGAACCGTTCCATCGCCGAGGTTCTTCGCCAGCACGCCGTTGACACTGGCGCCGAGCTCATGGTCATGGGCGCCTACGGCCATTCCCGGCTGCGGGAGAGGATTTTCGGCGGCGTGACCAGGTCTGTGATCGAGGGCCCAAGGCTTCCGGTTCTTATGGCTCGTTGAAAAGATTCTTCACCAGAACCGGTGAGTTCTCCCGGGCGGATTCGTCGTTCGAAAACCGCCTCGGGTGTTGAGCCGACGACCCTGGTGTGTATCCCCGGGCCAGTTGCCCCTTCGCATCCGAGCAGCAGGACCCGGCTCGACGTGTCGAGCCCTCGCGGCCAGGCCCAGCAGCATGCCAACAGCTCTGCCAGGATGTGCCTTGAGGGCGCGCCGGGTCAAGGGCGCATCGGCAATTCAATTGGTCTTCAGCGGACCCGCCCGGTTTTCGGCGATCCACCTTGCAGCCAGCACCAGCGCTCCCATGCTGAAATCCTTGCCATGCTTGGCCACCATCTCTTGCGACAACTTGGCAAGGCGTTCGAAAAATTCATCCTTGCTCTTTTCCTCTGCAGTGAGCTCGGTTTGCATTCCATCCTCCTGTTGTCGGGTTTCGCCCTGGCTATTTGAACAGCATTGCCGGGAAGGTGACGATCGCGGCCGTTCCATCCACCATGCCCACAGCCAGGTGCTGTCCATCGCCGGACCAGGCCAGCGCCGTGATCGCGCTGCCTGAAAATTTCACGACGAGCTCGTCACGCGAGCCGATCTGGGCGACCGTGATCCGGCCGTTGGCGTAGCCGGCGGCGATAAGGTTCCTCACCGGATGCGCCGCCATTGTCTCAACAGGAACAGCTGCCGCACGACCCGTTTCCAGCGCGCCGGAAGCTGCATGCTCAAATGGCGGGGCAGCCATTGACCAGCCGGCAATACGGAAGGCGCCCGATGCAAACAGCGTGTTCTCTTGCGCGCTCCAGCACACCGTGCGCACGAGCTCGGGAAAGCCGCCGACCACGCCCGATCGGCCATCTGCCAGGCGCACAAGGCCAAAGCCTCCTGTCTCAAGTCCGCAGGCCAGCCATGAGCCGTCGTGGCTCCAGCGGATGGAAGCTGGGCGTGAGGGCGTGGAAAATTCGTTTGTCAGCTCGGGACCGCCGTCGACCGCCCAGATCGACAGGCCATTGCCGGAATCGAACGCGAGCCGTTTCGCGTCCGGCGAGAACGCGATTGCGTGTGTCGATGAGGGCACAGCCTGGCGCAGCCTTACCACTTCATCATTGGCGCGCGACAGGAACACATCATGTCCATCGCTGACGGCTGTCATGGCTTTCGGGGCACTATGGGCGATGGCGAGGATCGGCCCGTCGATCTTGATCGGCGTTGGCGCAATCTCGCCGTCGGATGCCAAATGCGAGGCTTGCCCGGCACTCGTACCGACGAGGAAGCCGGAACCGTGACAAGCGACGATGGGGACATCGCCGTCCCCAAGCGCTGCGGAGGCGATCAAAGGTGCCGGCGGCTTCTCGCGGGGCCGGATCGTCGTCTGTCCGAGATCGCCGCTGACCCGGATCCTCGACTCCGGCGGTTCCTGATCCGCCACCTGGCCGATTGCGACGGATCCGTCCACGGAGGTGAATGCAACGGCGGAGCCATCGGCGCTGAAGCACACATCGGCAACCGCGGCCGGGCGCCGCCAGCTTCGCGCCAGCAGGTCGAACAGCGCCAGGTTCTGCGTCGTTTGCTGGTTCACGGCTTGCCTCCCCTAATGTCGCTCGTTGCTTCGGCGAGCGCGCGGTCGACATCCGCGACCTTGCCCTCGATTGCCACGATGCGTTCCTCGCTTTCGATGCATGCCATGCCTCATGGCCTCGGCACTCTCTTCGGCGTCATGCAAATCCCGCACCAGTTCAGCGCTGCCGCCGTGCCTGCCGATTTCGAGCTCCAGGCGCAGCACCTCCATCTGGATGCCGGAGAGCTTTTGATTGAGCCGCTGTGTTTCGGCGGTGAGCGCCGAGATTTCGGCGACGAGAGCCAATCGTCGAGCGACCAGCGTGGCCAGTCCAGCATCGTGTCTCGTGCCGCCGCTCATCACTTTTTCTCGGCTGGTTTTTCGAAAGCGGACAGCAATACCGGCAGACCGCCTACCTGTGTCTGGAACTGCTTTTCGGCGGTTTCGATATGGCTCTTGAGTTGATCCCATATGTCGACGCGGATCATGGACGTGGTGTCGCCGGTAAGATGCTCGATCTCGGCGATGCGAAACTGGCGCGATAGCGATACCCCGGAAAACACGAAGTCGCGCAACAGGATCGCGTGGCTTTCAATGAACAGATGGATCATTGGATGCGTCTCCGTGGTGACGCCGCTGGCGGCAAGCTCGGCCCGGATGAAATCCTGGAAATGGCATTGCAGACGGTGCTGGCTCTCACCCATGAATCGCATGACGAAAACGAGGTCGCTCGGCATCAGCCTGACGAGCTCGGCGGTCACGTCGTCCGGTTGGCTTGGCCGGGGAAGGCCGGGGCTGTCATTGTGGCTTGGCATCGTCTTTCCCGGCATTGCCTCCCGTCCGAGATCGGTCATCAAATCGAGATCGATATCAAATAGTGTATGAAATAGTCGAAATGAATAGACGCTGATTATTTTATTTATACCGCGTTTGCTAAGAGTATATATTGCAACGCACAATGCTGTACAAATATTACATATGTAATATACAACTGTAAAATATCGTTACAGTCATCCGGATGTTTGCTGGGGAGGGCCAGGGCGGTCTCCGCCCAGGCGCTGCTCATAGGCCCGATTTTCAAACTGGCACGGCGCTTGCTTTACCCATTTGCATAAGAAGCCCATCGCGTTCCGACGCGGTGCCAAAAGAACGAAGGACCGGAGGAAGCCGCAGCACACGCGCTTCGACACGCCCATCGCAAGATGCGACTGGGGTGTCGCAGCGCCTCCGCAGCCCACCTCGAGAACCTTTGCCGCGATCCACTTGAATGGCTGGACCCTGTGTCGCGCCTGAAGGCGCAACCCTTTGTCATGCCGTTCGCAAACTCACTGGCGGCGTTGTGTGCCGTCTCATGCCCTGGATCGAGGGATCCATGGCTCAACCTGGTGGAGGCTTATGACGATGTCGTCGTTGACACTTAACAAGATTACCTCGCAGCGCGGTATTTCCGTGGGCGAGGCGACCAAGAAGATTTCCGACCTCGGTTGGAACCCGACCTATGTCCAGGAAGCGATGACGTTTCCGACCGACTACAAGATCGCCAAGGCGCCGCGCGATCCGATGAAGCAGGTGCTGCGCTCCTATTTCCCCATGCAGGAGGAAAAGGACAATCGCGTCTACGGCGCGCTCGACGCCGCGCTTCGCGGCGACATGTTCCGCAATGTCGAGCCGCGCTGGGTGGAGTGGATGAAGCTCTTCCTCGCCATCATTCCCTTCCCGGAAATTTCCGCCGCCCGCTCGATGGCGATGGTGGCGCGGCTGGCGCCCGGCGAGGACCTCAGAACCGGCTTCACCATGCAGATGGTCGACGAGTTCCGCCACTCCACCATCCAGATGAATCTGAAGAAGTGGTACATGGAGAACTACATCGATCCGGCGGGGTTCGATATCACCGAGGAAGCCTTCGGCAAGTGCTACGCGACCACGATCGGCCGCCAGTTCGGTGAAGGCTTCATCACCGGCGACACCATGACGGCCGCGTGCATGTACCTGACCGTCGTCGCCGAGACGGCGTTCACCAACACGCTCTTCGTCGCCATGCCTTCGGAAGCCGCGCGCAACGGCGACTATGCGCTGCCGACCGTGTTCCTGTCGGTGCAGTCCGACGAGAGCCGCCACATCGGCAACGGCCACTCGCTGCTGATGGCCGCGCTGAAGGAGCCGGAGAACCACCTGCTGCTGGAGCGCGACATGCGCTACGCCTTCTGGCAGAACCACGCCATCGTCGACGCCGCGATCGGCACCTTCATCGAATACGGCACCACCAACCGCGACAAGAACAAGGAGTCCTACGCGGAGATGTGGCACCGCTGGATCTACGAGGACTACTACCGCACCTACATGCTGCCGCTCGAGAAATACGGCATCAAGATCCATCACGACGATGTCCAGGCGGCCTGGGAGCGCATCACCAAGAAGAACTACGTCCACAAGGTCGGACAGTTCTTCGCCGTCGGCTGGCCGGTCAACTTCTGGCGCATCGAGGCGCAGACCGACAAGGACTTCGAGTGGTTCGAGCACAAATACCCAGGCTGGTATGCCGAGTTCGGCGACTTCTGGAAATGGTACGCCAAGCTCAGCCACAAGGGCGAGAAGGTGCTGCTGTTCAACAGCGACGTCGGCTACGTCTATCCGCATCGCTGCTGGTCCTGCCTGGTGCCTTGCCTGATCCGCGAGGACATGGTGGTCGACGAGATCGACGGGCAGTTGCACACCTTCGCCCACGAGCTCGACCGCTGGACCGCCGTCGAAGCCTTCGCCGACGAGTATCAGGGCCGTCCGACGCCCGCGATGGGCCGCTTCAGCGGCAAGCGCGAATGGGAGACGCTCTATGACGGCTGGGATCTCGCCGACGCGATCAAGGATCTCAACTTCGTCCGTTCCGACGGCAAGACGCTGATCCCGCAACCGCACCTGCGCTTCGGCGCCGACGAGCAGTGGACCCTCGACGACGTGCGCGGCAACATCCTCGGCTCGCCGCTCAAGGCACTCCGCGGCATGTCGCCGGCGGACCGCGAGAAGCATCTGGCCGAATATCGGGCGGGCTTCACCATCACGCCCATCAACTGACCATCCGAGCGCGGGGGCCGGGTTCCGGCTCCCGCGACATTCCAGAAGAAGACCATCTCCTGTCCTGCGGACGGGCCGGAGAGGAATTGGGAGGTTATCGATGACTGGTGCTCACACGGTGCGCCTGGAGCCGGTCGGCGTCGAGTTCGAGGTCGAAAACGGCGAAACGGTCCTGAACGCGGCTTTCCGCCAGGGCATCGCGCTGCCGCATGGCTGCAAGGAAGGGCAATGCTCGGCCTGCAAATGCGTGCTGCTCGAAGGCGAAGTCGACATGCTGAAATACTCGACCTTCGCGCTCAACGACACGGAGAAGGAGAGCGGCCACGTCCTGCTGTGCCGGTCGATCGCCTATTCCGACATGCAGGTCGAGCTCCTCAACTACGACGAGGAGGTTCTGGCGAAATCAATCGCGGTGAAGACGTTCAAGGGCCGGATCTCGAAGTTCGAGCATCTGACCCACGACATCCGAGGCATCGAGATCGAGCTCGCGTCGCCGATAAAATTCTGGGCTGGCCAATATGTCGACATCACGGTCACCACGCAAAAAGGGGAGACGATTACGCGCTCGTTCTCCATGGCAAATACGCCGGACGAAACCCAAAAGCTCTCCTTCATCATCAAGAAATATCCCGAAGGAAAGTTCTCCGGAGAGCTCGATTCCGGAGGCATCCGCGTCGGAGCCGAGGTCACCGTCGTCGGACCCTATGGCACCTGCTTCCGGCGGGAAGAACGGCAAGGTCCCCTGATCCTGGTCGGCGCCGGTTCCGGCATGTCGCCGGTATGGTCGATCCTCAACGATCACCTGAAGAGCGGCGAGAAGCGGGACGTCTATTTCTTCTATGGCGCGCGGACGCCCGGCGACCTGTTCTATCTCGACAGGATCGCCGAGCTTGCCGGCCGCCACCCGGAACTGAACTTCATTCCCGTTCTCTCGCACGTCAACGGCGAGGCCTGGGACGGTGAGCGCGGCTTCGTGCACCAGAGCGTCGACGCCAAGCTCAAGCAGCTCGCGGTCGACGGGCAGGGCGACGTCTATGCCTGTGGCCCGCCGCCCATGATCGATGCGCTGCAGCCCGTCCTGTTCATGAACGGCTTCGAGACCGAACGCATCTTCTTCGACCGGTTCACCACATCGTCCAACGCCGCCCCGGCCCATTGAGGCGGGCCGGAGCGACAACATCAGAGCAACTGCAACAAAGGGAGTGAAGACAATGGTAGCAACGTCGAGTTCAGTAGGATCGGGAGCCGCGGGAGCCGCGATCTTCGCCGATTCGGACAGCCGCAAATATCGGTACTTCCAGCCGAGAGGCCAGCGCGCCACACACTATGAGGATGTCACGGTCGACGTGCAGCCCGATCCCGAGCGCTACTTGATCCAGGACTGGATCATCTCGTTCTCGAACGGCAAGGGCGCCTACATCAAGGACAATACGGCCGCCAAGAGCTCGAACTGGCATGCCTTCCGGGCTCCCGACCAGGAGTGGGAACGCACGCACTACCAGCGCCAGTCGAAGATCGAGACGATGGTGCAGAGCGTCATCACCAATGCCCGCCGCGCCGGCGCGCCGAAGACCTTCGACAAGGTCTGGGCCAAGCTTCTGCAGGCGCATCTCGGAGCATGGAAGCACGCCGAGTTCGGCCTGGGCACGTCGCTCATGCAGGCGCAGCGCTACGGCTACACGCAGATGATCAACAATGCGACGCTGACCAACTCCTCCTACAAGCTGCGGCTCGCCCAGGACATCACGCTCTACCTTGCCGAGATCGGCATGGACATCCCCGGCTGGGACGACGAGCTCGGCAAGAAGCATTGGCTCGAGGACGGCGTGTGGCAGGGCACCCGCGAGGCGGTCGAGACCATCATGGGCACGGCCGACTATCTCGAGCAGTATTTCGCCATCAACATCGTGTTCGAGCCCCTGGTCGGCGAGTTGTTCCGCTCCGGCTTCCTCATGCAGGCGGCGGCGGCCAACCACGACTTCATCACGCCGCCGGTGATTTCGGCGGCCGAAGCCGACTACGAGCGCAACCTCGCCAACACCATCGACCTGATCTACCTGCTCGCCAACGACGAGAAGCACGGCGCGGCCAACAGGAAGCTGTTCCAGGGCTGGGCGAACAAGCACGGCGCGCTCGCCGACAAGGCAGCCACCGGCCTCCAGCCGATCTGGTCGATGCCGCATTCCAAGCCGGTTTCCTTCACCGACGTTCGCGCCCAATCCGAGGAACGGATCGGCCGGATCCTCGGCGAACTCGGCCTCAAGCGCTGAACAGGGGAGAAAAGATCATGTCAGTAGCAGCACGCGACGCCTCGCAGTCCAACATCTTCAAGGCGATGAAGGACATCACCTTCGAACAGACGATCTCGCACCAGTGCGGCGTCACCATGAACGACTCGGTCGAGGCCCGCGCCATCGCCGAATTCATGGGCAAGAAGCCGGGGGTCACCGTCACCTATCAGCCGGCCATGATCCGCATCGACGGCAACGGCAAGCTGATCTTCAAGATGGACGAAATCAGCGAGTATCTCGGCCGCGATATGACCGCCGAGATCTTCGAGGTCAACACCTCCACCCACTACGGCCGCATGGTGCGCATCGACGACAACACCGTGATCCTGTTCGGGAACATGGACGAGGTCTTCGAATACATCTGAGGAAGCCCCGGCGCGCTGCCTGGCGGCGCGCCGGCACCCGTCAACACGACGCCCCATCAACATGACGACTGCGGAGGCAAAAAATGTACAGGACACCTGAAGGCAAGGACATCTTCGTGGTCGACGGCCACACCCATTTCTGGGACGGCAGCCCGGAAAACCAGAAGAACATCCACGGCAAGCAGTTCATCGACTGCTTCTATGCCTATCACACGGGCCTGAGCCCGAAGGAACAGCTCTGGGAGAAGGGCAAGTTCGAGAAATACAGCGCCGACGATCTCTATCGCGACCTGTTCATCGACGGCCCGGACGACGTGGCGATCGTCCAGTCGACCTATCTGAAGGATTTCTACAAGAACGGCTTCAACACGATCGAGCGCAATGCCGAGGTCGCCAAGCGCTATCCGGAGCGCTTCATCGTCAACGGCGCCTTCGATCCGCGCGATGGCGAGAAGGCGCTTGAGTACATCCACTTCCTCAAGGAGACCTACAACGTCAAGGGCGTGAAGATGTACACGGCCGAATGGAATGGCGCCTCCAAGGGCTGGAAGCTCACCGATCCCGATGCCTACAAGTGCTTCGAGCTGTGCGAGAAGCTCGGCATCAAGAACATCCACGTCCACAAGGGCCCTACGATCATCCCGCTCAGCAAGGATGCCTTCGACGTGCATGACGTCGACCATGCGGCGACGGATTTTCAGGGCCTCAACTGGATCATCGAGCATTGCGGCCTGCCGCGCCTCGACGATTTCTGCTGGATCGCGACACAGGAAACCAATGTCTATGGCGGCCTGGCGGTGGCGCTTCCCTTCATCCACTCGCGCCCGCGCTACTTCGGCGAGGTCATCGGCGAATTGCTGTTCTGGATCGGGCCGGAGAAGATCCTGTTCGGCTCCGACTACGCGATCTGGACGCCTCGCTGGCTGGTCGAGAAATTCTGGGCCTACCAGATCCCGCAGGACATCGCCGCGGAACGCGGTGTGCAACTGACCGACGAGATCAAGGAGAAGATACTCGGCCTGAACGCCGCGCGTCTCTACAACATCGACATCGAAGCGAAGAAGAAGGCGCTGGCAAGCTCGCCTTTCAGCATCGCGGCGGAGTAGAGGCCATGGCAACCGCCAGTGTTTCCGACAGCCGCGAGAGGGAACTCTGGCGGCGCCTTGGCGAGGTCAACGACCCGGAACTCGACGAGCCGATCACCGAGATGGGCTTTGTCGAGCGGGCCGATATCATCGGTGACGGCGGCGTGGAGATCGACTTCCGCCTGCCGACCTATTGGTGCTCGCCCAACTTCGCCTTCCTGATGCTCGACGGCGTGCGCAAGGCGCTCGACCAGCTCTCCTGGTCGCCCGCCTATCGTGTCAGGCTGCACGATCACATGTTCGCCGAAGAGGTCAATCGCGGCATCGAGGAAGGCAAGACGTTCGGTGACATATTCGCCGGGCTCGCCGGCGATGAGGATATCGGCGCGCTGCGCGAGACCTTCAGCATGAAGGCCTTCAAGCGGCGCCAGGAAGCGGTGCTGCTGAACTTGAGAAGGCAAGGGCTGACGGATCGCGAGATCCTCGGCATGGACCTTGCCGCGTATGATGTTGCCCGGCTCGGGCCTGGCGACGCGGCAAAGCAGAAGGCGACATACCGGGCGGCGCTGGTCGAGCGCTTTCCGGCGCGGAGGCAGGGCGATCCGCTGTTCGTCACGTGGGAGGGGCAGGCAATCCCACCCATGGGCCTCGATGCCTATCTCGCCGACCTGCGCGCCGTGCGCATCAACATGGAGTTCAACGGCGCGCTTTGCCGTGGGCTCAAGCAGACCAGATACAAGGAGCTGGAGGTGATCGACGGCGAGCCGACGCTGGTCGACTTCATCATGGACCGCGTGCCGGAGCGAAGCGCGCCGGCCACCTGATGCATGTCGCCCAAAAGTGCGCAGCGGTTTTGGGAGAACGACATGCATCAAAACAAAAGACTTAAAGCGCGCCGCCTGAATCCGTTTCTGCGCGACGCGCTTTAAGCAGAACCGAAGCAACGGCCTCCCTCGCACGAGGCCCCTAACCAACAACCCGCCCGTAAGGCGGAAGGAGGAGTCATGCCCAAAATTATGCTTCACAATTCCGAGGCCCGCCGTGCGCTGGCGCGTGGTGTCTTTCGGCTCGCCGCGGCCGTCGAGCCTACGCTTGGTCCCAAAGGCATGAATGCCATGATCGACCGGCCGATCGGCACGCCGATGGTGACGCGCGACGGCGTCAGCATCGCCTCCGAGATCGAGCTCCACGATCGCTTCGAGAATATGGGCGCGCAGGTCGTGCGCGAAGTCTCGATGCAGACCAACGAGGTCGCCGGCGACGGCACGACGACCGCCATCGTGCTCGCCAACGCGCTGATCCAGGGCGGCATCGCAGCGAATGAGCGCGGCGCGAAATCCGTCGATCTGTGCAAGGGCATCGAGCTTGCCGTAACGGCGGTTGTGGATGCTCTCAAGGCTTCGGCCAGGCCCGCCAAGGGCAATGGCATTCTCGCCTCCGTCGCCAACATCGCCGCGACCGACGCCAAGCTCGGCGCGCTGGTGGCGGAAGCGCATCAGCGCGTTGGCGCCGAAGGCGTCATCACCACCGACTTCAGCGTCACCACCGAGACCACGCTCGACGTTGTCGAAGGCATGTCCTTCGACCGCGGCTACCTCTCGCATCACATGGTCACGGACCAGGAGAAGATGGAGGCCGTGCTCGAGCGGCCCTTCATCCTGATGACCGATCTCAAGATCAAGGAGCCGCAATCACTAGAGACCGCGCGTCGCATCGCTAACGAGGCCGGCCGGCCGCTCTTGATCGTGTCCGAGGAAGTGTCGCCCGAAGTCGTCGTCACACTGCTCGGCAAGCAGGGGCCTGGCAAATACCTCATCGTCCATCCGCCGGAATACGGCCATTGGCGCAAGGCGATGATGGAGGATCTGGCGATCATCACCGGTGGCAGGGTGATAGCGCGCGATCTCGGCGGACGACTGGAGGACATCACGGTCGACGATCTCGGGACCGCCGACCGGGTGAAGACCAGCTCGTCATACACCTCGATCATCCGCGGCGGTGGCGACCATGATGCGATCGCCTCGCGGCGCGCCCAGGTGCAGCGGCAATATGAAGCCGCGCCCCCGAACATAGAGCAGGACAAGCTGCGCGAGCGCCTGGCCAAACTCTCCGGCGGCACCGCGATCCTCTATGCCGGCGGTGTCACGCCGGTCGAGCAGAAGCGGACCATCCAGCTGATCGAGGATTCGCTGAATGCCGTCCGCGCTGCCTCCGAGGAGGGCGTGGTCGCCGGCGGCGGTTCCGCGCTCGCCCAGATCGCGCCGCTGCTCGACAAGGTCGCGGCCGGTGTCGATGGCGACATCGCCGAAGGCGTGCGCCTGGTGCGCTCCGTGCTGACGCGGCCGCTGTGGCGCATCGCCGTCAATGCCGGCGCCGATCCCGAAGCGGTGGTGGCCGAGGTGACGCGCATCAACGGCGGCTACGGCTACAACGCGTCCGCCGGCAGCTACCAGAACATGTTCGAAGCCGGGATCATCGATCCCGTCCGCGTCACCTACACGGCGCTCGCCAACGCGGCGTCCGTGGCGACGCTGATCCTGACCACAGAGACATTGATCGGCGATCTTGCCGAGGACGAGGACCCGACCGCCGGGCCGGCGCTCGGCGGCGGCGCGGAAAAGCTTGGCCGCGCCTGACGCGGCATTCACCGAACGATTTGAAAGGACACGACGATGAAAGCTGCCAGACTTTACGAATACGACCCGAAAATGAACGTGAAGCTCAAGATCGAGGATGTCGCCGCACCGACGATCACCGCCCCGGACGAGGTGATCGTGCGCGTCGGTGCCGCCGGCTTGTGCCGCACCGACCTCCATATCATCGAAGGGGTGTGGAAGCCGACCATGGATCCCGACGGCAGCCTTCTGCCCTACATCATGGGGCACGAGAATGCCGGCTGGGTCGAGGAGGTCGGCAGCGGCGTCAGGTCGGTCAAGCGCGGCGATGCCGTGATCTGCCACCCGTTCCGCTCCTGCGGCATCTGCCTCAACTGCCGCCATGGCGAGGACATGTACTGCGACAACGGCCAGTTCCCGGGCCTCGGCATGAACGGCGGCTTCGCCGAATACTTCATCACCAGCGAGCGCTCGCTGATCAAGCTCAACGCCAATGTCACGCCGATCGAGGTGGCGCCGCTGGCCGACGCCGGCATCACCGCCTACCGGGCAGCCAAACGAGCGGCGAAACTGCTCCGGCCGGGGAGCTATTGCGTGCTGCTCGGTATCGGTGGGCTCGGCCATATCGCGCTGCAATCGCTGCATGCGATTTCCGGCTGCCGCATCATCGCCGTCGATCGCGAGCCGGCGGCGCGCGTGCTGGCCAAGGATCTCGGCGCCGACTTCGTGCTCGATGGCGGGCCGAACGTCGTCGAGGAGGTCAAGGCGATCACCGGCGGCGGCGCCCATGTGGTCATCGACTTCGTTGGCGAGCTCGGCGTCGAGAACATCTGCTGGAAGATGGTCCGCAAGGGCGGCCAGTTGTTCGTGGTCGGCTATGGCGGCTCGGTCAACGTGCCGACCGCGCATCTGGTCATCGAGGAGATCAACATCGGAGGCAGCCTGGTCGGCAACTTCACCGAGCTTGTCGAACTGATGGAGCTCAACGCCGACGGCAAGGTGAAGATGCATTACACCGAGTACAACCTCGCCAGCATCAACACCGCGCTCGACGACTTCAAGAACCGGCGGTTCACCGGCCGCGGCGTCATCGTTCCCTGAAAAATCCTGGACCGGATGCGATGTGGAAAAGCGCCGCCGGTCCAGATCGTCACTACCTGGAGAGGAAAATGAACAAATACATCTGTGAATTCGTCGGGACCTTCGCGTTGGTGTTCTTCGGTTGCGCGACGGTTCTCTTCATGCGCGCCGAAGTGGGCCTGCTGGGCGTCGCCATGGCGTTCGGGCTTTCGGTGGTCGCGATGGCCTATGCGATCGGACCGATCTCGGGAGCCCACCTCAATCCGGCCGTCAGCCTCGGCTTCTTCGTCTCAGGCCGGATGAAGCCGAACGATCTGATCGGCTACGTCGTCGCGCAATGTCTGGGGGCGATCGTCGCATCGGCGGTTCTCTATGTGATCGTGGAAGGGAAGGGTGGGGGCTACGACGTCGCCGCGAACGGTTTCGCCCAGAACGGCTGGTCGGCCTATTCGGCGACTTCGGCGTTCCTGTTCGAGGCGGTTGCCACTTTCCTGTTCCTGCTGGTCATCCTTCGCGCCACCGCGGAAGGTGGCGCGGGTCCTCTGGCCGGGCTGGCGATCGGCCTGACGCTCGTCATGATCCATCTCGCCGGCATCGCGGTGTCCGGATCTTCGGTCAATCCCGCCCGCTCGCTCGGCCCGGCGCTGTTTGCCGGCGGGACGGCGCTGTCGCAACTCTGGCTCTATATCGTCGCGCCATGCCTCGGCGCCGCCGCAGCCGGACTGGCCCTGCGCGGCGGCGTGATCGGTTCCGGCGAACAGGCGCCGCAGCCTGCCTGATCGGCCGCCGATCCAAATACCAATCCCATGGCGCGAATGCCATGGGATTTCCTTTTTTGCGGCTGCTCAGACGAACCCGCGTCGGATGCCGTACTGCTCGAGCTTGCGGTAGAGTGTCGGCCGGGAAATGCCGAGCCTGAGGGCGACTTTGCTCAGGTTCCCACCCTCCGCCGCAAGCGCGTTCCTGATCGCCTGCCGCTCGGCATCCTCGAATGTGCAAACCGGTGCCTCAAGCATGGCCACGGGATTGTCGCTGCGCATGGTTGTGTCGCTACCGTATCCCGTCGTGATTTCCCACGGGAGATCCGGGAGGTCGACGGTGCTGTTGCGCGCCAGAATATGCAGGCGCTCCATCAGGTTTTTCAGCTCGCGCACGTTGCCAGGCCAGCGATAGGCAAGCAGCGCGTCGAGCGCGCGGCTTGAAAACTGCAGCGGATCGCTGCCGGCCTTGGCTGCGATCTGGCGGTTGAAATGCTCGACCAGCAACAGCACGTCCTCGCCGCGTTCGCGCAGGGCGGGGACACGGATCGAAACGGCCCCAATGCGGTAGTAGAGATCGCTGCGGAAGCGACCCGCCGCGACTTCCTGCTTGAGATCGCGGTTGGTCGAGGCGACCAGGCGGACGTCTACCGGCCGCCCCCTGCTGTCGCCGATGCGGTGGACCACACGCTCTTCCAGCACGCGCAGCAAGAACGGCTGGATCTCGAGCGGCAACTCACCAATTTCGTCGAGGCTGAGCACGCCACCACTGGCTTGTTCGAAAACGCCTGCCTTGCCGTCACGTGAGGCGCCGGTAAAGGCGCCAGCCACGTGGCCGAACAATTCGCTGCCAAACAGCTCCCTGGTGATGGCGCCGCAATTCAAGGCTATAAACGGATCATTCTCCGAGCGGCCGCTGCCGGCATGGACAAGGCGGGCAAACAGCTCTTTGCCTACGCCGGTTTCGCCTTCTATCAGCAACGACGTCACACCGCTCGACCGGGCCACGCGGCAGGCGACGTCGATGGCGGCCAGCAGCGTCTCGCTTTCGCCGACGATCATCGACGTCGCTGCCTGCAGCCGTTTGTTCGCCTCGCGGTTGATAGCCGCCACGCCCGAAACGATTGGCGCGGCCGGGAACACCAGGGCCGCACCACTGAGGTTGCCGTCCAGCTTCAGCGGTGTGATGTGGCAAGACCGCAGATGCGCCGGGAGTGCCTTGGCGAGATCGCTGTCGGAACCGGACGCCGGCAGGTTCATGAGCCAGCGACCGCGGCCCGGCTCCATCGGGCCGTCCGTCATCTCGGCTGCGTCGCCATTGGGCACGTTGTTGCAGAAGATCGCCCGGCCACGGTGGTCGACGATCACCAGCCCGTCTTTGCCGCGGTAACCGGGTGCGGAGGAAATGAAGGCTTCGAGCAGGCGGGTGCGCTGCTCCTGCTGTTGCTCGGCCAGCGCCTTTTCGATCTGCCTGGCTGTGGCGGCGACAAGCGCGGTGTTGTGGGGACGGAAGATCGGCGAATAGCCCGACAGGTCAACGACGCCGACGATCTTCCCATCCAACGGGTCGCGGATCGGCGCGCCGGCGCAGGTCCAGCCCTTGATGCCAGCGCAGAAATGCTCGGCCGCGTGGACGAAGATAGGTTCGCCGGTCCAGAGCGCTGTGCCGATGCCGTTGGTTCCGACTGCGCCCTCGTTCCATTTGCCGCCGATAGCGAGATGGATGTCCATGCCATCATGCAGGGTCTTCTTGTCGCCGATAGCGTTGATCAGCACGCCTTCGCTGTCGGCGAGCACCAGCATCGCTCCTGTCCCTTCCAGCAGCGGGCCAAGAGAGGCGAACGGCCGCCGCGCCGCCGAAAGCAACTCGGCGTTGGCGCGCGTCAGATACTCGATCTCGTCGCGGTTGCTGTTGAGGGGCGCTTCGACGCCCTGCGCATTTATCCCGCCAGTAGCGCTGCGGGACCAGGAATCGTGGATCAACGAGCGGACCTGGACCGGATCGCGCGCGCATTTCGGAGGATCGGACAGGAAATTTTCCCAGGCGCGCATGGTGGCGCGCTCGTCATAGTCGATGGCGTCCAGTACCAGCTGTCCGGTGGCCGTCGGCGCACGCGCCGGAAGTGCTCCGGTCTTCATCTGGTTGGTATCGATCCCGCGTTTCATTCAGCCATCACAGAACCTTTGGGGGCACGGTATTTCTGTATGCTGTCGTGCTGCAGTCTCGCGAGCCAGGCGCGCCTGATAGTCGGTTCGCAAGATGCGTTAGGCGATGCCGAGTTTCAATCCAATGTCGGCGGCAAGCTGTTCTTCGGTGTAGGAGGCCGCGAGCCGTGACCCGTCCAGGCCGGCAAGCGCTTGTGCGATGGTTTCGTCGACCGGCGAGAAATATCCGTTCTGCTTGGTCGCCAGGACGAAGACCTGCTCGCCGCCCCGGTTGCGGACATCGCCGATATGGTGAAGCTGGCGGCTTGTATTCCGGTCCACCGAGATCACCCTGCCATTGAGGGTGACGCGGATGGATGGTTCTGCCTCGGCGGCAACCGGTGAACCACCGCCGACATGGATTATCAGGCCTTCGGCTTCCGGTTTCTGGCGTGGTTTCCTGGACGCCGAATAGCCGCCGCCGCTGATCTGGTCGGCAAGGCGTACAATCGTCGAGCGGTTCTGTTCGATCAGCCGCTTGACCTGAACATCCTCACGCCGCGGGCCATCGCGCTTGGAGATGATTTCGACCATGAATCCTCCCAGATTCACCCGCCTTCTTCGTGCTCGGGTCGTATCTTCTTCTGACCTACACGACTTCGGCGAGGCTCGCCATTCGTTTGTTGGCTAGCACAGAAAATCGCGCAGCAGGTAGCAGGCGGCTGCTACAGGTCGCTCCAGACGGTCGACCATCTCGCCATCGATCTTCGCGAACCCTTCCGGCCGTGAGCCGGCACGAACAGCGGCCAGACAGGCGTCATGAAGCTCACCATTGGGCCGTGGCCTTGACCGTTACATGTCCATCGGATGCCCTCACTTCCATTTCCATCTCGCCCTTTCCACGAGCCGTTCCGCTCGTCCCGCCGGCATCGGCACGGCGATCCGCTTGCCGTCCGGCAACTCGACCTCCTGGCTGCGAACGACGAAACGCAGGCGAAGGATCGCACGGGCTGGGTTATGAGTGGTGCGCTTGTCCGCGACCTTTACCCCGGCTTTGATAGTGTCGCCAGCGAGCACAGGGGCTGAAAATCGCCATGTCCAACCGAGCGAGGCTACCGCCCGAAACCGGGCAATGGCATCGTTCTTCAGCCCATCGACAAGAGACAGCACAAGCAGGCCATGCGCTACACGGGCAGGGAAGCCGTGCCGCAGGGCTGCCTCGTCGCTCATATGGATTTCGAACCGGTCACCGGTCATTTCCGCAAACGCCTCTATGACGGCGGCTGTCACTTCTTGGACGGCGTTTCGAAATGGTCGCCGACCTCAACGTCTTCGTTGCTCAGTTCGAAGCCTGTGAGCGATTTCCCTTGAGCGTCGGCGCTCACGCCGGCACCGGAGCGTCTTGCCGCAACAGCCCGCTCTTCTTCAGGTCTTGCCAGAACTCGCCAGGGATAGGGTAACTGAACCAGGCCAGGTTCTGCTCGAGTTGTTGGACGGTACGAGTGCCGGCGCAGAAGGACGGGATGGCCGGGTGCGCGACCACGAACTGCAAGGCGGCGGCCGGCAGCGGCACGCCGTGCGCGCGGCAGACGTCTTCGATTTTCGCCACCTTTTCCACGATATGCTTTGGCGCGGGTGAATAATTGTACTTGGCGCCTGGAACGGCACCCGTGGCCAGGATGCCGGAATTGAAGCCTCCGCCAACCAACACCGCCGCGCCGCGTTCGACGCAAAGCGGCAGGAACTCGTCGAGGGCTTCCTGTTCCAGCAACGTGTAGCGGCCTGCCAGCAGGAAGCAGTCGAAGTCGCGCTGCTTAAGGGCCTCGTGGCAAACCTGCCATTCGTTGACCCCAACGCCGATCGCCTTTACGGCGCCTTCCGAGCGCAGTTTCTCCAACGCCCGCCAGCAGCCATCCATGGCCTGCCGGAAGACCTCCGGCTGGTCGTCTCCACGGGTGAACCGATCGATGTCATGGATGAAAAGCATGTCGATGTGTTCAAGCGCCAGGCGCTGCAGCGAATCCTCGACCGATCGCATGGTGCCGTCGTAAGAGTAATCGAAATTCATGGTGTTCGGCGCTGCGTTCGACCACGGTGCGAAGTCGATCTGCGAGCGCTTTGCGGGCTTGAGGACCCGGCCGACTTTGCTGGCAAGGACGAACTCGTCGCGCTTCTTCCACCGAAGCGAATACCCGGCCCGCAGTTCCGAAAGGCCGTGGCCGTACATCGGCGCGGTGTCGTAGAAGCGCACGCCCGCGTCCCAGGCGGTCTGGATCATGGTATCCGCGGTCAGCTCGTCTATGGGCTGAAGGAAATTGCCGATAGGAGCGGTTCCGAACGCGAAGGCCGTAACGTTGAGGCCGGACCGGCCGAATACGCGCTTGTCAGACGGCTTCATGATATCCTCCCTTAGTAACCATCTGGTTATTTATATTCAAGTTCGGGCAGCGTCGCAAGCACTTGTAGCGGCAACGCAACGCGATGCGAAGTCCGCCGCTTGACGCAGGCGGCGATTCCCGCATAGTAGTAACTAGATAGTTACATAAGGAGGTCGGCCGTGCCGCTGAGTGAAACGCAGCAGCAGGTGCGCGAGATGGCGCGCCAGTTTGCCGAGGATGTCATTCGTCCGGTTGCCGAGGCGCTTGATCGGGATGAGCGCTTTCCAGGCGAGATATATGAGCAGATGGGTGAGCTCGGTCTCTTCGGGATAGGTGTTCCGGAGGTCATGGGCGGCCCTGGCTTCGACACGCTTACCTATGCGCTGGTGATGGAGGAACTGTCGCGCGGCTATGCGTCCGTCGCCGATCAATGCGGCCTCGTCGAACTGATCAGCACCTTGCTTGTTCAGCATGGCACCGAGGCGCAGCGGCAGCAGTGGCTGGGGCCTGCCATGCGCGCGGAGAAGAAGGCTGCCTACTGCATCACCGAGCCTGAAGCCGGCACCGATGTTTCCGGGATACGCACCACCGCAAGGCGCGACGGGGAGGGATGGCGACTGAACGGCGGCAAGATCTGGATCCACAACGCACCGGTCGCCGATGTCGGTTTCGTGTTGGCGCGCACCGACAAGGATGCGGGCCGTCGTGGCATGTCGATCTTCATCGTCGACCTGCACGCCAAGGGAATAGAGCGCGGGCCGAAGGAACATAAGATGGGTCAGCGGGCCAGCCAGGTCGGCGCGCTCAATTTCAACGACGTCGTTCTGGGTCCTGAAGCGCTGCTCGGAGAAGAAGGCCGCGGCTTCCACATGATGATGAGCGTGCTTGACAAGGGGCGCGTGGGCATTGCCTCGCTGGCTGTCGGCATAGCGCAAGCGGGGCTCGAGGCAGCGGTCGACTATGCCCAGCAGCGGCGTCAGTTCGGCAAGCCGATTGCCGACTTCCAGGGCGTGCAATGGCTGCTTGCCGACATGGCGAAGGACATCGAGGCGGCTCGTCTGTTGGTGCGCAGCGCCGCCGAGAAGATCGATGCGGGGGAGAATGCAACAAAGGCCTGCTCGATCGCCAAATGTTTTGCGGGAGACATAGCCGTGGCGCGCACCGCCGATGCCGTGCAGGTCTTCGGCGGCTCCGGCTACATACGCGGCTTCGAGGTCGAGCGCCTCTATCGGGACGCCAAGATCACGCAGATTTATGAAGGCACGAACCAGATCCAGCGCATGATCATCGCCCGCGAGCTTCTCAAGCACGGAGCCCGGGCGTGACAATGGGATCGCGCCATGCGGCGTTCGTCACGGGATCGAGCCGCGGCATCGGGCTGGCGGCGGCATTGGAGCTCGCCCGGCGCGGATTCGGCGTGGCGCTCAACGGTCCGGCCGACGACGAGGAGCTGAAATCCGCCGAAGCCGCGGTCGCGGCGCTGGGCGTTCCGGTCGCGCGTGTCGCCGGCGACGTCGCCGATCTGGGCGTGCACGAAAGCATGCTTGACGCCGCCGAGGCCGTTGTCGGGCCCCTGTCGACACTGGTCAACAATGCCGGCGTGTCGGTCATCTCACGTGGCGACCCGCTCGATGTCACGGAAGAGAGCTATGATCGCTGCCAGGCAATCAACACAAAGGCGCAGTTCTTCCTGTCGCAGCGCTGGGCCAGGCGGTTGGTCGCCCGCAGGCGCGATGACGGCCGCTTCTACAGCCTGATCAACGTCTCTTCCTCCAATGCCACGGCGGTGGCGGAGCCGCGCTCGGAGTATTGCGTGTCGAAGGCCGGATCCGCCATGGTCAGCCAGGTCTTCGCGGTCCGCCTTGGCCGCGAGAACATAGCCGTCTACGACATCAGGCCCGGTCTGATCGAGACGGCCATGACCAGGGCGGTCAGCGAAACCTACCGCCGCCGCATCGACGAGGAGGGGCTGACATTGATCCGCCGCCTCGGCAAGCCGGAAGATGTCGGTCGCGTCATGGCGACGCTTGCTGCGGGCGACCTGCCATACACGACCGGGCACGTCATTGCCGTCGACGCGGGCATGTTGGTGCCGCGGTTTTGACTGCGGCGCCGCCAGGGAGAACCCCATGATTATCCAACTGCCGGACACCACAGGCAAACTTTTCGATTATCGGCTTCAGGGCAAGGCGGTTCCCGCCGCGCGATTGTCGCCGGACGCGGCACGCACCGTGCTGTCGGCGGCCCACGTCGTGGCTGATCCTTTCAGCGCCAGCGATCCCGGCGGCCCCGCCGCCATCGACTGGAATGCCACGATGGCATTCAGGCGTCACCTCGACGGGCTCGGTCTCGGCATCGCCGAGGCAATGGACACCGCGCAGCGTGGCATGGGCCTCGACTGGCCTTCGGCCTTGGAGCTCATCCGCAGGACCAGGAAGGAACTGCCGGACGCGCTCGTCTTCAACGGCGCCGGCACCGATCAGCTCGGACCGGGCGATGCACGTTCGCTCGACGATGTCCGGCGAGCCTATTTCGAACAGGTCGAGGCCATTCAGAAGGCCGGCGGCAGGTTGATCGTCATGGCGAGCCGGGCACTGGCGGCCGTGGCACGTTCGCCGGACGACTATGTATCGGTGTATGGCGATGTGCTCGCGCGCTGCGACCGTCCGGTGATCCTGCACTGGCTGGGAGAGATGTTCGATCCGGCCCTCAAGGGCTATTGGGGGACGGACCGCTTCGAGGATGCGCTCGAGACGGTGTTGGCGATCATCGCGGACAACACCGCCAGGATCGACGGTATCAAGATTTCGCTCCTCGACAAGGAGAAGGAAATCGCGATGCGCCGCCGTCTGCCCGCCGGCGTGAAGATGTACACCGGCGACGACTTCAACTACCCGGAGTTGATCGCGGGCGACGAGCAGGGATTCTCGCACGCTCTTCTTGGTATCTTCGACCCTTTGGCGCCGGCCGCCGCCTACGCCATCGACCGGCTCGGCCGGGGCGATACCCAGGCATTCCACGCCACGCTGGATCCGACCGTGCCGCTCGCGCGCCTGATCTTTCGCGCGCCCACCCAATACTACAAGACGGGGGTCGTCTTCCTTGCCTGGCTGAACGGATTCCAGGATCATTTCATTATGCTGGGGGGCGCTCAGTCGATGCGGCCGCTGCCCTATTTCGTGGAGGTGTTCAAGCTGGCCGACGGATGCGGCCTCCTTGCGGATCCCGAACTGGCTGTCGGACGCATGCGCAAGCTGCTTGCGCTCTATGGCCTCTGATCGGGACCATGCGCGACTTCACGAGTGACCATTCCGCCCTGGCGCTCAACACGGCGACGCTCGGGCACAATCTGGACGGCTATGGCGCGGGCTGGTCGATCGAGCGTGTCATCGATGCATGCGCTGAACGCGGCCTGCGCGGCATTGTCTTCTGGCGCCGCGAAATCGGCAGCCGCGCCGTCGAGATCGGCGACCAGGTTCGCGCGGCCGGCATGGATGTGGTCGGCCTGTGCCGCGCGCCCTATCTCACCGGCCCGTTGGCGCTGCCGGGCCGCGAGGCGATCATGGACGATTTTCGTGCCGCAATCGACATGACTGCCGGTCTCGGCGCACCTGTCCTGACCATCGTCACCGGTGGGGTCGAGCCGGGAACGAAAGGCATCGGCGAAAGCCTCAAGCTGGTTGCGGATCGTGTCGCCGAGGCAGCGCCCTACGCGGCGGCCAGAAGCGTTCGCCTGGCCCTCGAGCCGCTGCATCCGGTTTACGGCGGCGACAGGTCCTGCCTGGTGACGATGCGCGACGCGGTCGATCTTTGCCTTGTCGTTGATGCGCCCAATGTGGGTGTCGCGGTCGACGTGTACCACGTCTGGTGGGATCGCACGCTGGCCGACGAATTGCTGCGGGCCGGGCCGAAACGCATTTTCGGCTATCACCTTTGTGACTGGCTGACGCAGACACGCGACGTGCTGCTCGACCGCGGCATGATGGGAGATGGAGTGGCCGACCTGAAGGCGATCCGCGCGGCGGTGGAGGCAGCCGGCTATGCCGGGCCGTGCGAGGTGGAGGTGTTCTCGGCGAAAAACTGGTGGAAGCGTGATCCCGGAGATATCCTGGATGCCTGCGTGGAGCGTTTCCGCTCCGTTTGTTGAAGACAGAGGCTGAACAGCCGCGGTAGACCCGCCGAAGTTCGGGAAGGCATGTGGCTGCGAAGTGGTCGGTCACCGGCCCATCAACCGCGGCGGTTTCCTACGCGTTGACCGGGCGAGGGCGCGTTTCCGCGGCTGTAGTGTCAGTCACCAGACCGGCGGCTCTTCTCCCGGAAAGCCGCCAGACCCTGCCGAAGATCTTCACTGGCGGCTGCGATACGTCCGGCAAACGCATCCAGCACGCGCTCCTGTTCCTCGCCTTCAGCGGCATTGATGAGCATCTTGGCGAGCTCGGTGGCGGTGGCGGACCTGCCTGCAACGACAGCGGCAAGTTTCCCAGCCGCGGTCATGCCAGCCCCTTTGTCGACGACCTTATCGACAAGCGACAACCTCAAGGCCTCATCGGCGGAATAGACCTCGCCGAAGATCGACATGCGCCGGATCAACTGTGGGCCGAAGCGGCGAGCCGTGCGCTGGGTGCCTGACCAACCGGGTATGATCCCAAGGCTGGTTTCAGGCAGGCCGATACGGGCGTGGCTTTCCGCGATCCGATAGTCGGCACAGGCTGCGAGCTCCAGCCCCCCACCAAGGCAATGGCCATTGAGGACGGCAATGACCGGTTGCGAGAGCCTGGCGAGAGCGTCGAAGCCGGCGTGGCCGTCGCGGATCCAGTGGCGCGCGAACTCCGCCGGGTCGAGCGCGCTCCAGGCGGCGACGTCGCCGCCCGCGCAGAACGATTTCTCGCCCTCGCCTGTCAAGATCAGCACCTTCGCCGCGGAACGCTCCACCGCCCTGCACAGCGGCACGAGCGCATCGACCATCGCGGCGTCGAGCGCGTTGAGCTTCTCAGGCCGGCGGATGGTCATTCGCGCGACCGCGCCGTCGAAGCTGAGGTCGAGACGGAGATCGCTCACAGCCGCAATCCTATCGGCTGCTCAAGGAACAGCGCTGCATCCATCAGCTTCAATCCCGGCGAGACCGCGAGAGGAGACGCCGCCTGCCGCAGCACGTCACGCTCGAGATCGAGCCCGGGGGCTATTTCCGTGACGACCAGGCCGTCGGCTGTCAGGCGGATGACGCACCGCTCCGTCACATAGGTGACGTCCTGGCCCTGGCTAACGGCGCGCGCGCCTGAGAAGCTCACCTGGTCCACTTTCGGGACGATCTTTGCGACCTTGCCTTCCTTGTCGATGACCAGTTTTCCGTTCTCCAGCCGCATCTTCGCGCCGGCGTTGAAGTTGCCGGAGAACACGATCTTGCGCGCTCGCGAGGTGATGTCCACGAAGCCGCCGGCGCCGGCGGTGCGATGCGGCGTGGAGGAAAGACGCGAGACGTTGACGGATCCGTCGGAGCCTATCTCGAGGAACGACAGCAAGGAGCAGTCAAAGCCTCCGGCCTGGAAGTACGTGAAAAGGTGTGGGGAGGCGACGAAGGCTTCCGCGTTGGAGGCGCAGCCGAACTTGAAGTCGAGCAATGGCACGCCGCCTACCGGACCTTGTTCGATTACCCAGGTGACGGCGCCATGCAGGCCTTCCTCGATCAGGATGCGAGGCACGTTGGCGGAGATGCCGAAGCCGATGTTGACCGCCCATCCGGCCCGAAGCTCCTGAGCGACCCGGCGCGCGATGACCTTGGAGACGTTGTATTCCGGTGTGCGGAACGTGCGGAGCGGCCGGAACAGTTCTCCCGATATCGCTGGATCATAGGCGGTCGCCGTTGTTTGCAGTTGGTCGGGCGCCTCGACGATGAAATCCACCAGGATGCCGGGCACCTGCACATCGTGCGGCCGCAATGTGCCTTGGGCGGCGATGCGTTTGACCTGCGCAATGACGATGCCGCCGCAATTGTGCGCCGCAAGCGCCATTTCCATGGCGCCGAGAGTCGCGCCTTCCTGCTCGAAGGTGAGGTTTCCCTTCTCGTCCGCCGTGGTTGCCCGGATGACCGCCACATCTGGTTTGAGGGGCGGGAAATGGAGCCACGTCTCGCCATTGAACTCCACGCGCTGCACGATCGGCGACTTGCGCGCCGCGGCGTTCATGGCCCCGCCCTCGAGTGCCGGATCGACAAATGTGTCCATGCCGACCTTGGTGAGCACGCCGGGGCGGTGCGCCGCACCCTCGCGCAGCATGTCGAACACGATGCCGGAGGGGAAGTTCCAGGCCGCCACATCCTCGGCAAGGATACGCTGCCAGATCAGCGGCGGCTCGGCATTGGTGGGGCCCGAGGGGTATGAGCCGCCGATGATGCGGCCGATCAAGCCCGGCAAGGCGATGTGGTCGACCCCCTTGGTGCCGAACATGTCGCCGGCGGCAATCGGATGAATGGTGGTGATATCGCGCGGCACCCCTTCGGCCGCGAAACGTTTGCCAAGGGCTTCCAGAACGGCGTCCGGGCAAAGCAGACCGGACGACGAATTGACCGCTACCACCGCTCCGTCGCCGATCGCGGCGACGGCCTGCGCTGCCGACCTGACTTTGCTCACGCTTCCTCTCCATAAGGCTTGGCAATAAGTAACTAGATAGTTATATCTGTGGTATAGCCGCCTGCGGCTTCCAAGGCAAGCTCTGCGCCGGCGACAACCAGTGGGAGGATTTCGATGAACATCATGTTCCAGAAGACGAACCAGCGGATGTTTGGAACTTTCCCTCTTAAGGGGGATACGCTGCGTGCGGCGATCGAGGCTGCGATCGATGCGGGTTACCGGGCGTTCGACACGGCTCAGGCTTATGGCAATGAAGCCGACACGGGCCTGGCCCTGGCCGAGAGCGGTATACCCAGGGACGAGCTCTGCATCACGACAAAGGTCACAGTGGAGAACTTCTCGCAAGAGCGGTTCATACCATCCATCGAACAGTCCTTGCGGGATCTGAAGCTGGATCGTGTCGACATCCTGCTGCTTCACTGGCCGACGCCGGGAGGCGACATCAAGCTCTCACTTGAACTGCTTCAGGAGGCGCAGGAACGGGGGTTCGCCAGCACCATCGGCGTTTCGAACTACACAGCGGCGATGATGCGGCAGGCGAGGCAGATCACCGGCGTGCCGCTCGTGACCAATCAGGTGGAATTCCATCCGCTTCTTGACCAGCGCAAGCTGCTTGCGGCCGCGAGCGAAACGGGTATCCCTCTGTCATCCTATTGCTCGGTCGCGCGCGGCGAGGTCTTCAAGCATCGGCTTTTCGCAGATATCGGCGCCACCTACGGCAAGTCGGCCGCCCAGGTCGTGCTGCGCTGGATCCTGCAGAAGGGTTTGCCGATCAACACGATGTCCACCAAGCCAGACAACATCCGCTCGAATTTCGACGTGATGGACTTCACCTTGTCGAGTATCGACATGGGCCGCATCGACGCCATGAATGCCGTCGGTTATCGCGTTGTTGGGAAGCGGCTGATCCCATATGCGCCGGATTTCGACGCCTAGGGCATTTCACCGTTTCATGGAAACGGTCAATGCCCTATCTCTTTGTTTTGACGCAATTTCGGACGGAAAACCGCGTCACACTTTTCCTGAAATTGCTCTAGGCGCGCGAACAGGGAGCGATCAGGTCCGAGGTGACGGGCAAACGCTAGCGGTTGCCTCGGATCAGGTCCGATGCATGCTCGCCGATCATGATTGTCGCCGCATTGGTGTTTGAGCCGACCAAGGACGGCATTGCCGAGCTATCGCAGATGCGGATGCCGTCCAACCCGTGCACTCGCAGTTGAGGGTCGACCACGGACATCGCATCCTTCCCCATCTTACAGGTGCAAGTCGGGTGATAGGAGGTACGACCGTAGCGTCGCGCATAGGCTTCATAGTCCGACTGCGAGCGCACGCTTGTGTCAGGGAAGCGGAGCTCCTTGATGAATTTGCGCAGCGAGGGCTGATTGACGATCTCCCGGCTGATCTTGAGGCCTTCGACCGACACTCTGAGGTCGTCGGGGTCCGCGAGGAAGTTGGGATCGACGACCGGATTGTCGCGCGGATCCGGCGAACGGAGCGTCACGGTTCCACGCGATTTCGGGCGCAGCGTGTAGCTGTTCAAAGTGATGCCGGACGATCCCTTCGGGACCGACGGCACACCCGCCTCCGCGCCAGCTCCCGCCAGGAAATGGAATTGCAAATCCGGAACCGCTCCCGCGCTGCTCGCCGAAGAGTGCCAGAAAGCGCCGCCCTCGACCACGTTTGACGTTATCGGTCCCGTCTTGAACAGCGTGTATTGGATGCCCGCCCACAACATCCAGTGCGGCTTGTTGTACTTGTCGAGCGAATAGTGGCCCTTCAGCTCGGCTACGATGTCGATGCCAAAGTGATCCTGAAGGTTCTGCCCTACGCCCGGAAGATCCCGGATCGCTTCGATGCCGTGACGACGCAGGTGGTCGGCAGGGCCGACGCCGGACAGCATCATCAGCTTCGGAGTGCCGATCGCACCTGACGTCACCAGAACCTCGCCGTCGGCATTGACGACCTTCCGCTCGCGACCAACCGAGTATTCGACACCGACCGCCCGGCTACCTTTGAAGACGACGCGATGGACTAGGGCCCCGGTGATCAGGGTAAGGTTGGGGCGCCCCAGGACGGGCCTAAGGTAGCCCACGGCGGCCGAGCAACGACGGTTATTGCGGGTCGTGATCTGGTAGATTCCGGCGCCTTCCTGCTTCGCGCCATTGAAGTCGGGATTGTAAGGCAGTCCGTATTCCTGACAGCTTTGGACAAAAGCGCGCGAAACCACATTTGGATCGGGTATGTTTGACACACCGAGCGGGCCATCGGTGCCGTGCAGGCTGCCGGAGAGGATGGTGTTGCCCTCCGAACGCAGAAAATACCTTTGGACGTCCTTGAAGGCCCAACCGTCGGCGCCTTCCTCGTTTGCCCAGCGGTCGTAGTCGCTGGCATGCCCGCGGGTGTAGACCTCTGCATTGATCGAAGAGCCGCCGCCCAGCACCTTTGCCTGTGCATAGGGGATCTCACGATTGTTGGCGTGCTTCTGCGGCGCAGTAACCAGCCCCCAGGTAAGGGGGCCCGTGGTCATTTTGGCGAAGCCGACCGGCATGTGGATGTAGGGATGGCTGTCCTTGCCGCCAGCCTCGATGATGCAGACCCTGACAGCCGGATTCTCGGACAGGCGCGCGGCAAGCACGCAACCCGACGAGCCTGCGCCGACGATCACATAGTCGAAACCTGTCGTCATCACTCGATCCAATGTGCGCGCTTGCCGATTTCGATGTGAACGGACTTCACCTGTGTGTATTCCTCCACGCCATACATGCCCGCTTCCCGCCCCCAGCCGGACTGCTTGAATCCGCCAAGCGGCATCTCGGGCCCGCCGGCCATGATCGTGTTCACCCAAAACCGGCCGGCGCGCACACGCCGCGTCACCACCAGCGCCTTGTCTATGTTCTTGGTCCACACGCTGGCAGCCAGGCCATAGACCGTGTCGTTCGCGAGGCTGACGGCCTCCTCGAGGGTGTCGAAATGGAAGGACGACAGGACAGGCCCGAAGATTTCGTCTCGGGCAATCGACATTGCGGGCGTGACACCGGAAAACAGCGTCGGCACGATATACTGGCCGCCGCCGAGATCCAGGGCCTGCCCACCGGCGACAAGTGTCGCCCCTTCAGCTTTGCCCTTGTCGATATAGCCCAGGATGGTTGAATTCTGCGCATCTGTGGTGATGGCTCCGACCTGCGTCTTCGTTTGCAGCGGATCGCCGACGACGATCTTGGCCATCTTGGCGGCAAGGATTTCCTCGAACTCGCGGGCAACAGAGCGTTCGACGATGACGCGGCTGGACGACACGCAGCACTGGCCCGTGTTGAAGCTTATGCCGAAGGCCGCGCCGTCGGCCGCGTCCTCAAGATCACTGTCGGCGAAAACGATGATGGGGTTCTTGCCGCCGAGCTCCAGGCCGAGTTTCTTGAAATTCGAATCGGCCGCAGCGTGCACGCAAGAGCGGCCTACGGACGTCGATCCGGTGAAGGAAAGCATGTCCACGTCGGGATGCTCGGTCAGAGCCTGGCCGATCGTCCGGCCCGAGCCGGTGACGACGTTGTAGACGCCGTCAGGCGCGCCGGCTTCGGAAAGGATCTCGCCAAGCAGCAGTGTGGTCGCGGACGTGACCTCCGAAGGCTTGACGACCACGGTGCACCCGCTGGCCAGGATGAAGGGAATGCGCTCGCACAGGATCAGGAAGGGGAAATTCCATGGCGTGATGAGGCCGACCACGCCGACTGGCTCGCGCAGCACCATGCCGAAGAGGTTGTCGCCGAGACTGTTGAAGCTGTCGCCATGCAACAGCCTCGCGGCGCCAGCGCCAACCTCGAAGCACGCGATGCAGTGATCGATCTCGCCGCGCGCCTGGGAGATAGGCTTGCCGTTCTCGAGGACTTCCCAATAGGCGATTTCGTCGCGGCGGCGGCGCAAAATATCTGCCGTTCTCAAAAGCACCGCCGCACGGTCAGCCCCCGGCAATCCCGCCCACCGGCGATCCTCGAACGCGCGACGCGCCGCGGCCACGGCCGCATTCAGATCGTCGACCGTGCATTTTGGGGTAAGCGTCACTGCCACGCCATGCCCCGGCGACCTGCGCTCGAACATGGCGCGGCCCTTGCGCCACGAGCCGTCGAACCAGAATCCGAATTCGCGCGGCGCATCCGGCAGGGTTGCGCGGTCCGTGAAATCGAGCATGAAATGCCTCCGTTCTGGCAGTGCGCCGGCTCTTCGCGATCCGTTGCAAGCGGGTCGCGCCGGCTCCTAGTTCAATACGATTTGCGTCTTCAGATCCTGGGGTCGCTCGGCCAGGGTCTCGAAGGCGCGCTGGATGTCATCGAGCGGGAAGGTTGCGCGTGTGAACGCCTCGGTCCGAAAGCGGCCGTGCGACAAAAGTGTCAGCGCATCATGCATGTCTTCTCCCATGCCGGCGACGGAGCCCTTGAGACTATTCTCCTCAAGGATGGTGCGCAGGATATCGACCGGCACCGTGTCGCGCGGCCCGGTGAGACCGAAGAACGCGACATGGCCGCCCTTGCGGATGAGCTCGAATGCGAGCGCATAAAGCCGTGCCGACCCGACGCTCTCGATCACCAGGTCCGCCCCGCGTCCACCGGTCCTGGCCAGGACCTCCGCCTTCAACCGGGCAGGATCGGCAACGGCTGCATCCGCGCCGGCTTCAAGGGCAAGACGACAGCGGTCTTCCGACAAATCGGCGACGATAATTGGCGCTGCGCCGCACAAACGCATCATCTGGACATGCAGGTTGCCGATCGGTCCGGCGCCGAGGATCACCACCGACTGGCCGAAGCTTGTGCCCGCCTTGCGCGCCGCGCGCACCACGCACGATACCGGCTCCGTTAGAGCCAGCACCTCGGCCGGCACATGGTCAGGGGCCGGCAGGACGAGCCTGGCCGGCACGCAGACATATTCCGCGAAGGCGCCGTCACGGCCGATGCCCACCTGCGTCATCGACGGGCAGTTCAGGATTTCGTTGCGGCGGCACCAGTAACACTGACCGCAGCCGATATTGACGTCCGCGACGCAGGTCGTGCCTGGCTTGATATGCGTGACGTGCTCGCCCGTCGCCGCCACGGTCCCGGCAAACTCATGGCCAGGCACCAGCGGCAACCGATCCGCAGCATAATGCCCATTGAAGATATGGATGTCGGTGCCGCATATGCCGGTCCGCGAGACGCGGATCAGGGCGTCTTCGGGGCCGACCTCCGGAACGGCGACTTCGCGCACGTCGAAACGGTGTGGAGCGGTCAGGACGGCGGCGCGCATCGTTGCCATGACATCTCTCACTTCACTGTGCGGAGCTTGGAGCGGTCGATGGTGAGCGCGATGGCGGCGATCAGCACAAGGCCGAAGACCATCTGCTGCTGTGTCGCCGCGATGCCGAAGTAAAGCATCGATGCCCTGATCACGGCCACGATCAGCGTCCCGATTGCGGTGTTGAGCACGCCGCCGACACCTCCCGTCAGCGGCGTCCCGCCGACAAGCACCGCGACGATTGCCGGCAACAGGAAGCCGTTGGCGATCGTTGGCGCGCCGCCCGACAGTTTGACGGAAAAGAGCAGCCCGGCCACCGCGGCCAGCGCTCCGGAGATGGCGAAGGCAAGGATCTTGTAGCGGGCGACGTTGAGGCCAGATGCGGCCGCGGCCAATTCGCCGGCGCCCACGGCCTTGAGCGCCCTGCCAAGCGTCGTGCGCCGCTCTATGATCAGGCAGATCGCCAGCAAGGCGAGCGCGATGAAGAGCTCGTGCGGCACGATGCCGGTTCGACCGATCATCCAGCCGAAGGTCTCGTTGCGCTGCGTGGCGTCCATGTTCAAGGCGCGGTTGCCCGACAACCATTGCGCCACCGAGAAGCAAACGCCGCCGACTGCCAGCGTGGAGATGAAGGAGGGCACGTACATGCGGGTGGTCAAGTAACCGGAGAGGGTGCCCAACACGAACCCCGCGAGGATGCACAATGCCGCGACCCATATGCCCAGCGACGCCAGATAGACCGACGCGACGACGGTGATCATGTTCGCCATCGATTGCGCCGACAGGTCGATGCCGCCGATGTAGATGGCGAAGGTCAATCCCAGCGCCATGATGAACAGTGGCACGATGTCGCCGGCGAGGCTCAAAAGATTGGCCGGTTTCAAGAAGCTCGGATCGGCGATGCCGACAATCGTGACCAGGACCAGGAGGGTGATCCAAGGGAAGTGCGGCTTGAGGCGTTGGATATCCATCGATGCCCTCAGATCATGTAGTGCAGAAGGTCGTAGAGCGACGGCTTCGAGCCGGGCGCGCAGTCGAAGCGTTTCTGGATCTCGCCGTCCTTGATGACGACGATGGTGTGGGAAAGGCCGATCGCCTCCTCCAGCGTGTCTGCGACCAGGACGACGCCGACCCCGTCGTCGCACATTTCCCTGATCATGTCGTAGACATCCTCCTTGGCGCCGATGTCCAGGCCGCGGGTCGGATGGTCGAGCAGCATGATGTCGGAGCCGCCCGACCGCCATTTGGCCAGCACGACCTTCTGCTGGTTGCCGCCGGAAAGGTTGCCGCAGTCTGCATATTCGGAGCTTGCCTTGATGGCGAGCTTGCGGATCCATGTCCTGGCAAGGTCGCGCTCGTTGCCGACATCGAGCCAGCCCGCCCGTGCGTAGCGCGGCATTTGCGAGAGCGTCATGTTCTCGTAGACATTCATCCCGGCGACGATGCCCTCGATCTTGCGTTCGCGCGGCACATAGCCGACGCCACGCTCCACCGCGCCTTGAGCGGTCAGCCTGGAAACCGTCTTGCCCTTGATTTTCAGGGTGCCTTTGGTGGGCGTGCGCATACCGTAGATGGTTCGAAGGATTGCCTCGCGACCGGAGCCCTCGGTGCCAACCAGGCACAGCACTTCGCCGGCATGCAGCGTCAACGAGATGTCGCGGACCTTCCCGGGCAGGCTGACGTTCGACAGCTCGACCAGCGGCTTCGCCGCGTCGTAGGGCTTTTGCCGCTGTTCCCGGTAATATTCCTTGTCGACGTGGCGTCCGACCATCTTGTGCTGGATCGCCTCCGGTGTCGCCGCGCCGCGCGAGACGACGTCGACCACCTGGCCATCTTTCATCACGTAGATGCGGTCGGAGAGCTCCATCACCTCATCCATGCGATGAGACACGAAGATGAACGAGGCGCGCGTCGTCAGCTCCCGCACGAGCTTGAACAACAGCTTCACCTCTTCCTCCGCCAGCACCGAGGTCGGCTCGTCGAGCAGGACGACCAGATGGCCCTGGACCCGTTCCTCCAGTGTCAGCACCTTGGCCAGTTCGACGAGCTGGCGTTGCGCGAAGGAAAGACTTGAGGTGACCGTGCGCGGGTCGATGTCGAGCTTGACCTTGGCAAGCTGTTTGCGCGCAGCTTTGGCCACAGCCTTCCAGTTGACCACGCCGAAGCGCGAGAACTGGTCCTCATAGCCCAGGAAGATGTTCTCCATCACCGACAGGTTGGTGATCAGCGATTGCTCCTGGAACACCATGCCGATGCCCCGTTCCATGGCATCGCGGGGGCCGCTGAACCGGACAGGCTTGCCGTCGATGAGGATTTCGCCGCCATCGGGCTGATAGGCGCCGTAAATGACCTTCATGAGCGTGGATTTGCCGGCGCCGTTCTCGCCCACCAGCCCGACGATCTCGCCGCGGCTGATGGAGAAATCGACGGATTTCAGCGCCCTGACCCCGGGAAACTTCTTTTCGACGGCTTTCAATTCGTACATGGCGTCCTCACTTGACGAACGCGACCGAGCGCCGGTCTGTCGACAGGATGACCGCGATGATGACAAGCAGCCCGAGAACGGCGGCCTGTAGGAAGTCGGGCAGGCCTATGACCACCATGCCGTTGTTGATCACGGCGACGATCAGGACGCCGACGAGGGTGTTCCACACGCCGCCGATGCCGCCCCAGAGCGCCACGCCGCCAACCACGACCGACGTGATCGACATGAACATGAAATTGGATCCGGTGACCGATTCCGCCTGGCCGAGTTTCGCCACCTGCAGGATTGCGGCGATTGCGTAGAAGAAACCGGCAAGCGAAAACCCGGCCATCCGCACCTGCTGCACCCGTACCCCGGAGGCATGGGCAAGGTCCTCACCGCCGCCGACCGCGTAGAAATGGCGCCCAAGGCGGGTATGCGCCTGGATGAACCAGGCCAGAACGAGACACAGGCCCGCGACATAAACCATCAGGGGAAACCCCAGGATGCGCCAGGTCAGCAAGGCGCGGAACGTCGGGTCGTTGAATTTGACGATGTCGCCGCCAGTCAGCAGGATGGCGGCGCCCGTGCCAACGAAACCGAGGGCGAGACTGGCCATGAAGGATGGTATCTTCAGCTTGACGTGAACGAGGCCATTCACCAGGCCGATCGCGGCGCCGACGGCCAGGATGACCGGTATCGCTATCCAGCCGCCCGAAGCCAGCGTTCCACCGAACGCCAGCATCAAGAAGCAGAACAGGACAGCCGTCAGCGAAACGACACCCTCCATCGAGAGGTCTATGGAGCCCATGACGATGATGAAGGTCACGCCGACAGCGACCATCAGCGCGGGCGCGGCCGCAATCGCAATGCGCGCGAAATTGCGCTGCGACAGGAACGAGGGGTTTATCGCTGTAAACAGCACTATGAGCGCAAGAAGCACCAGGAAGGGTGCCCAGCGGATCGCGTTCTCGCGCGTGAGGATGCGTGGCAACTCCGGCCTCCCGTCCAAGCGTGCCGTTGTAGGGGGGGCGGCCCATTTAAGGGCCGCCCGATCGAGCTTCGGCTCACTTGTACTTGATCTGGCCGTTGCCCGGACCCCAGAAATCCTTCCAGTTGTAGGCAGGAACGGAATCGAGATATTTGGCCTTGAAGTCCGCGGCATCCTTTTTGGAGATGAGGATCGTCGGACCGTAGAATTCACGATGTTCCTTCGGCTCCTCGGAGGGTTTGAAGGCGCCGGTCGCGGCGTAGTAGGCGAGCGCCGCCGTGATGCCGCCGCCCCAGTGCGGATTGGTGAAGACAGTCGCCAGAAGCTTGCCGTCCATGACGAGTTTCACGGCCTCCGGATTTCCGTCATAGGCGACGATCGGCATATCCTCGATGCCTTCCGCGCGCAGGGCCTCGATCACGCCGTAAGCGATGTTGTCGTTCGCGCAGTGGACGCCGGTGATCTTGTCGCCGAAACGGGTCAGGAAAGACGCCATCAGCTCCGTGCCCTTGGTCGTGTCCCAATCGGCAGGCTGGGCATCGAGAAGCTCGATGTTGGGGAAATCTTTGAGCGCATTCTTCAAACCGTTCAGGCGCTCGATGGCCGGATTGTTGGCGGCAATGCCCCCCAGATGCACGACGCCACCCTTGCCCCCCATTGCTTCGAACAGGATACGCGCCGTCTGCTCGGCCGGCTTTTCGTCCGACCAGGTCATGTGCGAGACGTAGTTATCGCCGATGTCCCACGGGTGCAGGTCGTCGGTTTTGTTCCAGATCGTGGAAATGTAGGCGCCGGCATCGCGTACGGCCTCAACCACGGGACGGGCGTTCGGACTGTCGTTGGCGTCGCAGGCGATCGCGCACTTGCCGCCGGTCTTGGCCAGGAACGCCTTGATGTCGGCCAGCGACTTCTCCGAAGATCCCTCGTTGATCAGCGAGACGAGAAAATCCTTCGGCTTGCCGATGGATTCCACAAAAGCCTCCCCGCCTGAGACGATCGAGTTCCAGTAAGCCGAGGCGCGGTCGCGGTAGGACCAGGCGATCGCCGGGTCCGTGAGAGCCGCGCGAGCGGCGCCGCCGCCGAAAACGAACGGCGTTGCCATCGCTCCCATGCCAGCAGCGGTGGCGAGCAGGAAATTGCGCCGGCTGACGGTCTCGCGCTCGATGAAATCCTTGATGAAAGTCGACATGCTTCCTCCCATTTGGCAACGGCCCGCAGGGGCGCGGGCGTCTATTGGGCAATCGAGAAACCTGGCCATCCAATCGCCCTCCCGATCGCATAACGCACTATCTAGTTACTTCTTAAGGACGCGTGAGTCAAGCGGCGGCGCGATCGATGGCCTGTTGACTTCTCGTCCAATTGAACTGACTTTCAGCGGCATCAGCACCGCCGCCTGCGCGCGGGACGGCAACCAAAGGAGCGGCCGAAGTGGACGCCACGCCCGACAAATCGAAGAATGGCGGCAAGAAGAGACGGCTGCGGGATGCCGAAGCAACCAAGCTTCGCATACTGGAGGCGGCAAAGAGTGACTTTGCCAAGAACGGCCTCGGCGGTGCGCGCGTTGATGTCATCGCAGCGAAGGCCAAAGCCAACAAGCGTATGATTTATCATTATTTCGGCAGCAAAGATGGTCTTTTCCAGACGGTGATCGAGAATGCCTATCTGGACATCCGTAGCGCTGAACAGAAGCTTCATCTCGATGATTTGGAACCTAGGGAGGCCTTGGAGCGTCTGGTCAGGTTCACCTGGCAATATTACTTGAAGAACCCTGAATTCATCACCTTGGTCAACAGCGAGAACCTTCATCGAGCCAAGCACGTGAAGAAGTCCGAGTTGATCAAGACGGCGAGTCGCAAATTCGTCGCCATGGTCTCCAGCATACTTGAGCGGGGTGTGAGAAGCGGGGATTTTCGCGCCGGGATCGATCCCGCACAATTAAATATCACGATCGCCGCGATCGGTTATTATTACATAACGAACCGTTTTACGGGATCAATTATTTTCGAGCGCGACCTGATGGATAAGAACGCTCTCAATGAACGCCTGGAGTTCAATATAGACACCATTATCAGACTTGTGAGTGCCTGACTTTTATGGTGGCTAATCCGGCCAGACCCACAGGCTCTCGATATGAGCGACCAGCATTTCCATGCCGGACAGCCGATAGACGGTGAAGTGGAAGTCGCGATTGTAGCGGAATGAAAGTTCCGGATCGCCGGCCGGCCGCGACCTTTCACATGATGCCGAAGGTCTTGTAGGCATCCACCGCGCTCATCCCCTCGCGGATCGCCTTGGCGACGAGCTTTTCTCCACGGACTTTTTCGAGGGCGAGGCGCACCACCTCTTCCTCGGCTTCTGCGGGGATAACAAGAACGCCTTCCTTGTCGCCGAACAGCAGCGTTCCCGGCTCTATGCGCACGCCGCCGATTTCGAGCGCGCAGCGATAGTCGACGACCTTGCCGCGCACACCCTGGTCCTGCGCATACCAGCCGGTGCAGAAGCAGGGAAATCCCAGCGCCTTGATGCCATCCGTGTCGCGGGCGAAGCCGTCGACCAGCGCGCCATGCGCGCCGAGGATCTTCGCGCGGGTTGACATCAACTCGCCCCACAGCGCGTAGCGGGGCGAGGCGCCGCTGGCGACGTAGATCTCGCCGGGCTTCAGGTCGTCGAGCGCTTCGAACATCAGCCCGAACGGCTTCGCCATCAGCGGATTGCGCGTCGGTCCGTCGGACGGGAAGATATCGGTCTCGAGCACTGGCATGGCCCGGCCGAGCAGCCGCGTCTTCTCGTCGACGGGCCTGAACACCGGCGGCAGGAACTGATGCTGCAGCCCCAGCGTGTCCATCACGTCGCCGACCACAGCGACGAAGAGCTCTTCCTTGAACAGGCGGTACATTTCGGCGTCGTCGGCATAGAGGGGCGTCGATCTGGTCATCACGCTTGCATCCGGATGTTGGTGGATTGAGCGGCGCGGGAAGGTCCGAGCGCCGCGGCGTTCTGCACCAGCGCGCGCATATAGCCGAGCGCAAAGGCCTTTCCCGCATGCCAGGGCGCGTCGCAGGACATTTCCGGCGTGTGGTCGGGGATGATGACGCCTTCATAGTTTTCGTCGCGCAGGATGCGGACGATTTCGGCCATGTCGATGTCGCCGTCGTCGACGAAGGTTTCGTGGTAGTTCGGCACCTTGCCGCGTACGTTGCGGAAATGGATGTAGCCGATGCGCTTGCGTCGGGCGAAGCGCCGGACATGTTCGTAGATCTCGTCGGTGTCGGGCATCTCCTGCAGCGAGCCGAGACAGAGCTCCAGCCCGTTGGAGGGCGACTCCACGATGTCCATCAACCGGTCGTATTTCTCCGGACGGTTGACCAGCCGCGCCGTGCCGCGCAGCGCTTCGGCCGGCGGATCGTCCGGATGCGCGGCGAGCACCACGCCGGCTTCCTCGGCCACCGGAACGACTTCCCGCAGGAACGCGCCGAGCCGCTGCCAAAGGTCATCGCTGCTCACTCTCACAGGTTCAGCGCCCGGCCGGCCGGCGCGGTAGCGCATGTTCCAGACCACGCCGTCGGGCAGGGGCAGGTCAGGGTCGATGGCCGCAAGGTCGAGCCCGACCGACATCGCCTCGCCGCGCGCGAAGGGGCCGCGCGACCAGCCCCAAACGCCGGCAATGGAGAAGTTGTAGCCGATGCACGGAATGCCGGCGCGCCCGGCGTCGCGGATAAGCCGCTTCAGCCCTTCTATCTGCTTCGCCTGATCGGGACCGTCGAGCAGAATGTCGGACCAGAAGCGCGGCGAGAAATTCTCGATCGCGGCGATTTCCAGACCGTTGTCGCGCACGGTGCTGACCAGGCCGGCAAAGTCCTCATAGGTCCACAGTTCGTCGGTGGAGCAATCGCCCCAGCCTTCCTTCTCGTTGCCGGCGGACAGCGAAGGATCGCGGCCGCGAAAATAGTTGGTGAGGTGGGCGACGATGTGGGTGGCGCCCGCCTGGCGAGCGAAGCGGAAATTGTCGGGGGTCAGCGATTCCCGGTAAAGGCCAAGACCGATCTTCATGGTCATTTCACGCCAATGCCGGCGGTCAGGCCGCCGTCGATCTTGTAGTCGGCGCCGGTGCAGAAGCCGGCCTTGGAAGAGCACAGAAAGGCGATGAGTTCCGCCACTTCCTCGGGTTCGCCGATGCGGCCGAGCGGATGGGCCGCGCCGAAGCGCCTGTAGGCCTCCTCGACATCGGCATCGCTGCCTTTGTCGCCACGCGCGGCCTTCTCCAGGATCGGCGTGCGGATCGAGCCCGGGCTGACCGAATTGACCCGGATGCCAGCGGCCGCGTAGTCGAGCGCCAGCGAGCGCGTCAGCGTATGGATGGCGCCCTTGGTGGTGGCATAGGCGGCGACGTTCTGCTGGCAGGCGAAACCCTGCACCGAAGCAACGTTGACGATCGCGCCGCCGCCGCGCTTGATCATTTCCGGAATGCCGAAATGGGCGGTCAGATAGATCGAGCCGACATTGACGGTCATCGCCTTGTTCCAGGTTTCCCAATCGGTCGTCGTCGCGGTGCCATAGGGATGGACCGCCGCCGAATTGACGATCACGTCGAGACCACCGAAGCGCTCGACGCCGGCAGCGACGGCGTCGCGGACCTGGTCTTGTACCGAGACGTCGGCGTCCACGACCAGCACGCCGGCACCGGTGCTTTCCAGCTCCGCTCTCATTGCCGCGTTGGCCGCGCCGTCGATGCCGCAGGCGACGATCGCAGCGCCGCCAGCGGCGAGGCGCCTGGCGGTTGCCAGACCGATCCCGGTCGTCCCGGTCACCAGCGCGACCTTGCCTTCAAAATCCTTCATTGCGGGAACTCCTTCAGTCGCTGTCGGAACCAGGCTCTTCCGGCAGGAAGCGCAGGGCGAAATCGAGATGGCGGCTCATCAGATAGGCGTAGGCCAGCCTGTCGCGTGCGCGGAGCGCGGCGATGATCTCGGCATGCGCGGCGCGGGTGTCGGCCAGCACCGGCCGCATTTCCTTGCCGATGGTCATGATCCGCAGGATCACGGGCGAGAGGAAGGAATACATGTCCGTCAGCATGCGGTTGCCCGCCAGACCGATCAGCGCCATGTGGAAATTGAAATCGTTCTCGGCGGCTTCCTCGATCGAGCGGCTGTCGACGATCCGGGCGTTGATCTCGTCCAGCGTGTCGATCTGCTCGCTCGTGGCATTGAGCACGATGTGGTCGCCGATGCCGACCTCGATGATGCGTCTGAAACCCTGGATGTCCGCAAATGACGAGCGCGAGACATCCATATGCGCGGCGAAGAAATTCTGGATGGCGATGCTCTGCCCGTCGGCGAGCACAGCGCCGACACGCGGCTTGGGCTCGATCAGCCCATAGGTGCGGATGGTGCGCAGCGCCTCGCGCACCGTGTTGCGGCTGGCGCCGGTGATCTCGCTGAGCTCGCGTTCGGTCGGCAGAACATCGCCGACATTGAGTTGTCGCGCGCGAATAAGGTCGAGGATCCGTCCGGCCGCGGTGTCGACCGCGGACCTGCCGCTGGCACGGCGGGCGACGATGTTGTCACGCGCGGCCTGAGTATCTTCCACCGTCGATCCTCCTAAATTGTTGGACCAACATATCGCATGGTTTGAGGAAAACAACAGATTTTGGGAGCTCCTTGGTCGAATTTTCCGTTGCCTCGCCGCAAACCGATCTCTCGAAGCCTGGAAATTTTTAATTTGACTCCTGTTGTGGTCCAACAATAAGTTCCGGCCATTCACAGAGGGAAGCGGCAATGGAACAGTGCTGGCGCTGGTATGGCCCGGACGATCCGGTGACACTCGATCACGTCAAGCAGGCGGGCGCGACAGGCGTAGTCTCGGCCCTGCACGACATCTATGACGGGCGCGTCTGGCCGCTGGAGAACATCCTCGAGCGCAAGCGCATCATCGAGGCGGCGGGGCTGACCTGGTCGGTGGTCGAGAGTATTCCGGTCCACAACTCGATCAAGATCGGCTCGCCGGAACGGCTCCGCTATGTCGGCCACTACAAGGATACGATCTGCGCCTTGGCGAAGGCCGGCATCGCGACGATCTGCTACAATTTCATGCCAGTCGTCGACTGGACCCGCACGGATCTGGCCTACCGCCTGCCGACGACGGGTTATGCGCTACGCTTCGACGCGATCGATTTCGCGGCCTACGACCTGTTCGTGTTGAAGCGCCGCAATGCCCGGGACGGCTACTCGCCCGCCCGCATCGCCGAGGCGGAAGCGCGGCTGAAGGAACTCGGCGACGAGAAGATCGACAGGATCGAGCGAAACCTCATCGCCGGCCTGCCCGCCACCGAGCGCGCCTACAACCGCGACAGCTTTCGCGAGGCCCTGGCCGACTACGATTCGATCGGGCCGAAGGAATTGCGCGAGAACCTCGCCTGGTTCCTGCGCGAGATCATTCCGGTGGCCGAACAGGAAGGGGTGCGCATGTGCATCCATCCCGACGATCCGCCATTCTCGCTCTACGGCCTGCCGCGCATCGTCTCGACCGCCGACGATGCGCGCTTCATCCTCGACGCCGTCCACAGCCCGGCCAATGGCCTGACCTTCTGCACCGGCTCCTACGGCACGCGCGCCGACAATGACATCGTCGCCATGGTCAAGGCGTTCGCCGGCCGCATCCATTTCGTCCATCTGCGCAATGTCACCATCGAGGATGACGGCTCGTTCCACGAGGCCGAGCATCTCGAGGGCGGCACCGACATGGCGCATGTCATCCTCGCGCTGATGCAGGAGGAGGCGCGCCGCCGCAAGGAAGGCCGCGCCGATTGGCGCATTCCGATGCGGCCCGATCATGGGCACCTGCTCGCCGACGACATCGGCAAGACGAAGATCAATCCCGGCTATTCGCTGATCGGCCGGCTCAAGGGCCTTGCCGAACTGCGCGGCATCATGCGCGCCGTCGAGAGGTTCGGCCTGGCTTGAGGCTGCGGCCGGGAGGAGAGTTGGTTTTGCGTATGTAAAAACTCTTTTCCCAGGTGAAAATAACTGCTACTGGTCTGCGGGCCGGGCACGCGCCCGGTTCCAGGGAGGAATTGCCGGATATGACAAGACTGCGCGGTCTTGCGTGGGATCATCGACGTTGCTGGGGTCCGCTGGATGCCAGCGTGGCGCCGTATCGCGCCGCCAATCCCGGCCTGGAAATCGAATGGGACCGCCGCAGCCTCTATGAGTTCGGCGAGGGCGCGCTTGGCCCTGTGCTCTCGGCCTACGATCTGGTGGTGTTCGACCATCCCTTCATCGGCGACATCGCGCAGGACGAGCTGATGGTGCCGTTCGACGCGTATCTGTCGGCGGAACAGGTCCGCTTTTTCGAGCAGGATTCGGTCGGTCCGTCCTGGCGGTCCTACAAGAAGAACGGGCGGCAATGGGCATTGCCGATCGATGCCGCCTGCCACGTCGCCTCCTATCGTCCGGACCTTCTGGAGCGCTACGGGCCGGTGCCGCGTACGCATGAAGAAGTCGTCGCGCTCGGCCGGCTGGCGCGCAAGGACGGAAGGTGGCTTGGCCTGCCTTTCGTGGCGACGGACGCGATGTGCCTGCTTCTGACGCTTGGCGACCCGCAGGAAGACGGTGAGCACTTCATCGCGCCGGACATGGTCGAGACGGCCGTCGGGCAATTGCGCGAGCTTGCGGCGCTGTCGCATCCGAACTCGTCCGGTTGGAATCCGATCCGCTGCTACGACCACATGATCGCGCATGACGACGTCGTCTATGTGCCGTTCGCCTTCGGCTATGTGAACTACGCCGCGAAAACCGACAGGCCGTATCTGCGCTTTGCCGATGTGCCGACCGTGCGATCGGCCGGCGCGCTGCTCGGCGGCGCCGGCATCGGCGTCAGCGCTCAGTCGAAGCACAAGCAGCATGCGATCGACTACGCGCTGTTCCTGTGCTCGCCCAATTATCAGCGCAGCGACTATGTCAAATCGGGCGGACAGCCGGGATCGCTGGCGGCCTGGAAGGACGCCGAGGTCAATCGTCTCTCCGGTGATTTCTTCTCCTCGACGCTGCGCACGATCGGCTCGTCCTATCTGCGTCCGACGCATCCGGGCTTCATCGCCTTCTTCCGCGACTGCGCGCCGCGCGCGGCTGCCGCGATCGCCGGCGACATCTCGGCCGCTGAACTCGCCGATCACGTCAACCGCCTCTATCGCGAAACCAGGCAACCAGAACGGAGCGTCGCGTGATGGCCGCCGACATTGCCGAAACGCTCGAGGAAAGCGAAAGCGGCCGCAACGGATATCGCGTGCCGGCGGTGGAGAAGGCGCTCGACGTGCTGGAGTTCATGGCCTCCAGGGCCGAAGCGCTGACCCAGACCGAGATCGCCACCGGCATGGGCCGCTCCATCCACGAAATCTACCGCATCCTGCTCTTGCTGGAGAAGCGCGGCTACCTCTTCCGCACGCAATCGGACCGCTTCCGGCTGTCGCTGAAACTGTTCGAGCTGGCGCATATGCATCCGCCGGTGAACAGGCTGGTCGAATCCGCGCTGCCGGTGATGCGCGAATTGACCGCCAATGCCGACCAGAGCTGCCACCTGGTGGTGCGCGAGGGGCAGAACGCGCTGGTGGTGCTGCAGATCGATTCACCGCTGCCGATGCGCTATTCGGTAGCGCTCGGCTCGCATTTCCCGATCCTCGAAACCAGTTCCGGCGCGGTGCTGCTCGCCCATTCGAACCGGGCCGAGCGCGACCGCATCGTCGAGCGCATCGTGGCCGCCGGCGAAGGGCAGGGGACGCGCGAAGAGATCGAGGCGCGGCTGAACGAGGTGGCCAGGCTCGGCTACGAGATGCGCGCGTCACTGGCCGTCGAGGGCTGCACCAACATCTCGATGCCCGTGCGCGATCATGTCGGCGCCGTCATTGCAGCGCTTACGGTGCCGCTGCTGCCGCAGAAGGCGGCGCGCTTCGACCGTCAGACCGTCTTCGAGAGAACCCGGGCCGCCGCCGAGAAGATATCGGCCGCGCTCGGTTGGGGCGAAGCCAACAGCTCTTCACGTGCCGACCCGGAACGGCGGGATTACCCGTTCAGCGACTGAGACAAACGAAAACCCTGGGAGAGAAAAATGCACTGGTCCAAATCAATCCTGCTCGCATCCGCGGCCATGCTGGCGATCGGCGCGGCGGCGGCGCATGCCGAGAACATGCCCAAGCACATCGGCTACGTCACCAACTACGCCACGCATGAGTGGTACCAGAACGTCATCAAGGGCATGAAGGCGCACGGCAAGGAACTGGGAATCGAGGTCGAGGTCCAGGACGCCAATCTCGACATCGCCAAGCAGGTCGCCGCGGCCGAAGACTTCATCGCCAAGGGCGTCGACGTGCTGATCATCACCCCGGTGAATGAGGAAGGCGTGGTGCCGCTGCTGCGTCAGGCCAAGGCCGCCAACATCCCGGTGGTGCTCGAGGGCAACCCGGTCAAGGGCATGACCACGATGGTCGCCATCTGCGACTACGACACCGGCTATTTCTCCGGCGTCGAGGCGGGCAAATATGCCAAGGAAAAGCTCGGCGGCGTCGCCAAGGTGATGAATGTCGGCTTGCCGTTGCTGTCGGCGACGGTGCTGCGCTCACAGGGCTTCATGGACGGGCTCAAGACCATCGTCCCCGACGCGGTCATGGTCCACGACCTCGACGGCGGCGGCAATCCGGACCGCGCGCTGGAAGTGTCTTCGGCGGCACTCGCCAAGAACTCCGACGTCAACATCATCTACGGCATCAACGACTCGTCGTCGCTCGGCGGCCTGCAGGCCTGGAAGGCCGCCGGCAAGTCGCAGGACAGCCTGCTGACGGTCGGCACCGGCGGCGAAGGGCTCGCCTTCATCAACGCCATGCAGAACGAGCCGTCCTACCGCATCGAGGCCGCCATGTTCCCGGAGAAGGAAGGCTTCACGACCATCGACGCGGCGGTCAAGTTGTTCAACAACGAACAGGTGCCGGAGCACATCGTCAGCCCGACCGCGCCGATGACTGGCGACGACTGGAAGAAATACTATGATTACGACGGCACGGCCCGCACCATCAAATGGGACGCCGTCAACGCGCTGCAGCCGCCGGCAAAGTGCATGAAGACCTCGGCCGACCTGAAGAAATAGGCCGATCGACACGGCCCTTCCCGCGTCGCGGGAAGGGCTACCAGCCAGGCGTCGATGGCCCGCGAAGGCACGGCGCCGGCGCTTGACCTTAGAGCCGGATGATTTCAGGCCTGTTCGGCCTGAAATCTGAATCCGTCTCTAAATCCAAGAGATAGAGCATGATGTCGTCCGAAAACCGCTTCACACTTTTCGGCATCATGCTCTAGCGACGGGAATGGACTGACATGAGCGAGCTAACACACGCTTCCGCGCAGAAGCGCTTCATCGGCGGCCAGCTTCTCGGCAGCAGCCAGCTGGTGCTGGGCGCGATCCTGGCGGTGCTTTGCATCGCCATCTCGATCGCGGCGCCGCAGTTCTACTCGGAGGCCAACATCATCGCCATCCTGCGCCAGTGCGCGCTGGTGCTGATCGTCGCTTCGGGCATGACCATGCTCATCATCACGGCGGAAGTCGACCTGTCGGTCGGCGCCTCGCTTGCCTTTGTCGGCTGCATCGGCATGGCGGTGCTCAATTCCACCCACAGCCTCGCGCTCGGCATGCTGGCGGCACTTGCCTTTGCCGGCGGCGTCGGCCTGTTCAACGGGCTCGTCGTCACCCGGCTCAGGGTGAACTCGCTGATCGCCACCATCGGCACCATGATGATGCTGCAGGGCGGCGTCTATCTGTTCACGCGCGAAGCGGTGCAGAACCACAATCAACTGGCAAGCTTCACCGATCTCGGCGCCGGCTATATCGGCGCCGTGCCGGTCCCCGTCATTGTGGCGGCGCTGATCTTCATCGTCGCCTATGTGACGCTGCGCTTCACCACGCTCGGCCGCTACCTTTACGCGGTCGGCGCCAATGAAAAGGCGGTGCGCCTGTCCGGCTTGCGTTCGGAACGGCTCAAGCTGCTTGCCTTCGTCGTCACCGGCCTGTGCGTGGGCGTCGCCGGCATGATCCTGTCGTCATTGATGAATGCCGGCCAGCCGACTGCCGGGCGCGGCTTCGAACTGACGGTGATCGCCGCCGTCATCCTCGGCGGCACCAGCCTGCTCGGCGGCCGCGGCTCGCTGTTCGGCACGCTGCTCGGCGTGCTGGTGCTGAAGGTGATCGACAACGGCATCATCATCCTCGGCTGGAACCAGGACCTGCAGATGGTGGTGCCGGGCATCGTCATCATCCTGGCGACCTATCTCGACATCATCCGGAACAAAGCCAATGTCCGTTGATTTCCTTCATCCCGGCGAAGGCCCGGCCATCGACACGAATGTGTCGGCGCTGGAGATGCGTGGCATCGGCAAACGGTTTCCGGGCGTGGTGGCGCTGGACAATGTCGACTTCACGCTGGAGCCCGGCAAGATCCACGCCCTGATGGGCGAAAACGGCGCCGGCAAGTCGACGCTGATCAAGATCATGGCAGGCGTCTACGGCAAGGATGCCGGCACGGTCCGCATGCGCGGACGCGAGGTCGACATCAAGTCGCCGCGGGACAGCCTCAAGGAAGGCATCAAGGTCGTCTTCCAGGAGATCGCGTTGATCTCCGAATTCACCGTCGCGGAAAACATCTTCCTGGAAGGCTATCCGATCGGCAGGACCGGCTCGATCGACTGGAAGAAGATCCGCGCGGACTCGGCGGCGCTGTTCAACCGCATCGGCTTCAACGTCGATCCGGCGGCGCGGACGGGATCGCTGCCGGTCAGCCAGCAGCAGATGGTCGAGATCGCCCGCGCGCTCGCTCATGAGGCGCGCGTGGTGGTGATGGACGAACCGACATCCTCGCTGACGCCGAACGAAGTCGCGCTGCTGTTCACCGTCATCCGCCGCCTGGCATCGCTCGGCATCGCCGTGGTCTATGTCAGCCACAAGCTCGACGAGGTGTTCGAGATAGCCGACACGGTGACGGTGCTGCGCGATGGACGCCACATATCGACCAAGCCGATCGGCGAGCACACCAACGACACGCTGATCCAGGACATGATCGGCCGGCGCATCGACAACCTCTTTCCCCGCCAGCGCGGCGCGGCGGGCAGCAAGGTGGCGCTGTCCGTCGAGAAGCTCAGCACGGCGAAGAAGCTCATCGACGTGTCCTTCGAGGCGCACGCCGGCGAGGTGCTCGGCTTCTTCGGATTGATGGGCGCCGGCCGCACCGAGCTCGCCAAGGCGATCGTTGGCTACGATCCGATCATTTCGGGCACCATCATGGTCGACGGTCGGCGCCTTGCGCCGCACGACACCCGTACCGGGGTGCGGCTCGGCATCGGCCTGCTCACCGAGGACCGCAAGAGCGAAGGCCTGATGGGCGAGCTGCCCGTCTACCAGAATGCCAGCCTCGCCTCGCTCGGCGGGTTCGCCCGATTGGGCTTCGTCGACAAGGCGAAGGAGCATCAGGCGGTGCAGGACTATGTCGACCGCTTCCGCATCAAGACGCCCAGCCTGTTCCAGCAGATCAAGAACCTGTCGGGCGGCAACCAGCAGAAGGTCCTGATCTCGCGCTGGCTGATGCGCGGCCTGAAGGTCATCGTCGTCGACGAGCCGACGCGCGGCATCGATGTCGGCGCCAAGTCGGAAATCTTCGCGCTGATCGACCGGCTCGCCGGCGAGGGCCTGGCGGTCGTCATGATGACGTCCGAGATGCCGGAGCTGCTTGGCCTCGCCGACCGTATCGCGGTGATGTGCGAAGGCCGTCTGACCGCTGTCATGTCGCGCGAGGAAGCCACGCAGGAAAAGATCCTCAATGCGGCGATCGGATAGAACCATGGCGCATCGCCGCAGCATTGTTTGCGATACGCGCCATTCCCTCGGAGGAGGCAAGCGATGAGCCTGGCAAGCACGGCTTCCGCAAAAGACCAGCCATCCCTGCTGGCGCGGCTCTTTGCCCGGCAGGAGCTGGCGCTGCTCGTGTGCCTGATCCTCGTGCTGGCGTTCTTTTCCGCCACGGTCGAGAATTTCTTCTCCGTGCGCAACATGACCAACGTGCTCGGGCAGGCCTCGCTGGCGCTCACCGCCGGCATCGGCTGCGCCATCGTCTTCATCTCCGGCGAGGTCGACATCTCGATCGGCTCGCTGCTGGCAACCATCGCGCTGCCGCTGATCATCATCATGAACGACACCAACTCGCTGCTGCTCGGCGTCAGCGGCGCGCTGCTGTTCGGCCTGATCATCGGTGTGGTGAACGGCTATCTCGTCGCCTATGCCGGCATCAATTCGCTGATCGTGACGCTGGGCACGATGTTCATCATGCGGGGCGGCGTCTATCTCTACACCGGCCAGCGCGCGATCCCCGACGACGCCAGCCTCGATAGCTTCATCGCGCTCTCCGACGGACGTCTGTTCAACATCATCCCGTATTCGGCGGTGATCGCCATCGTGCTGCTTGCCGCCTTCGGCTACATGATGCAGCACCGGCCGTTCGGGCGGCAGATCTATGCCGTCGGCGGCAACCAGGAAGTGGCGCGGCTGGCCGGCTACGACGTGCGGCGCGTCAAGTTCATCTGCTTCATCATCAGCGCGCTGCTGGCGACGGTCGCCGGCATCATCCTGGCGGCGCGTGTCGGTTCGGCGCAGCATACGGCGGGATTGAATTTCGAATTCCAGGTCGTCGCCGCGACGGTGCTCGGCGGGGTGAGCCTTGCCGGCGGCATCGGCAGCCTGACCGGGATGGCGCTCGGCGTCCTGATCCTGCAATTCCTGTCCAACGGCCTGCGCGGGCTCGGGCTGCCGACCGAATGGCAGCTGGTCATCACCGGCATGATCATCATTGCCGCGGTCGCCTTCGACGAAGCGAAGCGCCGGCGCGCGAATGGAGGCTGACATGGCTCGTCTCGACGGAAAAACTGCCGTCATCACCGGTGCAGCCGACGGCATCGGCCACGCGATCGCCGAGGCGATGGCGCGGGAAGGGGCGCATGTCTTCCTCGGCGACATCGCCGATGAGGCCGGCGAGAAGTTCGCCGCAGCACTGCGCGCGGCCGGCCGCAGCGCCGACTACGTCCATTGCGACGTCTCCCAGGAAGCCGATATCGCCGGCCTGATCGACAGCGCGGTCAAGAAGACCGGACATCTCGACATCCTGGTCAACAACGCCGCCATCGCCATCGGCGGCATGCCGGTGCACGAGATGACCGACGAGCAGTGGCACAGGCTGATCGCGGTCAACCTGACCAGCGTCTTCCGCGGCTGCAAATACGCGCTGCCGCACATGATCGCGCAGAAGTCGGGCTCGATCATCAACATGGCCTCGGCGCAGGGCCATATCGGCCTCGATGGGTGGACCGCCTATGCCGGCGCCAAGGGCGCGGTGATGGCGATGACGCGCCAGATGGCGGTCGAGTTCGGCCCGGTGAATGTCCGCGTCAACTCGATCTCGCCGGGCACCATCAACACGCCGATGAACGACAGGCTGATCAAGGAGATCGGCGGCAGCCTCGCCAAGGCCTGGGTCAAGATGCATCCGCTCGGCCGCATCGGCCAGCCCTCGGAAGTGGCCGAGGCAGCCGTCTATCTGGCTTCCGACGCAGCCGGCTTCACCACCGGCACCGATCTGCGCGTCGATGGCGGGCTGACGGCCGCGCCCCGCTACGTTCCCGAACTGCTTTGAAAACGAAACGAGACATGAAATGAACAAGGCCCTCGAAGGCGTCCGCATCCTCGACTTCAGCCATCTGCTGCAGGGACCGTTCGCCACACAGCTGCTCGGCGACATGGGCGCCGATGTCATCAAGATCGAGCGCGCCGGCGCCGGCGACATGTTCCGCGGCATGACCTTCTTCGCCAAGTGGGTGGGCGGCTCCGAGAGCCCGAACTTCCTCGCCTGGAACCGCAACAAGCGCTCCATCGCGCTGAACCTGAAGAGCCGCAAGGTGCATGCCATCATCATGGAGATGGCAAAGAGCGCGGACGTCGTCGTGCAGAATTTCCGTCCCGGCGTGCTGGCCAAGCTCGGCTACGGCTATGAGGACTTCAAGGCCGTCAATCCGCGCATCATCTACTGCTCGGGCTCGGGCTATGGCGAGGAAGGCCCTTACGTAGAGCGTCCTGGACAGGACATGCTGATCCAGGGCCTTGCGGGGCTGATCGCCAACACCGGCCGCGGCGACCAGGCGCCGGTTCCGGCAGGCGCCGGGCTTGCCGACCAGATCGGCGCCATGAATATGGTCTACGGCATCCTGTCGGCGCTCTATTATCGCGAGAAGACCGGCAAGGGCCAGAAGATCGAGGTCAACCTGCTGGCCGGCCTCTTGGCGCATCTCAACCAGGAATATGTCGCCGTGCTCAATCTCGGCGAGGATTTCGTGCGGCCGAATTCCGGCATCGGCCATCCCGGCATGCAGGCGCCATTCGGCATCTATGAGACGAAGGACGGTGGCTATGTGTCGATCGCCATGAGCCCGTTCAAGACGCTCTACGAGGTGCTGGAAGCGCCGCAGCTCGCCGTCTATGACGACCTCAAGACCTTGTTCGACAAGCGCGACGAAGTGTTCGAGAAGGTCAATGCCGAGACCAGGAAATTCGCCACGCAGGATCTCTTGGCGCGGTTGCTCAAGGCCGACATCTGGTGCGCCGAGGTGAAGGATATCCGCCGCGCGGCGGAAGACCCGCAGGTCACGCATATGGGCATGATCACCAGCTACGATCATCCGCGCGGCGGCAACGTGCGGGTGGTGGCGCCGGCGGTCAAGATGAGCGAGACGCCGGCGACCATCGAGCGGCCGGCGCCGCTGGTTGGCCAGCATGGCCGCGAGATCCTGGCCGAGTTGGGCCTGTCGAGGGACGAGATCGCGGCGCTCGAAGCCTCCGGCGACATGACCGTGGACGCGGCCTGACGATGCGCGCCTACCAGACGCTCACGGTCGAAACCCAGGGCCGCGTCGCGGTCGTTACCTTTCGCCGCGCCGATCAGCTCAACGCCATGAACCGGCTGATGCAAGGCGAGATCACGGAGGCGTTGGAAGCGCTGTCCTCTGATGCGGGCGTCGGCGCGATCGTGGTGACCGGCGAGGGGCGCGGCTTCATGGCCGGCGCCGATATCAAGGAATACGCGGCCCAGACGGCGGCCGAGTTCGACACGTTTCAGGCTGCCGGCACGCGCATGTATGCGGCGATCGAGAACAACCGCAAGCCGGTGATCGCGGCGGTCAACGGCTTTGCGCTGGGCGGCGGCATGGAGCTGGTGCTGTGCTGCGACATCGTGATCGCCAACCAGTTCGCGAAGCTCGGCCTGCCGGAGATCAAGCTCGGGCTGATCCCCGGCGGCGGCGGCACGCAGCGCACCGTCGCCAAGCTCGGCCGCAACCGCGCCAGTCTTCTGCTGATGACCGGCGCCATCGTGCCGGCCTCCGAATTCGTCAGCGCGGGCCTGGTCAACGAGATCGTCGATGTCGAAAGGCTGATGCCGCGCGCGCTGGAACTGGCCGGGATGATCGCTGCCGAGCCGGCTTCCGCGATCGAAGGTCTCAAAGTCCTGACGGCGCATGCGGTGTCGGGTGATCTGGCGGATGGCCTCGCCATGGAGCGTAACATACTGGGCGGCCTTTACCGCAGCGAGGTTGGCCAACGGCGCGTCAGGGAATTCGCCGAGAGGAGCGCGACCAAGGTGAAAAAGGCCGGGCCGTGAAGATCGGCGATCGAACTGCATTGTCTCTGGTCAAGCCGAACCGGCCGAGCTTCACGGATGTCGAGGGGCTGGCAGCGATGGTCGGCCATGGCGACGCTTTCGGCGTCGGCGGTCATCATTTCGCCCGACTGCCGATCGCCTTGCTGCGTGCGATCGCCAAGACCGGTGTGAAAGACTTGCACTACGTCTCCTGGGCTGGCGGGTTGCCGCTCGAGCTGCTGCTCGAGGCGGGCGCGGTGGCTGAGATCGAGCTGTGCTTTTCCAGCCTCGACATCTTCGGGCTGCCGCCGAAATTCCGCGCGGCCGCCGAGATTGGCGCGATCCCCGTCCGCGACTGGACGGCCCTGGCCATGATCCAGGCGCTGCGGGCGGCGCAGCAGAACCTGCCGTCGATGCCGTTCCAGCTTCCTCAAGGGTCCGACATGCTGGCGCGCGTGCCAACTGCGGCCGCCAGGCCCGATCCGCTTGCCGAGACCGATACGGGGTTCGTCCCGCCGCTCAGGCTCGACACATTTGTCGTCCACGCCCAGCGCGCCGACAAAAGCGGCAATGTCGAGATCATCGGGCCGCGGGCGCTGGACTTCGCCATGGCCGGCGCGGCGCGCCAGGTGCTGGTCACGGTCGAGGAGATCGTGCCGGTTGGGGCACTGCGCCGGGACGGCCGCCAGAGCATCCTCACCCGCAATCAGGTTTCGGCCATTGCGCTTGCGCCGGGCGGCGCCTATCCGGCCTCGTGCCTGCCATTCTACGTCACGGATTATCAGGCCTTGTCGGAGGCCTTCGCGACGAAGGACGCAGCTCTGTCGGATAGGCTCGGTCTGCCTTTAGGCGGCCTGCCGGAGCGGCTTCAAAAAGCGGCCAAGGTCACCGCCGAAATGGTCCTCGCGATGCCTGCATTGTCGCAGGGCGAAGGGGAAGCAACCGTCGACGAGATCATTGCCGCGCGGATCGCGGCCGAGCTCGACAATGAGAGCTTCGCCAGCGCCGGCGCGGTGTCGCCGCTCGCCAATGTCGCCTATCGGCTGGCCAAGGCGACGCATGCGCCTGACATGATCATCGCGACGATGAGCTGCGGCCACCTCGACGTCGCGCCGAGCCCGATGGTGCTGTCGCTGATCGAAAGCCTCGATTGCGAGACGGCCGTGGCGCATGCCGGCGGCGACGACACCTACTCGACCTACTACCAGGCGGGCGCGGTGACGCATGAGATCGTCGGCGCCGCGCAAGTCGACCGGCACGGCCGCGTCAATACCATCGCGCTGCGCAAGCCGAGCGGCGGTCTGATCCGGCTGCCGGGGCAGGGCGGCATGGCCGACGTCGCCAACATGCATCGCGACTACCTGCTCTACGTTCCGCGTCATTCGGTCCAGTCGCTGGTCGACGCGGTCGAGATCGCGAGCTCGGCGCGCGGACTGCTGACGCCGTCCGAACGCGAGCCGATGGGCTATCGCACAGGCAAGGCGCTGGTCTTCACCGATCTCTGCATCTTCCGGCTCGACCAGGCATCCAGGAAATTGATCGTCATCGAAACCATGCCGGGCGTCACCCGGCCGCAGATCGGTGAAGCCACCGGTTTCGAAGTGACATTCGATGCCGATTGCCGCGAGGTGCCGGTGCCCTCCAGCGATACGCTTGCCGTGCTGCGAAGCCGCATCGACCCGCTTGGCCTGCGGCGCCTGGAATTCGTCAGCGCCAAGGAGCGTGGCGCGCTCATCGCCGAAATCCTCGCGGCCGACCGCGCGATGGTCGAACGCTGCATCGCCGCGCAAAGCTGAGAAACGTTCCATGGCAAAACCGTTGCTCGATATGTCCGCCGCCCGCGTCTTCTTCGACGGCATCTTCACCGACCCGCGCGTCGCGCATCCGGAAGGCGTGGCCGTCCATCGCGACGGATCGATCTGGTGCGGTACCGAGACCGGCGATCTGCTGAGACTGGCGGCAGACGGCGGCTCGGTCGAGCGCATGGGCGGCACCGATGGCTTTCTGCTTGGCATTGCCTTCGACAGCGCCGGCAACTGCTTTGCCTGCGATCTCAGGCATGCCGCGATCTTCCGTTGGGATGCCGCGACAGGTCGCATGGAGCGGTTCGCTTCGTCCGGCATCCGCGTGCCCAACTATCCGATCGTCGACGAGGCGAGAGGCTGGCTCTTCGTTTCGGACAGCGTCGGCGAGGACAATCGCTCGGGCATCTTCCGTTACGATCTCAAGACGGGCGAGGGCGGCCTGTGGTGCCGGGACGCGATGTCGTTCGCCAATGGCATGGCCATGGCGCCGAACGGCAACGGCCTCTATGTGGTGGAAAGCAACGCGCCCTGTATCAGCCACGTTCCGATCCTTGCCGACGGCAAGGCTGGGGTCCGGCAGGTCGTGGTCGAAGACGTTCGCAATGTTCCAGACGGGCTCGCCTTCGCTCCCGACGGCTCGCTGCTGATCTCATGCTACGAGCCGAGCCGCATCTATCGCTGGCGAAAGGAGCAAGGTCTCGAAGTGTTGATCGAGGATCCGGCCGCGACGACGCTGGCGCATCCCACCAACATCGCCTTCAAGGGCGACAAGCTCTACACCGCGAACCTTGGCCGCTGGCACATCACCGAGATCGATCTGGCGGCGATTGCGGGCTTGAGCGGCGCCTGAACCGCCAAAGATAAGACGGCGCCGCCGCGGAAGAGGCGTGACTGTCGCGCCTTGCGCCTTCGATCGGGCGAGCGTCGCCACCGCAAGAATTCCCTTGGTCGACAAGCCGTTCACGGCCACGCGAGGCCGGCTGCTTCGGTTTCGGCGAAGCAAAGGACAGAAAAAGACTTCTTTTTGCGATCCGGCCCGGATGCTCTCTTGCGTGACCTAGAAGAAGGCCCGCCTGGGAGGGCGACGCATAACAAGAGAGCGGCTGCCGAAACGACAGCCTGGCATACGCCACTCCAATGAGGTCGATGCCGGTAACAGCCATAGGGGAACTACGACGATGAAGACATTCCGAAATTGCCTGATGACCGCGGTCAGCGCAGGCCTGCTGGGCCTAGGGCTTGCCGGTCCCGCCAACGCCGGCGCCATTCGCCTCGGCATGACCACCTGGGTGGGCTATGGGCCGCTGTTCCTTGCCCGTGACCTTGGCTACTTCAAGGAAGCCGGCGTCGATGTCGACCTGAAGATCATAGAAGAATCAGCGCTTTACATGGCGGCGGTGGCCGGCGGCGATCTCGACGGCGCTGCCTCCACCGTCGACGAGCTGATGAAATACCGCTCGGACGATCTCTGCTTCAAATATGTGGTGGCGCTCGACGACAGCCATGGCGGCGACGGCGTCGTCACGCAGGCCGACGTCAAATCGCTCAAGGATTTGAAAGGCCAGCCCGTCGCCTTGAACGAGGGCTCGGTTTCCGAATTCTGGTTCAACGTGCTCCTGAAGAAGGAAGGCATGACCGAGGACGATGTCAGCGTCACCAACATGACCGCCGACGACGCCGCGACGGCCTTCATCGCCGGCCAGGTTCCCGCCGCGGTGACCTGGGAGCCACACCTCACCGAAGTCCGCAAGGGCGGAAAGGGCAAGGTGCTGATCGATTCCACCACCACCCCTGGCCTGATCGTCGACGTGATCGCGCTCAAAGCATCCCGAAGATGTGAAGGCCCTCATCAAGGGCTATTACAAGGCGGTCGAATACATCAAGACCAACCCGGACAAAGCCTATGAGATCATGGCCAAGGGCATTGGCGGCTATCTCGAGAAGCCCGAGGATTTCGCGGCCGGCGCCAAGGGCGTGCGGTACTACGACCGCGCCCGCAACCTGGAATTCTTCGGCACGCCGGAGAAGAGCGAAGCGGCCGACCTGGTGAATTTCGCGCAGGACATCTGGGGCAAGGCCGGCAAGCTCAAGATGACGATCGACTCGAAGACCATCCTCGACACCGATTTCATCAAGGAACAATGAGCCTTCGGGATCGCGGGGATCGGCCCGTCCGGGCCGATCCCCGTTTCTCGAACGTCTGAGCTTCGCGCCTGGATCGTTTCACCGTTTCATGGAAACGGCGAACCGCTCCATCTCTTGTTTGACGCAATTCCGAGCGGAAGGTTACGGCGAAGGCGCCGAACTTAACCGCCCTCACTTTTCCTGGAATTGCTCTAAAATCAACGGAGGCCATCTTATGGCACAAAGGCGGACGGCGTGGACACGCCTGACGACCCCATTCGCCAACATTCCCGCCAGCACGGCAACCACGCTGGCACTGGCGATGTGGGTGGTCGTGATCGGCGGCTGGGCATTGCTGTCCTACGGCCGCGTCGTACCGAACATGTTCCTGCCGACACCTGGAACCGTGCTCGAGACGACCTATCGCATGTCCCTGGACGGCAGCCTCTTCTACCACACTTTGACCAGCGCCAAGGTGGTGATCCTGGGCTTCATCGTGTCCTCGGCGATCGCTGTGCCGCTGGGACTGTGGATGGGGACCTACCGGGCGGTGCAGGCGCCGCTCGAGCCGCTGGTCAATTTCATCCGCTACCTGCCGGTGACCTCGTTCGTGCCGCTGTTCATCCTGTGGATCGGCATCGGCATCGAGCAGCGCATAGCGGTGATCTTCTTCGGCACCTTCTTCCAGCAACTGGTGATGATCTCCGACTGTGCGCGCGGCGTATCCAGGGACCTGGTCAACGCCTCCTACACTTTGGGCACCAAGCGCTCAGAAGCGGTGTGGCATGTCATCTTCCCTGCTGCGCTTCCGGCGATCCTCGACACGCTTCGCGTCACCATGGGCTGGGCCTGGACCTATCTGGTCGTGGCCGAGCTCGTCGCGGCGTCGAGCGGCCTCGGCTATATCAGCCTGAAGGCGATGCGCGGCTTCCAGGTCGACGTGATCTTCATGGCGATCGCCGCGATCGGGCTTCTGGGCCTGATCACCGACACGGCATTCCGCATTCTCCGGGCAAGGGTCGCGCCATGGGCACCTTGATCTTGAACGCATCCTCGCAAACCGCAGCCGGATCAAGGGTAGTGATGACCGAAACCATCAAGGCAAACAATCCAGACGGCCTGGCCTCTGCCAATGTCGATGCGCGCGCCGCCGGGACCACGATGGCCATCGAGGACGTGACACTGCGCTATGGCGACGCCAACGGCGTGCTGGCGCTGGACGATGTGTCGCTGAAGGTGGCCAAGAACGAATTCTGCGTCATCGTCGGCCCTTCGGGATGCGGCAAATCCAGCCTGCTCTACCTTGCCGCCGGCCTCAACGACGCGACCTCGGGCGTAATCAAGGTCGACGGCAGGGAAGTGATCGAGCCCGGCCCCGACAGGGGCATGGTGTTCCAGAGCTACACCTTGTTTCCGTGGCTCACGGTGCGCGCCAACATCGAGTACGGGCCGAAGCGCAAGGGCTTGCCCGCGGAGCAGCGCAGGCAAATCGTCGACCAATATCTCAACGAGGTCGGCCTTGCGCCCTTCGCCGATCATTACCCCGCCCAGCTTTCCGGCGGCATGAAGCAGCGCGTGGCGATCGCGCGCGCCCTTGCCAACGACCCGGCCGTCCTCCTGATGGACGAGCCGTTCGGCGCGCTCGACAGCCAGACGCGCGGCACCATGCAGAAGCTGCTCCTGCGCGTCTGGGAGCGACAGCAGAAGACGGTGCTCTTCGTCACCCACGATATCGACGAGGCGCTGGTGCTGGGCGATCGCGTCCTGGTGATGACTGCGCGGCCCGGCAAGATCAAGGCCGAGATCACGGTCGACATCCCGCGGCCGCGCTCGATGGACGTGATCCTCGAGCCTGACTTCATCGCGCTCAAGCGCCGCATCCTCGGGCTTCTGCACGACGAGATCGACGAGGATCACTAGGTCTCCAGCACAGAAATTTTGATGGCTCGGGATGTGTTTCCGTTAGCATGTTGCATGCCTTGGGAGACTGGCCGAAAACGCCTATCAGTTCGTCATTCTCGGGCTTGACCCGAGAATCCATTCCGTGACGCCTGCCATGGGGCACAGCGGAGCAGAATTCTTCACTGCGGCGACGCCTCGGTGTCACGGCATGGATTCCAGGGTCTGCGCGCGTCGCTTCGCTCCTTGCTCCGCCCTAGAATGACGACGTTTTGGAGGGACTTAAGCCAGTTCCGGACGTTGCGACGGCTCACCGAAACATCGACCTACTTGCCGCCGTTGCGCGCCGAGCCGAGGATCATCTCGGAAGCCTTCTGCCCGATCATCATGCTCGGCGCGTTGGTGTTGCCGCCGATCAGCTTCGGCATGACCGAAGCGTCCGCGACCCGGAGCCCGTCCAAGCCGCGCACCTTGAGCGTCGCCGGATCGACGACGGCCATCGCGTCCGTTCCCATCTTGCAGGTTCCCACCGGGTGATAGACGGTCAGCGCCTCGGCGCGCAGATAGGCCAGGATCTCGTCATCGGTTCGGACATCCTTGCCCGGCAGCATCTCCTTGCCGCGCACCGCGTCGAACTCTGGCGAGGCAAAGATCTGGCGCGCTATCTTGATGCCTTCGACCAGCACCATGGCGTCGTCTTCATGCGTGAAGAAGCGGTGGTCTATGAGGACGTCCCGCCGAGCGCTGTCGGGTGACAATTTGATCTCGCCGACGCTTTTCGGCCGAAGCACGCAGGTGTGAATGGCGTAGCCGTGGCCGTATTCGATCAGCCTGCCGCGATGGCTGCGATAGCCTGGCACGAAGTGGAACTGGATGTCGGGCAAGCCGTTCGCATGCCTGGTCTTGGCAAAGCCGCCGGCTTCGACATAGTTGGTGGTGAGCATGCCCTTGCGGCGCGCGAAATACTGGAAAGGCGCGGCGGCGATACGGGGCAAGTTAGCGATCGACAGGCCGAGCGTCCTGGTGCTCCTGGAGCGCACGGTGATCATGCCGTCGATGTGGTCCTGCAGGTTCTTGCCGACGCCGGGCAGGTCGAGAACCGGCGTGATGCCGATCTGCCGGAGCTCGGCTGCTGGACCGATCCCTGAATCCATCAGGATCTTGGGCGAGTTGATGGCGCCGGCCGAGAGCACGATTTCGCGACTGGCCGAGAGCGTGTTCTGCCGGCCCTCATGCCGCACGCGTATCCCCTTGGCGCGCCCCTCGGCGATGATGAGGTCGATCACCTCGCATTCGCTGAGCAGCGTCAGGTTCTTGCGGTCGAGCACCGGACGCATGAACGCGCTGAAGCTGCTGAAGCGCTGACCCCGGTTCTGCGTGACGTTGTATATCCCGAGGCCGAACTGGCTTTCAGCATTGAAATCGGTGTTGGCGGGAAGGCCGGCATTTTTCCCGGCCTTGACGAACATGCTTGAAAGTTCGTTCGGATCGCGCGGATTGTCGACCAGCAATTCGCCGCCGCTGCCATGATAGCGCGGGTCCTGGCCGAGCAGATTGCGCTCCAGCTTCCTGAACACGGGCAGCACGTCGCGGTAGGCCCAGCCGGCGCAGCCGAGCCCGGCCCACTCGTCATAGTCCTCGGCGGCGCCGCGAATATAGACCATCGAGTTGATCGAGCTTGAACCGCCCAGCGCCTTGCCACGGTTGACCGGAATGCTGCGGTTGTTGAGCTCAGGCTGCGGCACGCCGACGAAGCAATAGTCGTAGTTCGGGTTGCCGTAGAGCGAGAGGATACCCGCCGGCACCTTGACGCGCAGGCTGTCGTCGCTGCCGCCGGCCTCGATCAGGCATACTTTCGCCGACGGATCGGCGCTCAGCCGATTGGCGACCACGCAACCGGCCGAGCCGGCGCCGACGACGATGTAGTCAAATTCCGCCGCTTCCATCCAACCCCCAAGACGCGGTCTCAAGCCGCGGGCTCTTCCCAGACCGATCTGCCGCCGACGATCGTTTTCAGCACCTTGATATCCGCGATCTTGTCCGGCTCGACCCGCAGCGGATCATCCGAAAGGACGATGAAGTCGGCGAGCTTCCCCGCCACCAAGCTGCCTTCATCTTTTTCCCGGTGGCCGGCAAAGGCTGCCCCCAGCGTATAGGCATGGAGCGCTTCTGCGACGGTGATCCTCTGCTCAGGGACCCAGCCGTCTTCCGGCTGGTGATCCCGGCTCTGGCGCAGCACCGCATTGCGAATGCCGATGAGCGGATTGAGGTCGACGATGGGCCAATCGGTTCCGAACGCGACGGCGCCCGAGGCGTCGATGATGGAGCGAACCGGAAAGGCCCGGGGCAAGGATTTGGAGCCGACGCGCACCTCCCAAAGCCCTTCCATCCCGAGCCACTGGTCGCGTGGATAGATCATGGCGGGCTGGAAGCTCGCTATCGCACCTGTCTCGGCAAAACGCTCGATGTCGCGCGCGGTGGGTATTTCGCAATGCTCTACCCGTGGCCGGCGCTGCCGCGAGCGTTCCCCGTCCGCGGCATAGGCGTCGAGGGCCATTTCGATGGCTCCCGTTCCGATCGCATGCGTCCAGACCTGAAATCCTTCCTGCTGCGCGCGGCTGACGGCCGCGTTGTAGACGGCTGCTTTCCACAAACATGTTCCGGTCTCGCCCGGTTTGTCGGCATAGCCCTGAGGCATGAAGCCGGTGTGGGATTCCAGCACGCCGTCCAGGAAGAATTTGATAACACGCCCGTCGAGAAAGTCAGGGGCGAGGTCAGCCCTCCATCCGGATACGCGCGCAATCACCTCGTCGAGGTTCGACTCCGGATCTACAATGCTCGAAAGCGTGAACCGCAGGCTCAGCTCACCATTCGCGCATATCTCCGCCAGCAGGGGGACTGCTTCGTCATCCATCCCTGCGCTCTGGACCCGCGATAGTCCGAGACGGTTCGCTTCCTTGATGGCGCGGAGCAGCGCCGATCGCAGATCCGATTGCGAGGTTTGGGGGAGCAGCGCTTCAAACCTGGACCACGCTTTCTCCTTCAGCCAGCCGGTTGGCTCGCCCCTCGCATCCCTCACGATCTCGCCACCTTCGGGATCGGGCGTGTCCCTGGCGATGCCGGCAAGTTCCAGCGCCTTGCTGTTCACCCAGGCGGCGTGCGCCATGCCGGAGCGGAAGAAAACCGGGCGATCGGCGACGACTTGATCGAGAAGCGATTTGTGGAAGCCGCTTTCGGGGAGATCGGGGTAGCCGTAGCTGAATTCGCTGCCCACGATCCATGCGCGATCGGGATGGGCTTGCGAATAGGCCTTCAACCGGTCGAGGACGTCGCCGAACGTCTTTGCCTCGCGCAACCGTACTTCATCGAGATATTTGCTTCCCCAGGCGAAATGGACATGGGAGTCGATGAAGGCGGGCATTGCGAACCGGCCTTGAAGATCGACGATTTCGGCTTTCGCGGAGGCCCGCGCCCTGACGAAGGACCAGGAGCCGACAGCAGCGATGCGTTCGCCGCGAACCAGCATCGCCTCGGCAACGGGATTTGCCGCATCGACCGTGTATAGCGCGCCGTTTGCGTAAAGGGTCTCTCGCGCCATTTCACTCTCAGTGGTCGTCGCTCTAATCCGGGTGACGCAGGGAACCACCAAATCCAAGGCGCAAGAATTACTTTTTCCAGCACCCGTGCTTAGGGTCCGCCTAAGCTTTTCCCAATATCCGGAAGCGGTTTGCCGACCTTGATCGCCGGAAACCCACGGCCCCGCTTCAGCGTTTAGGGATAAGCTAAGCACTGACACATGAAATCATAATTTTCGCTCCGCCGGCCCGTCACTAAAAGCAAACCGGACCTCCATCACAGCGGCGAAAGCCCTATCGAAAGAGACGTGGACATGTCGGTTGAGAAGGTAGACACGCTCGTCGTCGGCGGCGGCCAGGCCGGGGTGGCGATGAGCGAGCACCTGAGCAAATGCGGGGTGCCTCATCTCGTCCTCGAACGCGGCCGGATCGCCGAACGCTGGCGCTCGCAGCGTTGGGACTCCCTGGTTGCCAACGGTCCGGCCTGGCATGACCGGTTTCCAGGCATGGAGTTTCCCGTGACTGGCCCCGACGGCTTTCCTTCCAAGGAGGAGGTCGCCGACTATTTCGTCGCCTACGCAAAGCAGATCGACGCGCCGATCCGCTGCGGCGTCGAGGTCAAGCTCGTGCAAAGGAATGTCGGCCGTCCGGGATTCCGCGTCGAGACGTCAGATGGCGTGATCGAGGCCAACAGCATCGTTGCCGCGACCGGCCCTTTCCAGGTCCCCGTCATCCCGCCGGTTGTCCCAAAGGAAACCGGCATCCTGCAAATCCATTCCAGCGCCTACCGCAACCCGGCGCAACTGCCGAAGGGCGCGGTGCTGGTGGTCGGGGCGGGATCCTCGGGCGTGCAGATTGCCGACGAGCTCCAGCGCGCGGGACGGCGGGTCTATCTCTCGGTCGGGCCGCATGACCGTCCGCCGCGCGCCTATCGCGGTCGCGACTTCTGCTGGTGGCTGGGCGTTCTCGGCAAATGGGACTTGGAGACTCCGGGACCCGGCACGGAGCATGTGACGATTGCGGTTAGTGGCGCGCGCGGCGGCGAAACGATCGATTTCCGCCGTCTGGCCGCGCAGGGGCTTACGCTGGTCGGCATGACGAAAACGTATCAGGACGGCGTCATGACCTTCGCGTCGGACCTTGCAAAGAACATTGCCCGCGGCGACGCCAGTCTGATGTCGCTGCTGGACGAGGCCGACGCCTATGTCGCCCGCAATGGTCTCGACCTTCCGGAAGAACCAGCTCTGCGCAAAATCGACCCGGATCCGGACTGCGTGACCAATCCAATAAGCGAGCTCAACCTGGCCGAGGCCGGGGTGGCGACGATCATCTGGGCGACAGGTTTTGCCGTCGATTACAGCTGGCTGAAGGTCGACGCTTTCGACGAGAAGGGCCGGCCCAGGCATCAGCGCGGCGTCTCGGTCGAACCGGGAGTCTATTTCCTCGGGCTGCCCTGGCAGTCACGCAGGGGGTCGAGCTTCATCTGGGGCGTCTGGCATGATGCCAAGCATGTGGCCGACCGTATTTCGACGCAGCGCAAATATCTGGCCTACCACGCCGCCGCGACGCGCGAGCCCGTGGACGCCTGACCAAAGCTGCGAGCCCGACACTTATGGAGACCATGATGGCGCATACGCGAATTCGCAAATTCAACACCAAGGATACCTATCCCGAGCAGAAGCTCGACAACGACCTCTGCCAGGCCGTGGTCACGCGCGGCGGCCGGACCGTCTATCTGCGTGGCCAGTGTCCGCAGGACCTCGACACGGCCAAGAACATCGACAGTCATGATCCGGTCGAGCAGACCCACAAGGTCATGCAGAACATCAGGCAGCTCATCGAGGAGTGCGGCGGCACGATGGAGCATCTGGTGAAGGTGGTGGTCTACATCACCGACGTGCGCCATCGCGAAGCCGTCTACCGGACGATGGGCGAGTACATCAGGGGCGTACACCCGGTTTCGACTGGCCTGGTCGTGTCGGCCCTGGCGCGGCCGGATTGGCTGGTCGAGATCGACGGCACCGCCGTCATTCCGGACTGAGCGCCATGACCTTCTCCATCGTCGCGCGGTGCAGGCGCACAGGCATGTTCGGCGTGGCGGTGTCCTCGTCGTCTCCCGCGGTCGCGGCGCGTTGCGCCTATGCGCAGGCCGGCGTCGGCGCGGTCGCCAGCCAGAACGTCACCGACCCTACGCTCGGACCTCGGGCGCTGGAGTTGATGGCGCGCGGCGCCTCCGCCACAGAGGCCGTCGCGATCCTGAAGCGCACGGGCGCTTTTATCGAATACCGGCAGATACTGGCTGTCGACGCCGCGGGCGTCAGCGCGATCCACTCCGGGCCGAAGGCGCTCGGCATCTGGGCCGAGGCGCGCGGCGAGGACGTCGCCTGCGGCGGCAACCTGCTTTCGAATGACGGCGTCCCGCAGGCCATGGTCGACGCCTTTCTCGCTTCGGAAGGGCACCTTGGCGACCGGCTGATCGCCACGATGCGCGCCGCGCTCAAAGCCGGCGGCGAGGCCGGGCCTGTCCGCTCCGCCGGCATGAAGCTGGTGCGCGATGTGTCCTGGCCTGTCGCCGACCTGCGTTGCGACTGGACGGAAGCGTGTCCGATCGAGCAGCTGGCGGGGTTGTGGGGTATCTACAAGCCCCAGCTCGATGCCTATGTTACCCGCGCCCTCAACCCGTCCGATGCGCCGAGCTACGGCGTGCCCGGTGACGAATAGTCCGACCCAGTCCTGGAGCCAGCATGAGCGAACTCAGCCATAAGGAGTGGGTCGGCAAGGCGTCCGCGATCCGTTTTCGCGACAAGGCCTTCATCGATGGCAAGCCGGTGCCGGCGCGCTCCGGCCGGACCTTTGCCAGCATCAACCCGGCCACGGGGGCGACGCTCGCCGAGGTCGCCTCCTGCGGCGAAGAGGACATCGACCTTGCCGTTGCGGCGGCACGACGCAGCTTCGACGCCGGCGTCTGGTCGCGAACGGCCCCCGCGCATCGCAAGCAGGTGCTGCTGCGGCTGGCGGAGCTGCTGCGCGAGAACCTGCCGGAGCTTGCGCTGCTGGAATCGCTGGACATGGGCAAGCTGGTCAAGGACGCGGCCACCATCGACGTGCCGGGCTCGGCGGCGATCTTCCAGTGGTACGCCGAGGCGATCGACAAGGTCTATGACGAGGTCGCGCCGACGGGCCAGGGCGACCTCGCTTTGGTGCGGCGCGAGCCGCTCGGCGTCGTGGGCGCCGTGGTGCCGTGGAATTTCCCGCTCGACATGGCGACCTGGAAATGCGCGCCGGCGTTGGCGGCGGGCAATTCGGTGGTGCTGAAGCCGGCCGAGCAATCGCCCTTCTCTGCGCTCAGGCTGGCGGAGCTCGCCATGGAGGCGGGCCTGCCCGCCGGCGTGCTCAACGTGGTGCCCGGCCTCGGCGAGACCGCCGGCCAGGCGCTTGGCCGGCATATGGATGTCGATTGCCTCGCCTTCACCGGGTCGACTGCCGTCGGCAAGCTGTTCCTGCAATATTCCGGCCAGTCGAACATGAAACAGGTCTGGCTGGAGACTGGCGGCAAGAGCCCCAATCTGGTGTTCGCGGATTGCGGCGACCTGGACGCTGCGGCCGACATGGCCGCCTTCGGCATCTTCTTCAACCAGGGGCAGGTCTGCTCAGCCAATTCCCGGCTGCTGGTGGAGCGCGGCATCAAGGATGCGCTGGTCGAGAAACTGGCGGAGCGCGCGGCGGCGACGCAACCCGGCGACCCCCTCGACCCGGCGTCGAGGATGGGGGCGATGGTGGATGCGCGGCACGCCGCGACCGTCATGCGGTTCATCGATGGCGGCAGGAAATCGGCACGATTGGTGACCGGCGGCGGTCGAATCTCGGTCGACGGGCGCGGCAGCTTCGTGCAGCCCACCATCTTCGACAATGTTGCGCCGGAGGATCCGCTTGCCCGCGACGAGATATTCGGCCCGGTGCTGTCGGTCATCGCCTTCGACAGCGAAGAGGAGGCGCTGCGGATTGCCAATGACAGCGTCTACGGGCTGGCGGCATCGCTATGGACCGACAGCCTGTCGCGGGCACACCGCATCGCGGAAAGACTGCGCGTCGGCACGGTTTCCGTGAACACCGTCGATGCGCTGAGCCCGATGACGCCCTTCGGCGGCTTCAAGCAGTCCGGCTTCGGGCGCGACCTGTCGCTGCACGCGCTCGACAAGTACACGGCGCTGAAGACCACCTGGATCAAGTACTGAGGAGCGGCCACGACTTGATTGCCGCAACCAAACGGGCATCATAGAGGCCCATGCCGCTCCGCTTCACACTCAGACAGCTCGAGTACTTCGTCGCCGTTGGCGAAGCGGGTTCGATTGCCAAGGCGGCCGAGCAGGTCAATGTCTCGCCGCCGTCGATCTCGGCCTCGATCGCCCAGCTCGAAGCGGAGTTCGGCGTGCAGCTCTTCGTGCGCAAGCACTCGCACGCGCTGGCGCTGACGGCGGGCGGACGCCTGTTCCTCAAGGAAGCCGCGCGGCTGCTCAACGATGCGGATGCGCTGCACGACATTGCCGGCGATATAGCCGAAAAGGTGCGCGGGCCGCTGGCGATCGGCTGCCTGCTGACATTCGCGCAGATCGTGCTGCCGGCGCTGCGCCGGAAATTCGAGGACGCCTATCCGGATGTGCGCGTCAGGCAGTTCGAGCGCAACCAGGGGCAGTTGTTCGAAATGCTGCAGCGTGGCGAAATAGACGCAGCACTCACCTACGACCTCGAACTGTCGCAGGACATGACGTTCGAGCCGCTGATGCAGCTGCCGGCCTATGTGATGCTTCCGGCCGCGCACCGCCTGGCGGGAAGGGCGGGCATCACGCCCGAGGAGCTGGTCGACGAGCCGATGGTGCTGCTCGACCTGCCCTATAGCCGCGAATATTTCCTGTCGGCTTTCCAACCCAAAGGGCTGCGGCCCAGGATCGCCGAGCGCACCGGCGACATCGCCGTCATGCGCACGATGGTCGCCAACGGCTTCGGCTACGGCATCGCCAACATGCGGCCGCTCAACACCATGTCGCCGGACGGCAAGCTGCTGGTCTTCGTGCCCTTGCTGGGTGACATCAGGCCGCTGATGATGGGAATTGCGCTGCCGAATGCCGAGCACCGCACGCTGACGGTTCAGGCCTTCATCGACCACTGCCGCCGCTTCGTGGTCGAGCAAGGCGTCTTCGGCACCGAACGCATCGTCAAATGAGAAATATCACGGCCAACCGTCGGCGAGCCGCGTCAGCAACCTTTCCAGCATCTCGTCGCAGCGCCGCAGCTGTTCGACGCTGACATATTCGTCCGACTTGTGCCCCTGCGCCATGGAGCCCGGTCCGCAGACGACGGCGGGCGTGCCGAGATCGCGGCTGAACAATCCGCCTTCCGTGCCGAACGCGACCTTCATCGTGTCGTTGGCGCCGGTCAGCGATTTGACGAAAGCGACGGCTTCCGAGCTGGCCGGCGTGTCGAGGCCCGGATAGGTGTTGGTGATCTCGATATCGATCGCGGCTTCCGGCGCGATCGAAGCCGCGTCGGCGGCAATGCGCGCGGCGTCGCCGCGAAGTCTGTCGAGAATGCCGGCGGCATCGTCGGCGGCGACATTGCGGATCTCGAAATCGACCTGGCAGAGGTTGGGCACGATGTTGAGCGCCACGCCGGCATTGATCTTGCCGACATGCACGGTCGTATAGGGGATGTCGTAGTCGCCGTCGCGCGCGCCTTCGCGCGCCAGCCGATCCTGTTCGTCGCGCAGGGCGCGCACGAAATCGCAGCCGAGATGGATGGCGTTGAGCGCCAACGGGGCGAGCGCCGAATGGCCTTCGCGTCCCCTGCAGAGGGCGCGCGCCGCGAGCTTGCCCTTGTGCCCGGTCGCCACTTGCATGTTGGTCGGCTCGCCGACGATGCACAGCAGCGGCCGTTGGGGTGCTGCACTCAACATCTCGATCAGGTCGCGCACGCCGAGACAGCCGATTTCCTCGTCGTAGGAGAGCGCCAGATGCAAGGGCGTGCGAAGCGCCATTTTCGAGGCCTTGATGCAGGCAGCAAGAGCGCAGGCCACGAAACCCTTCATGTCTGCCGCGCCGCGTCCGAAAAGCTTGCCGTCGCGCTCGGTCATCGCGAATGGCGGCAGCGTCCAGTTCTGGCCGTCGACGGGAACGACGTCGGTATGGCCGGACAGCATGATGCCAGGCCTGTTGGCCGGGCCGGTGGTGGCAAAGAGATTGGCCTTGTGGCCGTCGGCGCTGTGGATGAGCTGGCTGGCTATGCCGTTCGCTCCGACAAGGTCGGCCGCATAGCCGATGAGGTCGAGGTTGGAGTCGCGGCTCACCGTCGGGAAGGCGATCAGCTTTTCGAGGATCCTGATGCTGTCCATGTTTCTTGTCCCGTTGCCACAGCCGGCTGTGTAGCACCGTGCCGCCGTCGCCCTGAAGTCGCATTTGGCTCAGCGCCGGTTCACCTGAGGCTAATCCATGCAAGGGCGATTAGGCGCGTCCTAATCCGCGCAGAAGAAATCCGTAGTTTTCCCGCGACGGTGCCAACTTATGAGTAGTCTCCTTGTTGGAGCATGATCTTTTCCGAAAACCGGTTCCCACCTTTCGGGATCATGCTTTAGGCAGCGCCGAGCCGACAGGAAGGAAGCACCATGCGCGACCCACGCTACGACATTCTGTTCGAGCCGATGAAGATCGGACCGGTGACGGCCAAGAACCGCTTCTACCAGGTTCCCCATTGCAATGGCGGCGGTTATCGCGATCCGTCGGCCGCGGCCGAGATGCGCCGGATGAAGTCCGAAGGCGGATGGGGCGTCATCTTCACCGAGCAGACGGAGATGCACCACACCTCCGAGATCACGCCCTTCATCGAGCTGCGCCTGTGGGACGACGCCGATATCCCGGCGCTGGCCAAGATGGCCAAGGCCATGCACGAATATGGAGCGCTCGCCGGCATCCAGCTCGCCTATTCCGGCATCAACGGTCCCAACCTCTACACCAAGGAGGTCCCGCGCGGGCCGTCGGCGCTGCCGATCCGCACCTTCACCAACGATCCGGTGCAGGCGCGCGCCATGGACAGAGAGGATATCCGCGACCTGCGCCGCTGGCACCGCAATGCCTTCAAGCGCGCGAAGCAGGCGGGTTTCGACCTGGTGTGCCTCTACGGCGCGCACGGCTTCGGCATCATCCAGCATTTCCTGTCCACCGCCACCAACCAGCGCAGCGACGAATATGGCGGCTCGCTGGAGAACCGCTCGCGGCTGATGCGCGAGCTGATCGAGGAAGGACGCGACGCGATCGGCGACACCTGCGGCCTGACGCTCAGGCTGTCGCTGGACGAGATGATCGGCGAGCTTGGCTTCGCCAATTCGGAAGTCCGCGACATGATCGAGATGCATGCCGAGCTGCCCGATCTATGGGACCTCGCGCACGGCGCCTGGGAGGATTGCTCGGGGCCGTCGCGGTTCAAGGAAGAGGCGGCGCAGGAGAGCCTGGTCTCCGGCATCAAGAAGCTGACCTCGAAGCCGGTCGTCGGCGTCGGCCGTTTCACCTCGCCGGACGTGATGGTGAGGATGATCAAATCGGGCACGCTCGATTTCATCGGCTGCGCCCGCCCGTCGATCGCCGATCCCTTCCTGCCGAAAAAGGTCCAGGAGGGACGTATCGAGGACATCCGCGAATGCATCGGCTGCAACATCTGCATCACCGGCGACATGACGATGTCGATCTCGCGCTGCACGCAGAACCCGACCTTCATGGAGGAATGGCGCAAGGGCTGGCATCCGGAGCGCATGCAGGCCAAGGGCGACAGCGACAGCGTTCTGATCGTCGGCGCCGGGCCCGCCGGACTTGAGGCCGCCCGCGCGCTCGGCCTGCGCGGCTATCAGGTGGCAATTGCGGAAGCGGGTACCGAGCTCGGCGGCCGCGTGGCGCGCGAGTGCCTGCTGCCGGGTCTCTCGGCCTGGGGCCGGGTGCGCGATTATCGCCAGTATCAGCTCAGCCAGATGCCCAATGTCGAGATCTACTTCGAAAGCCGGCTGTCGGCGGACGACATCCTATCCTTCGGCTTCCAGAATGTCGCCATCGCCACCGGATCGACCTGGCGGCGCGACGGCGTCGCGCGCGCCCATATCGTGCCGATGCCGATCGACGCCGCGATGCCGGTCTACACGCCCGACGATCTGATGGACGGCAAGGTGCCGGGCGGCAATGTCGTGCTGTTCGACGACGACCACTACTACATGGGCGGCGTGCTGGCCGAGCTGATGGCGCGCCGGGGCGCGAAGGTGACCCTGGTGACACCTTCGGCCTATGTCTCGGACTGGACCCGCAATACGCTGGAGCAGGGCGCCATCCACCGTCGTCTGGCGGAGCTCGGAGTCGACATCGTGCTGAACAGGACCGTCACGAGCATCGTTCCGGGCGGCGTCGTGACGGCCTGCGTCTATACCGGCTCGAAACAGGACCTGGCCGCCGATGCCGTCGTCCTGGTCACGTCGCGCAATCAGGAGGACGACGTCTGGCGCGCACTGAAGGCCCGGGAAAACGAGTGGGCCAACAATGGCATCCGTTCGGTCAAGGTCATCGGCGATGCGCAAGCGCCAGGGCCGATCGCCTGGGCCACCTATGCCGGCCATCGCTTCGCCCGCGAGCTGGACGAAGCCGATATCGGCGACGCGCTGCCTTTCCGGCGCGAGGTGACGGCGCTGGCGGACGGGTAGCGCCGACACGGGAGCGCTCTATGGCGGCGTCAAGGGACCGCCGGCCGATATCACGGGTGGTCTCTCAGCCTTGCGCGCCGAGGTGGCCCGGTCGCCGCAGAGGACCGGCGTTCACGGCGCAAGGTCCCGCCACTTCCGAAGGGTTTTCCGCCATTTCGTCATGCGCCGGCAAGCAGCCGGAAAAACATTGGCGGTCATTCTCGGATTCTCCTTGAGGCTGGCGCGCAGATTGATCAGTTTGTCCGGAACGCTACCGCTTGCGATGCGGATAGTCGCGATCGACAGGGAGAAACAATGCGCACGAAAACCAGCATCCGCGTCGTCGGCTGCCATGCCGAGGGCGAGATCGGCGATGTCATCGTGGGCGGCGTGCTGCCGCCCGCGGGCCGCACGATGATGGAAAAGATGATCACGATGGAACGCGACCACGACCATATCAGGCGCATGCTGATCTGCGAGCCGCGCGGCAGCGTTGCCCGGCATGTCAATCTCCTGGTGCCCTCGACGCGCGAGGATTGTGCCGCGGGCGCCATCATCATGGAGCCGACCGAATATCCGCCGATGTCCGGCTCCAACACGATCTGCGTCGCCACGGTGTTGCTCGAGACCGGCATGGTGCCGATGCAGGAGCCGGAGACTCGCTTCAAGCTGGACATGCCGGGCGGCGTCATCGAGGTGCGCGCTGAATGCAGCGACGGCAAATGCCTGTCGATCACGCTGCGCAATGCCCCCGCCTTCGCCGAGCGCCTCGATGCCAGTATCGAGGTGGAAGGGCTGGGCACGATCAAGGTCGATATTGCCTATGGCGGCATGTTCTACGCGATCGTCGATGCGCCCGCGCTCGGCTTCTCGGTCACGCCCGACGAGGCGCGCGAGCTGGCCGTGGCCGGCGAGAAGGTCCGCCGCGCGGCGCGCGAGCAGCTCGACGTCGTGCACCCGCAGTTCGACAATGTGCGCGGCGTATCCATCGTGCAGTTCGCCATGCCGTTCCAGGGACCGGGCAACGTCACGCGCAACACCTGCATTGTCTCGCCCGGGCGCTCGGACCGCAGCCCGACGGGAACCGGCACCTCGGCCCGCATGGCGGTGCTGCAGGCGCGGGGCCTGATGAAGGCCGGCGAGGTGCTGATCCACGAATCGATCATCGGCTCGCGCTTCACCGGCAAGATCCTCGAACTCACCGAAGTCGCCGGGCGCAAGGCGATCGTGCCGCAGATAACCGGCAGGGCCTGGATCACGGGCGAGCACAACTATTATCTCGATCCGACGGATCCCTATCCGCAAGGCTACGTGCTGTCGGACACCTGGGGCACCTCGACTTCGGTGACGCAATAGATTTCCTGCAACGACATCGGCTCGACTCAGTCGAGCGCCCAGGCGTTTTCCAGCGCTCGGAAGGGGCGTTTGCGCTTGCAGAATGTCAGCGGACCTTGCAGGGAGGCGCCCGCTCTGATTCCCTGCGGTTGGTGGGGATCACCTGATTCGTGTGCTCGTTGCTCCGGTTCCGCATAGTCGCGCGGCGGAGCAGCGGGTGCTTTCGCTAGAAAGATGAAAAAATGACCGCCAAGCCGGAAATCCTGGAGATGAGACCCAAGATCACCGTTGTCGGGGTCGGCGGCGCCGGCGGCAACGCCGTCAACAATATGATCGCCGAGGGACTGCAGGGCGTCGAGTTCGTCGTCGCCAACACCGACGCCCAGGCGCTCACCATGTCGAAGTCGTCGCGGCTGATCCAGCTTGGCGCGCATGTGACCGAGGGCCTGGGCGCCGGGTCCTTGCCCCAGGTCGGAAGTGCTGCCGCGGAAGAATCCATCGACGAGATCATGGATCATCTGGCGGGAACGCATATGTGCTTCATCACCGCGGGCATGGGCGGCGGCACCGGGACCGGTGCGGCGCCCGTGATCGCGCGTGCGGCGCGCGATGCCGGCATCCTGACGGTGGCTGTCGTCACCAAGCCTTTCATGTTCGAAGGCAAGCGTAGGACTCAAGCCGCCGAGGAAGGCATCGAACGCCTGCGCGAGAGCGCCGATACCGTGATCGTCATCCCGAACCAGAACCTCTTCAGGGTCGCCGACGCCAGGACCACCTTCGCCGATGCCTTCGCCATGGCGGACCGCGTTCTCTACGCGGGTGTCGGCTGCATCACCGATCTCATCGTCAAGGAAGGCCTGATCAATCTCGATTTCGCCGACGTAAAGTCGGTGATGCGCGACATGGGCCGGGCGATGATGGGAACCGGCGAGGCCTCCGGGGAGGGGCGTGCCAAGATCGCGGCCGAGGCGGCGATCGCCAATCCGCTCCTCGATGAAGCCTCCATGTCCGGCGCCAGGGGACTGCTCGTGTCGATCTGCGGCGGCATGGACATGACGCTGTTCGAGGTCGACGAAGCCGCGACGCGGATAAGGGAAGAAGTCGACGCCGATGCCGACATCATCGTCGGCGCCATCTTCGACCAGGCCCTGGCGGGAAAGTTCCGCGTGTCCGTCGTCGCGACCGGCCTGCGCAAGAGCGCGGAGATCGCCCAGTTCGAGCAGCGGATCGCCTGAGACCACGGCGACCTCGCGGCCGCGCTTGTCCCCGACGGCACGACGCAATTGGCCGATATCCATTTCCGGCGGCGAAACAATTCGGGGACCGCATCGGCTTGGCATCTGTCCATTTTGGACCAATTCAGCGGCCTGTTCGACAGGCACCGGTTTAAGTTCCGGCAGGGAGGAGTAGAACTTAGCGACGATCGATGAAGCGTCGCGTCTGCCCGGGAGGACTAGCTTGCTCTTTGCCGTCCACTGTCTCGACCATGCCGATGCGCTTCAGCGCCGGCTCGCCAATTACGATGCCCACAAGGCCTATCTTGCCGCCGGCTCGGTCACGACCGTGATTTCCGGGCCGCTGGTCGCGGCGGACGGCGCAACCATGATCGGCTCGCTCTTCGTCTTTTCCGCTGAGAGCATCGAGGATGTGAAGGCATTCAACGCCGGCGACCCATTCAATGCCGCCAATGTCTGGCAGAGCGTCAGCATCAATCCCTTCCTGATGCGCGTCGACAATCGCGGCTGACGGAAGGAGGGCTCAAGTGAAAAGCTTTGTCTATAACGGCCAGCCGGCACGCGTCGTCTTCGGATCGGGTACGATCGCAAGGCTGCCGCAGGAGATCGACCGGCTGGGGTTGAAACGCGTGCTCGTGCTTGCGACGCCGCCTAAGGAGGCCGACGCCCGGCGTCTTGCCGGATCGCTCGGCGGTGCGGCGGCCGGAGTCTATGCCGGGGCCACGATGCACACGCCCGTGTCGGTGACCGAGGACGCGCTGCGGGTCGTGGCGGAACTCAAGGCCGACGGGCTGGTTGCGGTCGGCGGCGGCTCCACGACGGGCCTCGCCAAGGCGATCGCCTTGCGCACCGACCTGCCGCAGATCGTGATGCCGACGACCTATGCCGGCTCGGAAATGACGCCGATCCTCGGCGAGACGAAGGATGGCGTGAAAGTCACGCAGTCGAGTCCGCGTGTGCTGCCGGAAGTGGTCATCTACGACGTCGACCTGACGATGACGCTTCCCGCTTCCTTGTCGGGGACAAGCGGCATGAACGCCATCGCCCATGCCGTCGAGGCGCTCTATGCGAGGGAAAGCAATCCGGTGATAGATCTGATGGCGGCCGAGGCCATTGGCGCACTGGTGAGCGCCTTGCCGGTCATCGCCGAGAAGCCGCATGACCGCGATGCGCGCTCCAAGGCGCTCTATGGCGCCTGGCTCTGCGGCATCTGCCTCGGCTCGGTCGGTATGGCGCTGCATCACAAGCTTTGCCATACGCTGGGCGGCAGTTTCGATCTGCCGCATGCGGAGACCCACACGATCGTGCTGCCGCATGCGCTGGCCTACAATGCGCCTGCCGTTCCGGCCGTCATGCAAACCTTGCGGGCGGTGCTGAAGACGGACGATCCCGCGATGGCTCTCTACGATCTCGCGGGCAGGATCGGCGCCAGGCGCGCGCTCTCCGAGATCGGCATGCCGGCCGACGGGATCGACATAGCGACGGACCGCGCGCTGGCCAATCCCTACTGGAACCCGCGGGCGCTGGAGCGAGAACCGATCCGCGCTCTTATCGCGCGCGCCTATGCCGGCGAGCGGCCGCGGGCCTGAGAAGCTGAATGTCCCTGGAGGAGTTATCGCCATGACAGGCATCGCGGACGCCGCTCGACCGAAATATCCCTATTTCGAGGAAGAGACCTCGGTCGACGTGGTCAACGCGCGCATGGGACCGGATGTCGACCCGCGCCTGAAGGAGGTCATGGGTGTGCTGGTCAAACATCTGCATGCCGCCGTCAAGGAGATCGAGCCGACGCATGAGGAGTGGCTGCAAGGCATCAAGTTCCTCACCGATGTCGGCAAGATGTGCTCCGACTGGCGGCAGGAGTTCATCCTTCTCTCCGACACGCTCGGCGTTTCCATGCTCGTCGACGCGATCAATCACCGCCGCCCGAACGGCGCTACGGAAAACACCATCCTCGGGCCGTTCTATGTGCCCGAGGCGCCGCGCTACGAGCACGGCGCGAACATCTGCCTCGACGGCAAGGGCGAGCCGATGGTGGTGCGTGGGCGCGTGCTCGACACGCAAGGCAAGCCGATCGCCGGCGCGCTGATCGACGTCTGGCAGACCAATGACGACGGCTTCTACGATGTCCAGCAGAAGGACGTGCAGCCCGGCTGGAACCTGCGCGGCGTCTTCACCACCGACGAGAAGGGCGAATACTGGTACCGTTCGGTCAAGCCACGCTACTACCCGATCCCCGACGACGGACCCGTCGGAAAGATGCTCGCCGCGCTCGGGCGTCATCCGAACCGCGCGGCGCATGTGCACTACATCGTCAGCGCGCCGGGCTATGACCCGGTCATCACCCACATTTTCGCGCCCGACTGCCGCTACCTCGCCGAGGACGCCGTCTTCGGGGTCAAGGATTCACTGATCGCCGATTTCATCAAAGTCACCGACTGGGAAAAGGCGAGCGAGCTCGGTCTCGAAGCGCCGTTCTGGTCCGTCGAATGGGATTTCGTCCTGGCTCCCAAGACAGCGGGGACTTGAAGCTGGCCAGTTTCGTCCAAATTGGACAAAAGCTGCCGCGGGCCACCTGATCGGCGTATCCTTCCTCCCGGGAAGGAGAGTGTGCGGATGAACGATCACGAGTTCCTGCGCGTCTATGATTTCGTGGATCGCCTGCGCCGGCCTTTCCTCGGCGTCACTGCGATTTGCAGGCCGTCCTCATCTGAATATCGGCATACCCCGTAAAGCACATCGCGCTGAAACGGATTCAGGCGACGCGCTTTAGGTCCTTTGTTTGATGCATGTCGTTGCCGCAAAACCGAGGTCACTTTTGCGCGACATGCATTAGTCGGTCTGGATCCAGACCGCCTTCGTTTCCAGATATTCGTGCAGATGCTCGACGCCGCCTTCACGGCCATAGCCGGACATCTTCATGCCGCCGAAGGGCACGGCCGGGTCGATGGCGTGATACATGTTGACCCAGACCGAGCCGGCCTTGACGCGGCGCGCGAGCTTGTGCGCGGTGCCGAGATTGGTGGTGAAGATACCAGCCGCCAGACCATAAGGCGTCGCATTGGCGCGCGCGACGGCTTCATCCAGCGTGTCGAAGGGCATCGCCGAGATGACCGGTCCGAAGATCTCTTCGCGCGCGATGGTCATCTTGTCCGACACCGCGCCGAAGACGGTCGGCGCGATGAAGTTGCCGCCGTCATAGAGCTCGCCCGTCAGCCGCGAGCCGCCGGCGACCAGCCGGGCGCCTTCGTCGCTGCCCGCCTTGATGTAGCCTTCGACCTTGCCGGCCTGCCTCGCATTGATAAGCGGCCCGATTTCCGTCTCCGCCTCGATGCCGTGGCCGATGCGCAGCTTGCCGGCGAACTCGGCGACCCGGCGCACGAACTCGTCATGGATCTCGCGCGCCACGAACAGGCGCGATCCGGCGATGCAGATCTGGCCTGAATGTACGAACACCGCCATCGCCGCGACCGGCACGGCCTTGTCGATATCGGCATCGCGGCACACGATGATCGGCGACTTGCCGCCAAGCTCCAGCGAGACGCGCTTCAGGTTGGTGACGCCGGCGCGGGCGATGGCCTGGCCGGTCAAGGTCGAGCCGGTGAAGACGATCTTGTTGACATCGGGATGCTCGGCGAGCCGCGCGCCGGCCTCGGCGCCGGTTCCGGTGACGATGTTGACGACGCCGTCGGGCACGCCGGCCTCCTGCATCAGCTTCGCGATCAAAAGCGGCGTCAACGATGCGTCTTCCGACGGCTTGAGCACGATGGTGCAGCCGGTGGCCAGGGACGGCGCGATCTTCCAGATCGAGGCTGCGGTGGGCGCATTCCAGGGGATGATCGCGCCGACGACGCCGACCGGTTCGCGACGGGTGAAGGTGACGATCTCGCCGGGAATGGAATTGTCGATCGCCTCGCCATGCAGCGCGGTCGCCATGCCGCCATAGAAGCGCAGCATGCCGATGACGCGGCGCCGGTTGGCCAGCGTGCGGGTGATCGGCAGGCCCATGTCGAGCGTGTCGGAGACGCTGAGCTCTTCCCAATGCTTCTCGAACAGGTCGGCGATCCTGAACAGCACGCATTGCCGCTCGTAGGGCGAGAATTTCGACCAGGGGCCTTCGAAGGCCGCGCGCGCCGCGGCGACCGCGGCGTCGATATCAGCGGCTCCGCCGCGCGGCACGGTCGCCAGCACTTCGCCCGTCGCCGGGTTCAGCGCCTGCATCACCTCACCGGACTGCGCCGCGACCCACTTGCCGGCGATGAACATCGGCCGGAATTCGCCATGGTAGAGCGTGGTGGCCTTCGCCCTCGGGTCGAAGTTCAGCGTCATCGTCTCCTCCTCACGAATTCCGACGCGACTATTACTCCCGCCGGAGGCGACCTCAAACAAGGAAAGCTAAAAGGGCGTCCTCCATCTGGATGATGCAGCGCGATTGATCGGGGAGGGGGGACGGGATCTGGGTATCCAATCATGGCGGCCGGTAGCTCGACGGCGCGGTATCGAGCGTCGATGCGACCGGCCCGGACTTGATCGCTCCGGCGGGCTAACCGGACGCAAGCCTCATCGCGCCGTCCATCCGGTTTGCCGAGGCGGCAGGTTGCGCCGATCGTGCCCGGCGGTTATGTCGGGTCACGATTTCCTGACGAGAGGCAGAGTTGATGAAGGTCGTTTCCACCTCCAAATCGCATGGCGGCGTCCAGGGCGTTTACTCGCACACCTCCGACGTCTGCGCCTGCGACATGACCTTCGCCGTGTTCGTGCCGCCGCAGGCCAAGGACGGGCCGCTTCCGGTCCTGTGGTACCTGTCGGGCCTGACCTGCACGCATGCAAACGTCATGGACAAGGGCGAGTACCGGCGGCTGGCATCCGAGCTCGGGCTCGTCATCGTGTGCCCCGACACCAGCCCGCGTGGCGCCGACGTTCCCGACGAGAAGGACAATTGGCAGTTCGGCTGCGGCGCCGGCTTTTACCTCGATGCGACGCAGGAGCCTTATGCGAAGAACTACCGCATGTATTCCTACATCACCGAGGAATTGCCGGCGTTCGTCGCCGCCAATTTTCCCGTCGACATGTCACGCCAGGCCATTTTCGGTCATTCGATGGGCGGACATGGCGCGCTGACGATCGCGCTCAAGAATCCGCAACGCTACCGGAGCTGCTCGGCCTTCGCGCCGATCGTGCAGCCGTCGACGGCCAACTGGTCGCGGCCTGCTTTCGAAAGATATCTCGGATCGGACGAAAAGAGCTGGCGCGCCTATGATGCGACGCTGCTGATCGAGGATGGGAAGCGCTTTCCGGAATTCTTCGTCGACCAGGGCACGGCGGACGGCTTCCTGCAGGACGGTCTTCGGCCATGGCTGCTCGAAGAAGGATGCAGGAAGGCAGGCATCGATCTCACCCTGCGCATGCAGGAGGGCTACGACCACTCCTATAATTTCATCTCGACCTTCATGGACGATCACCTGAAATGGCATGCCGGCCGGCTTGGGTGATTGTCGTCCGTAAAATGTTCGCCCGGCCACCTCACGGCCTATTCCGCGCCCGCCATGGCTGACAATCGGGCGTTCACCTTCTGGTGAGCGCGCGAATTTTCGCCGGAACATTCGCCTTTTCGCGCTGTTGGGTTTCAACCGCAGCGCGGAAAGGAGCGTTCGCATGGACAATCCGCGATCCACGGCAAGCATAGCCGGCCATCCCATACACCCGATGCTCGTCACCATCCCGATTGCCTGTTTCGTCGGAACGTTGCTCACCGATATCGCCTACTGGCGGACAGCTGAAATGACCTGGGCCAATTTCTCGGCCTGGCTCCTGACCGTGGGTGTCATCGTCGGTATCCTGGCCGCCATCGCCGGGCTTACGGACTTTCTTGGGGGCCGCAAGATACGTGCTCAGCCGACGGCATGGCTGCACATGGCCGGCAACGTCGTCGTGCTTGTCCTTTCCTTCTTCAACATGCTGATCCACACGCGCGACGCATGGACATCCGTCGTGCCGACCGGGCTGATCCTGTCGGCGCTGGTGGTCGTGATCCTGATCTTCACAGGCTGGCTCGGCTGGGCGCTGGTCTATCGCCATCATGTAGGAGTGGCCGATGAGACGGTTTGACAGCGCGATCAAATGGACGACCGCGGCGCTTTGCTGCGTGATGGCCCTGGGCGTTGCCGGCTGCAGCGACGACAACACCGATCCGAATGCCCAGATCGGCCCGAATCCGAAGCTGCCGGAGATAAACCAGTACCTGTTCCCGCCGATGCATCTGGCCTCGGTGGTCGGCTGGAAAAACGACGAAAAGCCGACCGTCGCGCAAGGCCTGCAGATCGAGGCCTTGGCCAAGGGGCTTCAGCATCCGCGCTCCCTTTACGTGCTGCCCAACGGCGACATTCTGGTGGTGGAATCCAAGGCGCCTCCCGAGGCCTCGGCCAAGCGTCCGAAGGATATCGTCATGGGCTGGGTCGAAGGCTGGGTCACCTCCGGCGGGGACACCGGGCCTAGCAACCGCATTACGCTCCTGCGCGACACCAACGGCGACGGCGAGCCAGATTACCAGGGCGTGTTCCTCGACCATCTCACCTCGCCCTTCGGCGTGGCGCTGGTCGGCAACGACCTTTATGTCGCCAACACGGACGCGATCGTGCGCTATCCCTACCAGCCGGGCGACACCAAGATCACGGCGCCCGGCAAGGTGCTGACGGAACTGCCCGGCGGGCCGATCGATCACCACTGGACGAAGAGCCTGGTCGCGAGCCCTGACGGTTCGCTGCTCTATGTCGGCGTCGGTTCGAACAGCAACATCACCGAGAACGGTATCCAGGCCGAGAAGGACCGCGCCGCGATCTGGGAAGTGGACCGCGCCACCGGCCGCTCGCGCATTTTCGCCAGCGGGTTGCGCAATCCAAACGGCCTCTCTTTCGAGCCTCAAAGCAAGGCGCTTTGGACCGTGGTCAATGAGCGCGACGAGCTCGGGCCGAACCTCGTGCCGGATTATATGACCTCGGTGAAGGACGGCGCCTTCTATGGCTGGCCCTACAGCTATTACGGCCAGCATGTCGATCCGCGCGTCATGCCGCAGCGGCCGGACATGGTGGCCAAGGCCATCCCGCCGGACTACGCGCTGAGCTCGCATGTCGCGCCGCTCGGGCTTGCCTTCTACACCGCGAGCAACCTGCCGCAATCCTATCGCGGCGGCGCTTTTGTCGGCGAGCATGGCAGTTGGGACCGCTCCCGCTTCAACGGTTACAAGGTGGTCTTTGTGCCTTTCAGCGGCGGGCATCCAAACGGCATGGTGCAAGACGTCGTGACCGGCTTCCTCAACGACAAGGGCGAGGCGAGAGGCCGTCCGGTCGGCGTTGCCGTCGACAAATCCGGCGCGCTGCTGATTGCCGACGATGTCGGCAATACGGTGTGGCGGGTCACGGCAGCGGCGCCCGGATCCACGTAAAAGCCAGGCTCAATGTCGAGGAAGGCGCGCACCAGCTTGCCGCCGCTGCGTTCGCGCGGGCAGATCAGCGCTCGTCCATCAGCGTCTCCGGCGCGTCGATCGTGATCGGCACCAGCCGCGAGTCGTGGCCGAATTCGGCCGCCGAGACGGTCGCGCATTTCGTGCTGATCTCCGCCTTCACCTTCTGCTCCGCTGCTCGGGTTCGAACGCGTCACTGGCCGTCAGACGAGTGCGTAGCCTCAGCAATCTAGGATGCCCGCCGTTTGCCGTAGCGTTTGATCAGGCGCTCGCGCTTCAAGCGCGACAGCCTGTGCGTCCAGAAGAGCCCGTCGAGCTGGTCGATCTCATGCTGGTGGCAGGCCGCCAGCAGACCCTCGGCGTCCTCGAACCGCTCCTTGCCCTCGAGATCCTGATAGCGAACCCGCACGCGGGCGTGCCGCTCGATATCCTCCGTCACACCGGGCATCGAAACGCTACCTTCCGCATTGCGGATCATTTCGGTCGACGCCTCGACTATCGACGGATTTACAAAAATCCCGGACTTGGAGGACGAAGGAAGTTGGATCGCCACCACACGTTTCAAAATGCCGATATGCGGGGCGGTGATACCAATCCCGGGCGCAGCATACATGGTGTCGAGGAGATCGATGGCGAGACGGAACAGCTCGACGTCGAACCGTTCGACGGGATCCGCGACCGCGCGCAGCAGGGGATCGGGAAATTTTATGATCGGGTGGACTGCCATGTATCAGCTCACAGGCTTCTGCAGCACGTCGAATTGCGGGTTGGTTTCCGAGAAAATCGGCAAGGCCGCGGCGCCGAGCACGGAGGTGTCCTTGCCCGCGGCGCCGACCAGCACTCGCGGGGTCATGCGGGCGCTGGTCGAGCTCACCGAGAGATGCAGCGGTTCGAGTCGGCTGGCCAAAGCCTCGATCACCGGCAGCGGCATGAAGCCGCCGAGCACGACGGTCTCGGGATCGAGCGCCATTTCCAGGATATCGATCGCCTGCCGCAACGGATCGACCGCCTCGGCGAGCCAGGCTTCGAAACGGCTGTCGCCCTTTGCCAAAAGCTCTTCCAGCAGGTCGGGAGAGGCATGGTCGGGATCCGGCAGGTCGAGCCTGTCATAGGCCGCGCGCAGCGAAACGTAGCGCTCCAGGCAGCCGCGCTTGCCGCAGTCGCAGGGCAGGCCGCCCGGCCTGACGATGATGTGGCCGATCTCGCCGGCATTGTGGCGGCTTCCCTTGTAGAGATGGCCGTCGAGAAAAAGGCCGGCGCCCAGGCCTGTCCCGATGAAGAGGTAGACGAAACTGCCGAGCTTGCGGGCAACGCCATAAAGCCGCTCGCCGATAGCCGCTGCGGTGGCGTCGTTCTCGACGGTGACGGCGATACCTGTCAGCCGCTCCAGTTCGTCGGCGACCGGAAAATCATGCCAGCCGGGGAGCGCCGTTGGGCCGACCGACGTCATGCCTTCGACGCCGAACGGCCCGGGCATCGCCATGCCTATGCCGAGCAGCTTCGCCCTGTCGAGCCGGGACGTTGCGATCAGGTCGCTCGATATCCCGGCAAGCAGCGGCATAGCCCGCGTGGGCGTCGGCCGGTCGACATGTCTCTCGATGCGGGCGCGCATGGTGCCGGAGAGATCGGTGACGACGCCGACGGCCAGCTGGTGGTCGAGCTGCAGGCCGATCGAATAACCGCCATCCGGGTTGATGGAGTAGGGGACGGCCGGCTGGCCGCGCGCGCCTTTCAGCGTTGCTTCCGGGCGCAGCAGCCCGGCCGCTTCCAACTCCTCGACGATGTTGGAGATGGTCTGCGACGACAGCGCCGTTAGCCTTGCAATCGCCGCCCGCGACAGCGCGCCGTTGGTGCGGATCGTTTCGATCACCACACGCCGGTTGTGCGATTTCGCCTGCTCGAGGTTAGTGCCGGAGATGGCTTTCTTGAGGGTCATTCGGTACTTACCAGTCACGGAAACTGTAGATTGCTACTTCAGAAAATCAAGTTGATTTAATTACTTAGCGCTAGGCATCACTTTTAGAACGAGGCGAGGTTGAAAGCCCTGGCCGACCTGTCATGCCCTGTCGAGCGGATATCGATCGTGCCCCGCGACCAATTGGGCAGGAACGATCTCGCGGCTGACGCATTTTGCCTCGCATCAACAGCCGAGGGACCAGATGCGCATAGCCCATGTCGCGCCGCTTTATGAATCCGTGCCGCCGAAACTCTATGGCGGGACCGAGCGGATCGTCTTCTACATCACCGAAGCGCTGGTCGAGCTCGGCCATGATGTGACGCTGTTCGCGAGCGGCGATAGCGAGACGTCGGCGCGGCTGGTGCCTGGACGCGACCAGGCAATACGCCTCGACGCGCGGCCGAAGAAGTCGGAGATCGCCGCGCATCTGGCCATGCTCGCCGATGTGCGCGAGCGCGCCGACGAGTTCGACGTCATCCATTTTCATCTCAGCCACTTCCTGCATTTCCCGTTCTTCGAAGAGATCGCGGGACGGACGGTGACGACGCCGCACGGCCGGCTCGACTATGTCGACCTGGCGCCGGCCTATAAGCGCTTTCCGCGTTTCCCGATGATCTCGATTTCGCAGAGCCAGAAGCGCGGCCTGCCGGACGCGAACTGGCTGGCCACCATCCATCACGGACTACCGCTCGATGCCTACCGGCCGACCTGCGAACCACAGGGGGAAGAGCCGTATCTCGCCTTCCTCGGACGCCTGTCGCGCGACAAACGGCCGGACCGCGCCATCGAGATCGCGCGGCGTTCCGGGTTGAAGCTGAAGCTGGCGGCCAAGATCGGCGACGACGACCGCGCCTATTTCCGCGATAACATCGAGGCGCTCATCGACGGTGACCGCATCGACTATGTCGGCGAGATCACCGAGGACGAGAAGGCTGAGTTTCTCGGCAATGCGGCAGGCCTGCTGTTTCCCATCGACTGGCCGGAGCCGTTCGGCCTCGTCGCGATCGAGGCCATGGCCTGCGGCACGCCGGTGATCGCCTGGAACAACGGCGCCTTGCCGGAGATCGTCGACAATGGCGTCACCGGTTTCGTGGTGGACAGTGTAGACGATGCGGTAGCGTCGATGCCAGCACTTCTCGATCTCGACCGGCGGCGTGTGAGAGCCGTCTTCGAGAAGCGGTTCTCGGCGACAAGAATGGCGCGCGACTATCTTGCTGCCTATATGCGCCTGACCGGCATGCCGGAGGCCAAGGCCTCCTGACCTTCACTGCGCCAATCTACGAGATAGAGCATGATGTCGTCCGAAACCGCTTCATACTTTTCGGCGTCATGCTCCAGGGCGGGCAAACGAAGAGGTGACGAATGACGGAGCTCGACGAGCGCAAGCTCGATCCTGCCGTGGCCCTTTCCTCGCTCGACGAGACGGCGCCGCGGGAACCGCACCGGCTTTTTGCCCTCAAACAGGGCGACTGCTTCGCCGTCGCCGATGCCTATGGCGACATCAGGGGGGCGGGCGACGGGTTCTTCCGCGACGACACGCGAGTGCTGTCCGAATTCCGGCTGACCATCGGCGGCAGGCAGATGTCGCTGCTCGGCGCATCGCTCAGCCAGGACAATGTGCTGTTCACGTCCAACCTGACCAACCTGCCGATCAAGAGTGCCGGCGGGCGCGATATCCCGCAGGGCGCGATCCATATCGAGCGAGTCAGGCTCATCTGGCAGGACAGGTTGTTCGAGCGGATCACGCTTTCCAACTACAGCCGCGAGCATTCCACCATCACCGCCTCGCTGCACTTCGCCGCCGATTTTCGCGACATGTTCGAAGTGCGCGGCTCGACGCGGGTGAAGCGCGGTACGACGCATGTCGCCAAGACCGACAAGACTTCGGTGCTGCTCGGCTATGACGGTCTGGACGGCCTGCCGCGGCTTTCCGCGATCTCCTTTTCGCAGGCGCCGGACCAGTTGAGCGACAACCGCGCCGATTTCCTCATCGCGGTGACCAAGCGCAGTCAAAAGGTGCTCTATATCGAGGTTGGCCCGGAGATCGCCGATGCGCCCGACCGCGACCGCTTCCGCGCCGCGGCGGCACGAGCCCGCTTCGGCATGCGCGCCAAGCGCAGACACGGCGCCACAGTGCACAGCTCGGGTCGCGTCTTCAACGATTGGGTCGAGCGCGCCCGCGCCGATGTGGCGCTGCTCACCACCGAGCTTTCCACCGGGCCTTACCCTTATGCCGGCATTCCATGGTTCTCGACGGCGTTCGGACGCGACGGCGTGATCTCGAGCCTGCAGATGCTTTGGCTCAATCCGGGCCTGGCGCGCGGCGTGCTTGCCTTTCTGGCCGAGCACCAGGCGACCGAGACCTCGCCCTTCAGTGATTCCCAGCCGGGCAAGATCATGCATGAGACCCGCAAGGGCGAGATGGCGGCGCTGCGTGAGCTTCCTTTCGGCCGCTATTATGGCGGCGTCGACACCACGCCGCTCTATATCCATCTGGCTTCTGCTTATGCCGACCGCACCGGCGACATGGCCTTCATCGACAGGCTTTGGCCATCGCTCAAGGCCGCCGCCGAATGGACGGAGGAGGCAAGCAGCGCCACCGGTTTCGTCACCTACCAGCGCGCCGCCGAATCCGGTCTCGCCAACCAGGGCTGGAAGGACAGTTTTGACTCCGTCTTCCATGCCGATGGGCGCATCCCCAAGGGGCCGATCGCGCTGGTCGAGGTGCAGGGCTATGTGTTTGCCGCCTTCCGCGGCCTGGCCGCGCTGGCGCGCCGCCGCGGCGAGTTCGCCGACGCCGAGCACTGGGAAAACCGGGCCGAGGAAATGCGGGTCGCGGTGGAACGCGACTTCTGGCTGGACGACATGAATTTCTATGCACTGGCCATCGATGGCGAGGGCCAGCCCTGCAAGGTGCGCACATCAAATGCGGGACACCTGCTTTTCGTCGGGCTGCCGCAGCCTGAGCGCGCCAAGCTGGTCGCCGAGCAGTTGCTCTCGGCCTCTTTCCATTCCGGCTGGGGCTTGAGGACGCTCGCCGACGATGCGGTGTTTTTCAACCCGATGTCCTACCATAACGGCTCGATCTGGCCGCATGACACGGCGCTTTGCGGCGTCGGCCTCGCGCGTTACGGTGAACGCGACAGCGTGGTGCGGCTGATGAGCGGCACTTTCGAGTCGGCCGTGCATTTCAACATGCGGCTGCCAGAACTGTTTTGCGGGTTCGCTCGGGCCCCAGGCGAAGCGCCCATCGCCTATCCCGTCGCCTGCCTGCCACAGGCCTGGTCGGCCGGTTCCACCTTCATGCTGATGCAGGCCTGTCTGGGCCTGGAAATCGATGGCTGGAAAGGCGAATTGCATGTCACGCGCCCAAGGCTGCCGATCGGCATCGACACCCTCGTGCTCCGGCATCTGAGCGTCGGTGACAAGGCCGTCGATTTGACCTTCCAGCGGGTCGGCGACCGTGTCGCCGCCTTCCTTTCCGATCGTCATGAAGGCCAGGTGCCGCTTATCGTGCGGACTTAGAAGAAGGCGTCGCAAGTCCGCGTTCAACAATCGGAAAATGTCGGAACCGACCGGCGGTTTGTGCGTTGCACACCTGAACCGGTCTGCCCGTCCGCAGCAGGCAAGAACGAAAAACAAAAGAGCGACAGCCGGAGGCAACCTGGCGTTTCAATGACACAATATGGCGTTGACCTGTTTTTGGTCCTTATTCTCGCAAGCCTCGGACTTTCCGCTCTCGCGATCTTCATTTCGGTATCCCGGCGTCGTCACCATTCGAGAGCTGCTGCTTCGCAAGCTTCCGGCGACGACTTCGCCACCGAGGCCGCGCGCAAGGTGCTGCGCGAATTCGAGAAGAACGGGCAGTCCGTCGACGCGGCTCTGGTCACATGGTCGCCGGATACGCTGCGCAAGATCCTCGCCGACGAACTGCCGGATGCGCAGGTGATCGTCGTGTCCAATCGCGAGCCTTATATCCACAACGAAACCAAGGACGGCGGCGTCGAACTCGTCGTTCCGGCGAGCGGGCTGGTCTCGGCGCTCGAGCCGATCACGCGCGCTTGCGGCGGCACCTGGATCGCCTATGGCGGCGGCAGCGCCGACCGAACGGTGGTGGACAGGAACGATCGCGTGCAAGTGCCGCCCGAAAATCCGTCCTACACGCTGCGCCGCGTCTGGTTGAGCGACGACGAATATCAAGGCTACTATCTCGGCTTCGCCAATGAGGGCTTGTGGCCGCTTTGCCATATCGCGTTCACGCGTCCGATCTTTCGCGAGTCGGACTGGGAGGCCTATGAGGCCGTCAACCGCAAATTCGCCGAGACGGTGGTTGCCGAGGCGCGTAACGAACGACCGATCGTGCTGGTCCAGGACTACCACTTCGCGCTGTTGCCGCGCATGATCCGCGAGCGGCTGCCCGAGGCGATCGTCATCACCTTCTGGCATATCCCCTGGCCGAACTCGGAAGTGTTCAGCATCTGCCCCTGGCGCGAGCGCATCCTCGACGGCTTGCTCGGCAGCTCCATCATGGGCTTCCACACTCAGTTCCACGCCAACAACTTCACCGAAAGCGTCGACCGCTTCATGGAAAGCCGCATCGAGCGGGCGGACGCCGCAGTGTCCTATGGCGGCCAGGTGACGCTGGTGCATTCCTATCCGATCTCGATCGAATGGCCGGCCGAGCTCCTGAAAGCCCTGCCCAGCGTCGAGGAGTGCCGGGCGCGCGTTCGCAGGCGGTTCAACATTCCGGCGGACGCCAAGCTCTGCGTCGGCGTCGAACGTCTCGACTACACCAAGGGCATCCTCGATCGCTTCCACGCATTGGAGGAGCTGTTCATTCGTCATCCCGAAACGATCGGCAATGTCGTCTTCCTGCAGATCGCGGCGCCCAGCCGCGGCACGCTGCCGGCTTACAAGCATCTGCATGAGGAATGCCTGCGCTATGCCGAGGAACTCAACCAGCGCTACGGCGGCCAATCCTACCAGCCCGTCGTCATGGTCGCCGAGCACCATTCGCAGGCGGCGGTCTACGAACTCTATCGCGCCGCCGACATCTGCCTCGTCACCAGCCTGCATGACGGCATGAACCTTGTCGCCAAGGAGTTCGTGGCGTCGCGCGACGACGAGCAGGGCGTGCTTTTGCTCAGCACCTTCGCCGGCGCCTCGCGCGAATTGCTGGAGGCGCTGATCGTCAATCCCTACGACGCGGCGATGATGAGCGAGGCGATGCTGCAGGCGCTGACCATGGGACCGGACGAGCAACATGAGCGCATGCGGCGCATGCGCGATATCGTGCGCGACAACAATGTCTTTCGCTGGGCCGGAAGCATGCTGCTCGACGCGGCGCGGCTAAGGAAGCGCGGCGACCTCGACCGGGTCACGGCTTTATACGAGCGGCCGGCAGGCCCCACCGGCGACAATGTCGTTTCCATGTTCGAACGCAAACAGGCAGTCGGATTCCGATGAACATCCAGGCAGACCTCACCCCGCAGCTTCCCGAAGGCCGCTGGGCGCTTTTCCTCGACATCGACGGCACCTTGCTGGAGCACGCGGCGCATCCCGATGCGGTATCGGTCAGCGACGAGTTGAGGCAATTGCTGCAGACGATCGAGCATCGTCTCGACGGCGCGATCGCCTTCATCACCGGGCGCTCGATCGCCGCTGTCGACCATCTGTTCGATCCACTGAAGCTCAGGATTGCCGGCCTTTACGGGCTGGAGCACAGACTTTTGCCGGATGGAGAGATCGAGGCCGCCGATGCGCCGGCGGATATGGCGGCGCTTGCCGACGAGATCGAGCTGGAGCTGGCGAGCAAGGCCGTCTATGTCGAGCGCAAGGGTCCTGTGCTCGCCATCCACACGAGAGCAGCACCCCAGCTTCTGGCACGGGCGACGGAACTGGTCGAGGCAGCGCTCAGCCGGTTGCCGCAAGGGTACCGCGTCATCGCCGGCAATGCCGGCGTCGAGCTGATGCCCCTCGAAGCCGCCAAGGGCGCCGCGATCCGGCGCTTCATGCAGCTCGATCCGTTCACCGGCAGGCGCCCGGTGTTCCTGGGTGACGACACGTCCGACGAGAACGGCTTCGACACGGTCAATGCCGCCGGCGGGATTTCGATCCGCGTCAAGCCGCAAGGCGAGACCGCGGCGCGCTTCGCCATCGAAGATGTCGCCAGCGCCATTGCCTGGCTCGAAGCCAATTTCGGCGAGCCGGTCGCGCAAACGGCCCGCGGCAATCTCGTCGCCTAAACCGGTCAGACGCTACCCGGCTACTGTTGCTGCAAGCCTGTGATCATGGCGATGATCTCATTCTTGTCGGTCTTCTTCGTCTCGCGCACGCCGATCTGCTTGCCGCGCCTCAAGACACAGATGCGGTCCGACAGCTTGAACACCTGGTCGAGGCTGTGGCTGATGATCAGGATGCCGACATTGCGCTGCTTCAGCGACAGAACGATTTCTTCCACTTTCGCTGTCTCGGCAACGCCGAGCGCGGCCGTCGGCTCGTCGAGCAGGATCAGCTTGCTTGCCCAATGCGTCGCCCTGGCGATCGCCACGCCCTGGCGCTGACCGCCGGAGAGGTCGCGGATGGTGGCATGCGCGGAAGGGATGCGCACATCCAGTTCCTTCACCAGCTTTTCCGTCTCGGCGATCATGCGGCGGCGGTCGAGCAGGCCGAAGCGGTTCAGCGGCTCGCGGCCGAGGAACATGTTCATGTAGACGGTCTGCTGGTCGGCCAGCGCGAGGTCCTGATAGACCACCTCGATGCCGTGCGCGCGCCCCATGGTGGCGTTCGACATCGTCACCGGCTTGCCCTCGATGGCGATCGTGCCGGAGGAGGGCGGATGCACGCCCGAGACGATCTTGACCAGCGTCGACTTGCCGGCGCCGTTGTCGCCGACAAGCGCCACGATCTCGCCCGGGAAGACCTCGAGCGAGAAGTTCTCGATCGCGGTGATGCCGCCGAAATTCTTGCGGATGTCCTGAAGCTGCAGGATGGGCGCGCTCATCGCATTCTCCTTCGTTGGAGCATGATCTTGTCCGAAAACCGGTTTCCACTTTTCGCTGACGCGGTCCTTCGGTTCGGGATCATGCTCTAGACAGGCCAGGCATAGGGTTCGCCAAAGCCGTTCTCGATGGTTTCGACCTTCGGATTGCCCTTCGAAATGCCGGAGACGCCGACGACATAGGCGCGGGTGACGAAGGCCTGGCCGCGGAAGCCGAAGACGGCGCTGTCGCCGGGCTTCGGCGCGCGTGCGCCGGAGGCGTCGATCATGGCGTAGTAGTCGATCGCCGAAGGCGGCGGCACCTCGACGCTTTTGAGCGCGGAAGCGGCGGTGGTCGGTTCGGCCGAGACAATCGCCTTGACGTCATAGTCCGGGAAGATCGGGTCGATATAGAAGCCGCCGCCGAAGCAGTAGGCCTTGCCGCCCGACAGATGCGAGACCTCGGTGAGATAGAGCACGGCAGGCAATTCCGGCAGGTCCTCCATGACATGCAGCGCCGTGGTGCCGTGCAGGCCGTTGCCGGGCTCGCACTGCGTGGCGCCGGCTTCCGCCAGCGCGGCCAGCATGACGCTCGACGTCGTGCCCGGCGCATTGATTTCGATCTCCTTGCGGCCCGCCTTGGCGAGCGCCTCGGCGGCCTTGCTCAGTGTCGCCAGATTGGGCGTCGGCAAAACCTTTCGCGCGGCATGGTCGAAGAGCAGGGCAGGGAAGGTGGTGATGCCGGCGAAGCGGCCGCCCGGAACGGCATCGAGCCGGTTGGCGATTGCGACAACCTCGCCGGCGTCGAAGCCGCCTTCATGACCGCGGTAGAAAATGTCGCCTTCCGCCGCGATGCGGGCGAGCAGGTTCTGGACATAGCCGGCGGCCTTGGCGCCCTTGCCTGCCTCCTCGGCCTTGGTGTCGTTGAAGACGGTCCAGTAATCCGGCTTGAACGTCCTTGCCGCAGCATCGGCTTCGAATTTCGCGATCTGCTGCAGATGGCCGAGATGGCCAAGCTTCATCCCGGCCTTGTGCGTGGCGCGTGCGCAGGCCATGTCGACCGCTACCGCGCGTTCGATGCCGCCGCGCATCACCGCCTTGCAGAACGAGCTCGAGCGTCCGACCTGCTTGGTCATGGCGAAGACCTTCAGGCCGAGCCGGTCGGCTTCGTCCCTGAGGACCTTGGCATTGTGCTCGACCGTATCGAGATCGAGCACATAGGCGTTGGCCGGCAGCTTGCCCTGCTGGTGAAGGCCGATCGCTGCTTCGATGAAGGCGGGGTTGCGGCGGCGCAGAACGTCGAGAAACATTGGGTCGATTCCTTCAGCGGGATTTGTCGCGCAGCGACACGGCGACGGCGGTGAGGATGATCAGGCCGCGCACGATCATCTGGTCGGAAACCGAAAGCCCCATCAGGATCAGGCCGTTGTTCAACATGCCCATCATCAACGAGCCGACGAGCGCGCCGACGATCGAGCCCTTGCCGCCATTGAGCAGCGTGCCGCCGACGATGACGGCGGCGATGACCGTCATCAGATCGGTTTCGCCAAGCGTGTATTTCGCCGCCTGCAGGCGGCCTGCGTAGAGCAGTCCGCCAAGCCCCGCGAGCCCGCCGCTGATGGTGAGCACGGCAAGCCTGATTTTCGGCACGCTGATGCCCGAAACGCTGGCCGCGCGGGCATTGTCGCCGGTCGCCAGCACATGCGCGCCGAAACGCGTCTCACGGTAGACGAGGTGTCCGATGGCGATGGCGATGGCCGTCCACCAGATCAGCGACGGCACGCCGAACAGGGAGCCCGAGCCGAAGAAACCGGTGAAGGTCTCGTTGGTGACCGAGATCGAACGCAGGTCGGTCATCGAGCGCGAGACGCCGGCGAACAGGCCCATCGTCGCCAATGTCACCAGGAACGACGGCAGCCTGACATAGGCGACTAGCGCGCCGTTGATGAGGCCGATGAGGATACCGGCACCCAGGCCGACGACGATGCCCGCCGCCATACCATAGGAGGCGATGGTGACGGCGGCGGCGAGCGCCGCCACCGCGACGATCGAGCCGATCGAAAGGTCGATCTCGCCAGCCGACATGACGAAGACCAGGCCGATCGCCATGATCGTCACCGGCGCCGTCTGCAGCACGATGTTGGAGAGGTTGCGCACTGTGAGGAAGCCGCCGTCCCTCAGCATGAAGGCGAAGAACAGGAAGATCGCCAGGAAGCCGAGATAGACGACATATTGCTGCAGATTGAAGCGGCTGGCGAAGCTGCCCACCTCGGTGCCGGTGTTGGCGCTGGTCATGTTTGATCTCCGATGGTGCATGCTTCGCAGCCTGCCACGCCGTTTACTTCATGGCGTCCGCGATGGTCGCGGGCACATCCTTGTTGAGCGACTTCTTCCAGCCGTCCTTCACCGTGTCCTTGGTGACGGCGATGGAATCGACCGCGTAGAAAGGCTCGGCCTTCAGGCCGACCAGCGAGCCTGCCGAGGCACGCGCCAGCGTCACGCCGATGCTGTAGGCCTCGTCGGCGACAAGGGCTGCGATGTTGCCGCCCTTGACCATGTCGAGCGCGGCCGGCTCGTTGAGGTCGAGCGTGACGATCTTGGTGTGCTTGTTGCCGGCGCCGCGCAGCGCCGAGAGCACGCTGAGAGCCGGCTCCGCCCAGGTGACATAGATGCCGTCGAGATCAGGATGCTGGGTGATCATCGCCTGCGCGATATCCTCTGAGCGCGCCGGGTCGGCCATGCCGGCCTCTGCGGCGATCTTCATGTCGGGATAATCCTGCTCGATGGTCTTCTTGAAGGCGCCGTCGCGCTGGTTGGTGACGTAGAAATCGGCGTCGTGGAAGATGTAGCCGACCTTGCCCTTCTTGCCGAGCGCCTCGGCCATGGCGATGCCGGCCTTGTTGCCCATCTGGAAGAGGTCGTCGGAAACGATGGTGACGTAATCCGTGCCCTGCTTGTAGCCGGCCGGGCAATTGTCGACGAAGCCAAGCTTGACGCCGGCCTGGCGGGCCGGATCGTAGACGGAGGCGGCGGTCGCCGGATCAACCGGCAGCGACAGGATGATCGACGGCTTCTTGGCCATCACCGTCTCGACATCGGCCTTCTGGCGCGCGGCGTCGAAACCGGCGTCGGTCTGCGCCACCACTTCGATGCCGAGACGCTTGAACTCGTCGCGTGCGCCGGCGTTTACGGCGTTGGTGTACTCGCTCATCTCGTGCCAGACGAGAGCCGCGGTGAACTTGCCGCTCTTGATCTGCTGCTCCTGCGCCGCCGTCAGCGTGAGCGAGGCCGCCGGGACCGGTTTCTCGCCGTTCGGGCCGGTGGTGACGCCTTCGGCGGCGAAGGCGTGAGCGGCGAACAGGCTCGCCAATATGATGATGATGCCCAATGCTTTGCGCATGTCAGTTCCCCTTTTTGTTCAGGAAGAGAGCTCCGGCCCGGTAAGCCGGGCCGGAGCGTCGGCTTCACTTCGCCGCGTCGAGCACCGACTGAGGCGCGTCGCGGTTAAGCGAATCCTTCCAGCCCTGGGAGACATTCTCCTTGGTCACGGTCAGCGCCGGCGCGACGACGAAGGCGGGCGTCTGCTGGCCGAGCAGCGACTTCATGCCGGAGGCGGCCATGGCGCGGCCGAGCTCATAGGCCTTGTCGGCGACGAGTGCGGCGACATTGCCGCCCTTGACCATGTCGAGCGCGACCGGCTCCGCAAGGTCGAGCGTGACGATCTTCGTGTGCGTGTTGCCGGCGCCGCGCAGCGCCGACAGCACGCCATCGGCCGGCTCGGCCCAGGTCACATAGATGCCGTCGAGATCGGGATGCTGCAGCAGCATGGCGTTGGCCAGTTCCTCGGCGCGGGCCGGGTCGGAAATGCCCTGTTCGGCGACGATCTTGATGTCGGGATAGTCCTTCTGGATGGTCTTCTTGAAGGACTGGTCGCGCTGGTTGGTGACGTAGTAATTGGCGTCGTGGAAGATGTAGCCGACCTTGCCCTTGCCGCCGATGGCCTTGGCCATCGCGTCGGCCGCCTGCTTGCCCATCTGGTAGAGATCGTCGGTGACGATCGAGGCGTAGTCGGTGCCTTGCTTGTAATCCTTGGGCAGGTTGGACAGGAACACCAGCTTGACGCCGTCCTTGACCGCCTGGCGAAAGGCTTCGGCGGAGGTGACGGGGTCGAGCGGCAGCGCCAGGATGACGTTCGGCTTGGCGGCTAAAGCGGTCTCGATGTCGCTGCGCTGGCGGGCGGCGTCGAACTGCGCGTCGGTCTTGACCGCGATCGAGATGCCGGCGCGGGCGAACTCGTCGGTGGCGCCCGCGGTCACCGCGTTGGTGAAGTCGGAAGAGGTGTGCCACAGAAGGGCTGCCTTATAACCCTTGTCCTTCAGCGCCACGATGTCGGCATCGCTCAGCGTCAGGCTGGAACTCGGGGTGGCGGTCTCGCCCTGCGGCCCGACCGTCTGCGCGTGAGCCGCGCCGGCGGCCAACATCAACCCGCCGGCCAGGGCGGCGGCAATCCATTTCTTCATCAGCATGTTCAGTCTCCCATTTCGCTTCGTTGGTCTTTCAGTCGGCCACGCCGCAATAGCGGGCCATGAAGGCGGCGAAGCCGATGATGCCGGCGAGGTATTCCTCGACATCGACGTGCTCCTCGAACGTGTGGCAGTTGCGGATGTCGCCCGGCGCGCAATAGACGGCGGGAATGCCGAGCCGATTGACGAAGAACGAGGATTCCGACCAGAAGGGCGCGCCCTCGATCACGCCGCGCCCGCCCATGGCTTTAGCCATCGAGTCCGAAAGCAGGGCGACTTCGGCGCGCGTCTCGTCGATCTCGGCGGCGGTGCCGCCCAGCCTGTGGTCGCGTCCGGCCGGATAGGCGAACTCCACGGTGATCTCGGGATCGGTGATGGCGCCGCGTACCGCGGCCTCGATCTCGGCGGCGGCGCTGTCGAGGGATTCGCCCGGCAGCAGCTTGCGGATTAGCGACAGCGTGCATCGCTCGGGCACGGCGATATAGCCGCCGCCGGTAAGGCCGGTGATCAGCAGGAAGCCGCGCCCGGTGAGCTTGTGCTCGGCGCGGGCGGCCACCTCATCAGAGTGTTTCCACAGCGCCGTCATTGCGGCGTGGGCGGCGCGAAGGGCGTCCTTGCCAAGCTCCGGCACGCCGAAATAGGCCGACTTGCCGGTAATCGTGATGTCGGTGATGAAGAAGCCGATCTGCGCGGCGTAGACGGCAAGCCGAGTCGGCTCGACATAGACGGTGAAGTCGGGCGTCGCGACCTCGCCGGCCTCGATGCGGCCGACGAAATGCTTGATGCCGGCAGAGACGCCGGTGCCGGGCTGGCCGCTTTCCTCGTCGCCGACGAAAGCGAAGGCGACGTCGCCCTTGAGGCGGATGCCGGCCTTGTCGAGCAGCGAGAGCGCCGCCAGCGAGGCGGTGATGCCGGCCTTGAGATCGCCCGAGCCGCGGCCCCAGACTGCCCCGTCGATGATGGGCGCTCCAAACGGGTCCTGGCGCTCGGTGCCGGCCCAGTGCTCGCGCCAGCCGTCGACATGGACGGTGTCGCTATGGCCGATGAAGAGCAGGCGCTGGCCCTGGCCAGTTCCCTTGCGCTCGCCCCAGATGTTCGGCCTGCCGGGCAGGAAATCCGCTCGGCTCAGGCCGCTCAGTCCCAGTTCGCGCATTTTCGTTTCGAGGAAGTCGACGAAATTCGCCTCGTTGCCGGTGATGCTGTCGCGTCCTATCGCGCCCCGAAACAGCGCCAGGGCCTGGTCGGCATCGAAAGCGGCGCGCAGCCGGGTTGTGATATCGCTGGTCACAGCACGACCTCCTTCAGGGCAGCCGCCTGGGCGGTGGGAAGTGAAATGCGGCCGTCCGGCGCGTCGACGCCGAAGAGTGTGTTGTGCAACTGGCCAAGCCCGATCGCAGCGGCGCCGATAAGCGCTGCCCGCGCGCCCAGTTCGCCGGCCTCGACCGTGACGGGGTAGGGGAAGCAGAGCGGGATCAGGGCCTTGACGCGCGAGAGGATCTCCGGCCTGAGGCCGATCGAGCCACCAAGTATGACCTTTTGCGGATTGGCGACGGCGGCGATCGCGGCGATGCCTTGCGCCAGATAGCGCGCCGTCTCGTCGAGCACGGCGAGCGCTGCCTTGTCGCCCTTTGCGGCATTCTCGAAGATCGCCGGGACCGCGACCTGCGTGCCGGTCAGGGATCTGTAGCGTTCGGTCATCGCGTGCGTCGCCACCGCTCGCTCGAACGCGCCGGTGCGCAGCGATTCCGCCGCGAACGGATCGGCGCCGATCGGCATGAAACCGATTTCGCCTGCCGCATGGGTGGCGCCGCGCACCAGATGGCCGCCCAGCATCAGGCCGCTGCCGACGCCGGTGCCCAGCGCGATATAGGCGAGGTTGTCGATGCCCTGGCCCTGGCCCAGCCAATTCTCGCCGAGCACGGCGAGATTGACGTCGTTCTCTATCATCACCGCGACGCCGAGCGCCTTCTCGAACGCGTCAAGCACATTCATGGCGTCGAAGCCGGCGATGTTGGGCGCGAGCAGGATGCGGCCGGTCGCGGGGTCCGGCGCGCCCGGCGCGCCGATGACGGCAAGGCGAATCTTCTTGCGGGGGATGCGCTCCCTGGCCGCGGCCTGGAAGGCAAGTGCTGCGATCTGGTCGATGATGAACTGGCCGCCGCGCGGATCGGTCGGCGTCGCCGCCTCGGCGAAGATCTGGCAAGCGAGATCGGTCAGCGCCACGCGCACCTTGGTGCCGCCCAGATCGACGGCGATGATGTAAGCGGCGTCGTGGACAAGCTCATAGGTGACCGCGGTGCGCCCGACATGGCCGCTGGTGCGTCCTGTCTCCTGCACCCAGCCTTCCTGCTCGAGGCCGCGTACGATTTCCGAGATCGTCTGCTTCGACAGGCCGGTGAGCTTGGAAATCGACGCCCGCGATATCGGCCCGCCCTGGACGATCGCCTCCATGACGGAGCGTTGCGAGAACTGGCGGGAAATACGCGGCAGGTCGCTCACAGCAGGGCCTCGGATTAATTCGTTCTGTCACCGAACTTATTATTCAAGCATTTGCTTGTCAACAACCTTGTTGTGGCACCTGGGAACGACGATCGGAGGGTGATGCTGACGGAGCTCTGCTCAAGCGGGAAACAGGAAAGCCGCGCCCGGATCGAAAAACACCGGGCGACGGGACGATGCAACATCCTGCGCGGCGAGCGCCGAAGATGTCGGCCGGATGTCGATTTCCTGTCCGGCGCTCGTGCGCGCCACAATACGCCTGCGCTCGCCATAGAAGGCAACATCGACGATCTCGACCGCAAGCTCCGCATTGTTCGGAGAGCGCTCCAGGCGAAACGCTTCCGGTCTGATCATCAGCCTGGTTTTCTGTCCGGGGGCGAAACTGCCATTGGCATTTATGCCGGAGACAAGCGCGCCGTCGGCGAGGCGGATGGTGGAAGCGCCGCCCACCGTTTCCAGATGCTCGGCGGCAAGGAAATTCGAGTTGCCGATGAAGCCGGCGACGAAATCGGTAGCGGGCCGTAGATAAAGGTCCTCACCGGTGCCGATCTGCTCGATACGGCCATCGCGAAACAGCGCGATGCGATCCGACAGATGCAGCGCTTCTTCCTGGTCGTGCGTGACGTAAAGGATGGTGACGCCGGTCTCGCGATGGATGCGGCGGATTTCGGCCTGGATCTCCTCGCGCAGCTTCTTGTCCAGCGCCGACAGCGGCTCGTCCATCAAAAGGATCGGCGGATCGTAGGCCAGCGCGCGGGCGAGCGCGACGCGCTGCTGCTGACCGCCCGAGAGCGCCGCGGGCAGGCGCTCGGCGAAGCTTTCCAGCCGCACCAGCGACAGCATTTCGGCGACCTTGCGCTTGACCTCGGTGTCGGGCCGGCGGCGGACGCGGAGCGGGAAGGCGACGTTTTCGGCGACGCTCAGATGCGGGAACAGCGTGTAGCGCTGGAAGACCATGCCGATGTTGCGCTTGTGCGAAGGCACCGACAGCAACGACTTGCCTTGCAGCCGCACGTCGCCGGAGGTCGGATCCTGGAAGCCGGCGATGGCGTAGAGCGTCGTCGATTTGCCCGAGCCCGACGGTCCGAGGAAGGTCAGGAACTCGCCCTTGGGAATATCCAGCGTCACATCGTGAACGGCGGTGAAGGCACCGAATGCCTTGCGCAATTTGCGGATCGAGAGAAAGGGTTGGGTCATGTCTGCAGCTTTCGGCGCAAGAGTGCCGTCACGATCATCAGGGCCAGCGTGAGCGCGACCAGCAGGCTGGAAGCGGCGGCGATCACGGGCGTGAGGTCCGAGCGGAGGCTCCCCCAGATCTTGACCGGCAAGGTCTGCAAGGTTGGGCTCGCCATGAAGATCGCCACGACCACCTCATCCCAGGAGGCCAGGAAGGAAAAGATCGCGGCGGAAAAGATGCCGATGCGGATCGACGGCAGAGTGATGCGGAGCTTGGCCTGAAGCGGGCTCGCGCCGCAGACGATTGCGGCGTCCTCGATCGACTTGTCGAAGCCTTCGAGCGCGGTGGCGATCGGGATGATGGCGAAGGGCAGCGCAAGCACGGTGTGGGCGACGACGAAGCCGACGGTCGTGCCGCCGAGGCCAAGCTTCAGGAAGAAGGCATAGATGGCGATAGCGAAGACGACGACCGGCAGGACCATCGGCGTGAGCAGCAGTCCGCGCAGGATCTCGCGGCCGCGGAACCGGCCGCGCACCAGCGCGAAGGAGGCGAGCAGGCCGATGGTGACGGCGAGGATTGCGGTCATCGTGGCGATGCGGGCGCTGGTCAGCGCCGCCTCGATCCAGGACGGATCGGCAAACAGCTCCTGATACCATTTCAGCGTCCAGCCGGGCGGCGGGAAGGCCAGCCAGCGCGAGGAGCCGAAGGAGAGCAGGACGATGAAGACCACCGGCAGCAGCAGGAAGGCCGCGACCAGTGCAGTGAAGGCAAGGAGCGCGACCTTCAGCCAACCGAGGCGATCATAGTCGAGCAGCATATCAGGCGCCTCCCGTCGTGCGTCTGGCGCCGACAAGGCGCAGCTGCAGCGCATAGAGCGCCATGGTGACGACGAGCAGGATGAAGGCGGCAGCGCTGCCCAGCCCCCAGTTGAGCAGCGACTGGATCATCTGCGCGATCATTTCGGCGAGCATCATGTTCGACGTGCCGCCGAGCAGCGCCGGCGTGACGAAATAGCCGAGCGACATGACGAAGACCATCAGCCCGCCGGCGGCGATGCCGGGAAGCGAGAGCGGCAAAAGGATGCGGCGGAAGGCGGCAAGCGGGCTGGCACCACAAAGCGCGGCGGCGCGCAAAGTCATCGGGTCGATGGCGCGCAAGGTGCCGACCAGCGGCAGGATCATGAAGGGCAGCATGATGTAGACCATGCCGATGGTGACGCCGGTGAGGTTGTTGATGAGTGGCAGCGGCTGGTCGATGATGCCGGCGCCCATCAGCGCCCGATTGATGACGCCGGTGCGCTGCAACAGCACCATCCAGGCATAGGTGCGGGTCAACAGGTTCGTCCACATCGACAGAATGATGATGCCGAACAGGATCGAGGTGAGCGCCGGCGGCATGATCGCCAGCATCCAGGCGACCGGGAAGGCGACGAGCACGGTGACGATGGTGACGACGAAGGCGACGAGGAAGGTGTTGAAGAACACGCGAGCGTACGTGCCGTCGCCCAGCAGCGCCGCATAATTCTGCAGGCCCGGAGCGGGGTCGGTGACGCTGCGCAGCAAAAGCGCCAGCACCGGCACGACGAAGAAAAGTCCGATCAGGATCAATGCCGGAAGCAGGCCGCCGAGGCCTGCCGGTATCCGAGGGGTTGTGATCCCTTGCTGTGCTTCCACCGACATGGCGGTAATCCCGGATTGCGGGTCGGGACGGCGGGCGCCGCCCCGGTCCTCGTCAGGAGGAGAAGGGCGTCACTTCGCCTGCCAGGCGTACCAGCGCGTGGCGATCTCGTCGCGATGCTCGGCCCAGTAGTTCATGTCGAGGTTGATCTGACCGTCGACATGGGCGTCGGGCAAGCCCTTGACCACGTCGGCGGGCATCTCCGCCTTGGCCTTGGTGTTGATCGGCGCGTAGCCGCTTGCCTCGGCGAATTTCGCCTGACCGGTCGGGCTGGTCGCCTCAGCGAGGAACTTCATCGCCGCATCCTTGTTCTTGGCGCCCTTCGGCACGACCAGCACATCGGCGGCGGTGAGATTCTGGTTCCAGGAGACGCCGACATCGGCGCCGTCCTTCTCCAGCGCGAAGACGCGGCCGTTCCAGAGCTGGCCGAAGGCAGCTTCGCCCGACGCAATCAACTGCTGCGACTCCGCGCCGCCGCTCCACCAGACGATGTCCGACTTGATGGTGTCGAGCTTCTTGAAGGCGCGGTCGAGATCAAGCGGATAGAGCTTGTCGGCCGGAACGCCGTCGGCGAGCAGCGCGATCTCGATCACGCCCGGCGCCGACCATTTGTAGAAGGTGCGCTTTCCCGGAAATTTCTTGGTGTCGAACATGTCGGCCCAGCCTGCCGGCTCGCCGGAGACGGCGCCCTTGTTCCAGGCGAGCACGAAGGAATAGTAGAAGCTGCCGACGGCATTCTCATTGCTGAAGCGCGGGTCGAGATCGGCCTTCGGCACGACGGCGAAGTCGATCGGTTCGAGCAGGCCGTCCTTGGCCGCCTTGATGGCGAAATCCATCTCGACGTCGACGACGTCCCAGGTGACGTTCTTGGCGTCGACCATGGCCTTCAGCTTGCCGTAGTCGGTCGGCCCGTCCTGCAGCACCTTGATACCGGACGAAGCGGCGAAGGGTTCCGCCCAGGACTTGGTCTGGGCTTCCTGCGTCGTCCCACCCCAACTGGTGAACACCATTTCATCGGCCTTCGCGGCCGTGGTCACCATGAGCCCGGCAAGGATGCCGGCGAAAATCAGTTTCATCTGGTTCTCCTCTGATTGGTTGTGCCGTTTCTTGTTCTTGTCAGTCCAACCTTCGTCTTCAGCGCATGACGAAGGGATCGGGGATCGGGTCGTCCGAGGTGCGGATCCACACCGATTTCGAGCGCGTGTAATCGCGGATGGCGTCGAGGCCGCCCTCGCGGCCGAGGCCGGAAAGGCCGTAGCCGCCGAAGGGCACCTGCGGCGAGACGGCACGGTAGGTGTTGATCCAGACCACGCCGGCATGAATGCCGCGCGCCATGCGATGCGCCTTGGCGAGATTCGAGGTGAAGACGCCGGAAGCGAGCCCAAATGGCGTGTCGTTGGCCAAAGCCAGCGCCTCGGTCTCGGTCTCGAAGGCAAGCACGCTCAGCACCGGGCCGAACAGCTCTTCGCGCACGCAGGCGAGGGCCTGGTCCTGCGCCTCGATGATGGTCGGTGCGTAGTAGTATCCGTCGGTCTTGTCCTGCGGCCGGGCTCCACCGGTGACCAGTCGCCCACCCGCTGCGATGCTCTCCGCAACGATCGTCTCGATTCGCTCTCGCTGACGCACGGTCGCCAGCGGACCCATCTCGGTTGCGGGGTCCTTCGGATCGCCGATGACGATGGCTTCAGCCTTGCGCTTGAGCCGCGCGAGGAAATCGTCCTTGACCGAACGCTCGACCAAAAGCCGCGAGCCGGCAACGCAGCTCTGGCCGGTGGCGGCGAAGATACCGGCGACGACGGCATTGGCGGCGCTGTCGAGATCGGCGTCGGCGAAGACGACGACCGGGCTTTTGCCGCCGAGCTCCAGCGTCGTATAGGCGAGGTTCTCGGCCGTGTTGGCGACGATCCGCCGGGCGGTCGAGGGACCGCCGGTGAAGGCGACGCGGGTGACGAGCGGATGGCTGGTCAGGCGATGCCCGCAATCATGGCCGAACCCCGTGATGATGTTGACAGCGCCGGCTGGAAAGCCGGCCTCATGGACGAGCTCGGCGAAAGCGAGCAGCGGCGCCGGGCCATCCTCGGAGGCCTTGAGCACGACGGTGCAGCCGGCGGCCAGCGCCGGGCCGAGCTTCACCGCCGACAGGAAAAGCTGCGAGTTCCACGGCACGACAGCGGCGACGACGCCGATCGGCTCGGGCCGAACCGTCACTTCCATGTCGGCCTTGTCGATCGGGATGAAGGCGCCTTCGTGCTTGTCGGCCAGCCCGCCATAATAGCGGTAGTAGTCGCCGACATAGGCGATCTGGGCGCGCGTCTCGCGGATGATCTTGCCAGTGTCGCGCGTTTCCAGCTCGGCCAGCCGGCCGGCATTGGCGGCGACGAGATCGCCGAGTTTCACCAAAAGCTTGCCGCGCGCCGTCGCGGTCATCGCGGCCCAGGGGCCCGAGCGCAGCGCCCGGTGCGCGGCTTCGACGGCGCGGTCGGTATCGGCAACGGAAGCGGCCGGCATCGTCGCCCAGGGCTTGCCCGTGGACGGATCGATGCTGTCGAAGCTGGAGGCGGCTTCGACGAACTGGCCGTCTATGTAGTTCCTGAAGGCGATATTGGTCATCGCGACCCTGCCTCCTGGAAGGCCGGCATCACCTTGTCGATGAACAGCTGCAGCGATTTCTTCTTGCGCTCGTGCGTAAGCCCGCTGTCGATCCAGATCGAGTATTGGTCGTAACCCTGCGCCTCGTAGGTCTTCAGCCTGGCGATCACCTCGTCGGCCTCGCCGATGACGAGGTTCTCCCGGATCTTGTCGGGCGCGTATTGCGGCATGGCCGCGATCTCTTCGTCGGTCAGCGGCTCCAGCACGCCCTGGCGCACCGGCTTCTTGTTCTGGAACCAGGCGCCGAACTGGCAGTAGAACTGCGACAGGTCCCGCGTCAGGCGGTCGGCGTCGGCGGCGTCCTCGGCCACGAAAGTATGCATCAGGAGCATGATCTCCGGCCGTGGGATGTCCGGATGGGCCTGGCAGGCGGCATTGAAACGCTCCATCAGGCTCGCCACCTCGCCGTCGCCCGAGGCAAGCGGCGTCACCTGGACCTGGCATGCGTTGGCCACCGCGAAGTCGTGCGAATTCGGGTCACGCGCCGCTACCCAGATCGGCGGGTAGGGTCTTTGCAACGGCTTGGGCGAGGAGGTCGTCGGCGGAAACTGCCAGAACTCGCCGGTATGCTCGTAGTCGCCATCCCAGAGGCCGCGGATCGCCGGGATGATCTCGCGCATGCGCTGGCCGGCGCCCCAGGCATCCAGCCCCGGGAAGACGCGCTGGTATTCATAGCTGTAGGCGCCGCGCGCGATGCCGAGGTCCAGCCTGCCGCCGGTGATGACATCGGCCATCGCCGCCTCGCCGGCGAGTTTGATCGGATGCCAGAAGGGCGCGATGATCGTGCCGGTGCCGAGACGGATGGTTTTCGTCTTGGCGGCGAGATAGGCGATGTTGATGAACGGGTTCGGCGAGATGGTGAATTCCATCCCGTGATGCTCGCCGATCCAGGCGGCCTCGAAGCCGGCCTGCTCCGCCAGCAGAACGAGTTCTTCCAGTTCCGCCAGCAGTTCGGAATGCGGCTTGCCGAGATCCGTACGCTCCATGTGGACGAAAAGCGAAAATTTCATCGATCTCACCGCTGGCCGGAATGGATTGGGCCGGAATGGATTGGCGCCGACGGCGCGGGCTTGGCGAGCGGCCGGACCTCGCCTTCGACCTCGTTGCCGACATAGACGCCGAACGTGTCTTCCGTGCGCTCACGCGCATAACGTGCCAGCATCGAGCGCACCGCAGGATCCGCGATCTTCAATTCGGCGATCCGCTCGATCTCGACGAAGCGGACCTGGCCATCGCCGGAGAGCGGGGAGTCGACTGTTCCGCGATAGTAGACATGGGTGCGCGAGGCGTCCGTCGCGTCGTCCCAAACCGCGTAGAGGAAGCCGAGATCTGCCTCGATCGCCTTGGCGGCGAGCTTTCCCCTGAGGCTGCGAGCGTCGTTCGCGGCGCCTAGGCCGCGGCCTGCCGGCAATTGGCAGGCGCCGTCCGCCGCCTCGAAGAAGAGCACGCGGCCTTCGTTCTCGAGAATGGCGCCGACTTTGGTTCCAGGGGGGGCGGCCGCCAGCGCTTCCTGGCTGAGACCGGGCGTGACATAGGCGCCGCGGCAGTAACCGAGAGGCTGCGCGCCGTTGTGCGTGAAATCATGAACGCGGCCGATGAGGATCGAATGGTCGCCGGCGTCGACCAGTTGTTCCATGGCGCAATCGAATACCGCGACCGAACCCTCGATCAGCGGATTGCCGGTCCTGCCGCTCTGCCACGCGACCGAAGCGAACTTGTCCGCGGCCTTGGAGGCGAAGATGCCGGATGCCGCCTTCTGGGCCTCGGACAGGATGTTGATGGCAAAGCCCCTGGAGGTCGAGAAGGCCTGATGCCCCAGCGCCTTCTTGGCGATGCAGACCAGCACCAGCGGCGGCTCGAGCGAGACGGAGGTGAAGGAGTTGGCGGTGAAGCCGCGCGGATCGCCGGCCTCGTCGATCGTGGTGACGATGGTGACGCCGGTGAGGAAGGAGCCCAGCGCGCGCCGGAATTCCATGGCTTCGAATGCGGGACCGGCCTTGGTCCTTTCGTTCGCCACTTCATCGAGAAACGCCGTGATGTGCTGAGTCACTTCCTTTGGCGAAGCGATTGTCATCATGTGCTTTTCGCCGTTCAGCACCAGGCATTGACCCGAGGGCGCCAGCCGCGCCATCGCAGCCGACATGGCGGGTGTGGAATTGCGGTCGTCCGATCCCGTCATGAACAGCGCTGGCACGGCAAGACTGCCCAGACGGTCGACATGCGCCGTGTCGGCGTGCGCAAAGAGGCGATAGGTGCGGGCGTAGCCTTGCGGGTCGACGCTTTCGAGCGCGGTCCGCGCCGTCGCGGCCGCATCGGAAAGGGGCGGCGGAATCGGATTGCCGAACCAGCGCGCGATCGTCGCGGCGATGGCCGACGGATCGCCGGGGCCGCCAAGCGCTGCCGCCCGTTCGCGCACCGCGTGCGCCAGTTCAGGCGGGCGTCGGAAGACGGCATTGAGGCAAACGAGGGAGCCAACACGTGACGGGTGGCGCAGCGCGATCTCCTGCGCGACCAGCGCGCCCATGGAATGGCCAACGACCGCGACGCGCTCGAGGCCGAGATGATCGAGCAGACCGATCGCCTGGTCGGCGAAATCGGAGAGCTCGGCGTTCTGCGGCGGCAGCGGCGAGGCGCCGTGGCCGAGCATGTCGATGGCGACCAGGTCGAAGCGATCCCGCATCATGTCGATCTGCGGCTGCCAGATCTTGGCGTCCATGCCGACGCCATGGATAAACAGGACCGGCCCGCCGGAGCCGGCGCGGATGAAGCCGCTGCCGTCGGGTGCCTTGCCGCGGACCAATGCGCCGGCGTCAGCCATGCAGGTCTCCGAGCTCCTTCAGATCCTGGTAGCGGTCGCCGATGCGGTGATGCGGGCGGCCGCCAATGGACGCGCCGAGCGCCACGACCAGCTCATCTGGAGCCGGGGCGTCGCCGATCTGGAAATGCACGGTGAGATAGTGGGAGCGGCGGCCTTCGTCGCTCTTGTCCATCAGCGGGATCATGATCGGTGTGTTGGGGCCGCCGCGCAGATTGGTGAAGGCGAGGTAGGTCTTGGCGCCGACGGCGCGGCGATAATGATTGCCGAAATGCAGCGTGTGGATCAGCGCCGACGCATGCTCGACTTCGCCCGACGTACCGCAGAGGGCGGCCTTGCCGTAGCCTTCGATCGCTTCGCCGGAACCAGCGATAGCGATGATCTCATTGGTCAGCGTTTCGCCAAGCACCGGCGCAAAGGCGCGGATCTCGGGCGAGAGATCCTCGGTGAAGCCGCGGCCGGCCCAGGGGTTGGCGAGCACCGCGGCCACACCGATCAGGCGTAACGGCCTTGGCGCCGCCTTGCCGCCCTCGATCAGCGTGTTCTCGGTATAGGTCACGATCTTGCGGATGGCTGGCTGCATCGAATTCCTCGGGATGGAGCCGCTCGCGGCCGCATCAATTTTTGTATCGTCTTATGGTATACCATGCTATGGAGTGCCGCGTGCCTTGTCAACCGGTCATGGAATCTGTTTTTGTGACGAGGTGAGCGCCTCGCCGTTTCGGGGAAACGGCGAACCGCTCCAACTCTTTGTTTTGACGCAATTCCGGACGGAAAACCGCTTCGCACTTTTCCTGGAATTGCTCTGAGGATTCGGGAAAAATGGCTGACGACACGCTTCGTATCGACCGCTCCGCCAAGACGTTGAGGACGCTGGCGCTGGAGCGTATGCGCGAGGCGATCATGGATTTCCATTTCCAGCCCGGCGAAAGGCTGGTCGAGCGGCCGTTATGCGACCAGCTCGGGGTCAGCCGTTCGGTCGTGCGCGAGGTGTTGCGGCAGCTGGAGACCGAAGGTCTGGTGCAGATGATACCCGGGCACGGGCCGGCCGTGGCCAAGCCCGATCTCGGCCGGACCGATGAGATCTACGAGTTGCGCGCGCTGCTGGAAGGCATCGCGGCGAAGGCGTGCGCCGCATCGGCCACCGACGATCAGATCGCGCTGCTCGATGCGGCGCTGGCGAAGCTGCTCGAGGCGTGGGCGTCGGGCGTGCCGGCCGAGGTGATGCGGGCGACGGCGAGCTTCTACGAGGTGCTGTTCGAAGCGGCCGACAAGCGCATCGCCTGGGAGATCGTCACCGGCCTCAATGTCCGCATCAACCAGCTGCGCTCGATGACGATCCTGTCGCAGAACCGCCGCGAGCCGGCGATCGCCGAAATGCACGCGATCATGGATGCGATCCGCTCGCGCAAGCCGGAGGCGGCGGAGGCCGCGGCCCGGCGGCATGTGGAGACGGCCTGGCAAATCGCGCGCGACGCGCTTCGGCTGGGTTCGCTTTAGACGGCTTGTTCGAGCTCAATTCCGGTCGACCGGCTTGGAGCGCATGCGCGAGACCGTCTCGCGCTCGGCGCGCTTGGAGCGCAGTGGCGGCAGGCCTCGGTCGACGAGGTCCATGTCCTCCAGCACCATGTCGCCCATGCGCTTGAAGGCGATGTCGAGGGCGCCGGCGCGGTGCGCCGAACGCAGGAAGCCGGGGAGGGCACGGACAGGATGGTCCTTGGCCAGCGGCTCTTCGGGAAAGACGTCGCTTGCGGCGACGATATGGCCGCTCTTCACAGCCGCCATCAATGCGGCGAAATCGACGACGCCGGCGCGGCTGAGCAGGATGAAGGCGGCGCCCTTGCGCATCTTGGCGAATGAGTCCGCGCCGAGGAAACCCTGGTTCTCGCTGGTGACGGAAGCGACGACGAAGACGAAGTCGCTTTGCGACAACACCTCATCCAGCGAGGCCGGCTGGACGCCGTTGTCGATCAGGATCGATGGCGGCAGCCACGGGTCATAGACCCTGGTGCGGGTCCGGAAGCCGGTCAGCAGGCGGTTGAGCGCGCGGCCGAGATCGCCGAAGCCGATGATGCCGACATCGGCGCCCGAGAGGAGCCGCGCGGTCTGGTTGCCGTCGCCGCCCCACAGCTCCTTGCCTTGCCGGAAGGCGAGGTCGGCATCGACGATGTTGCGCGCCAGGTTCAGCGCCATGGCGAGGCCAAGCTCGGCCACCGGCTCGGCAAAGACCAGGCCGGTGGTGACGACATGGATGCCGCGCGCGAACAGTGTCTCATAGGGCATGTTGTTGAGGAGATTGGTCTCGACGTTGAAGATACAGCGCAGCGCCTTCAGCTTCTCCAGCGTCTCGGCTGAAATCGGCGGCTGGCCGATGATGTAGCGTGCCTCGGCCAGTGTCTCGGCGGGCAGGGCGGAAACGCCGTCCGGCGTGGTCTCCACGATGCGATAGTTCTTGCGCAGCCGCGCCAGCTGCGGCGGCGTGAAGATCAGGTCGAGCGTGCGCGGTTCGGGCGCGCTGATGACCAGCGGCAAGGCTTTGTCGGACATGGTTTCCTCCCGGGACGCGATTGGATCGCGTCAATCTGACATCTCAAGTCTTACTCCCGATGAAACGATTTACAACTGCGAAAAATCGATTTACCGTTTGGATTAGTGAGGCAGCGCGCGGCTGCCTGCCCTCGGGAGGAGGTCAATGGCGCATCAGGGAGCCCAGCAGCGGCGTCCGTCGATCCACGACGTGGCAAGCCATGCCGGCGTGTCCGCGGCCACCGTCTCCAAGGTGCTGGCCGGCGTCACGACGGTGAGGCCGGAAAACGCGCAGCGCGTCTTCGATGCGGTCGAGCGTCTGGGCTATCGCGTCGATCCGCTTGCGTCCGACATGCGCAGGGCCAAGCGCCGCATCATCGGCGCCATCATGCCGGAATTCGAAAGCGAGTTCTTCGGCCAGATGGTCACCGAGCTGGAGGGGCTTGCCGAGCAGCGCGGCTACACGCTGGTCGCGGCGTCGAGCCGTGAATCCGAGGCGCGCGAGAAGGAAATCCTCGCCCGCATGCATGACTGGCGCGTTGCCGGCGTCGTGCTGGCGCCGGTGCGCAACGAGCACGGCCCGGCCGCAGCCTTCATGAAGGCCAACGGCATGACCGGCGTGCTGATCGACCGCGTGCTCTCCGACGACGCCTTCGATACGGTCTCCGCCGACAGCGCGGCCGCCAGCGCCGAGGTGGCGCGGATGCTGGTCGGCAAGGGCCACAGCCATATCCTGGTCATCGGCCTTGCCGAGCAGGCGGCAACCGTGCGCGCCCGCCTCGAGGGTTTTCGCGCCCAGGCGCTGGCGCTCAACCCGTCGGTGCGCATCGACGTCATCACCGCGGAAGTCAGCGTCGAGCCGCTCAGAGCTTCGCTGCGCGACTATTTCGGACGCGGCGAGCGGCCGACCGCCGTTTATTCGCTGCTTTTGAAAGGCACGCTTGTCGCGCTGTCCGAATTCCGCCGGCGCGGCTGGCATTGCCCGAACGATATCTCGCTGGTCGGCTTCGACGACGCGGAATGGATGCAGGTGACATGGCCGGCGATCGCCGCCGTGGTGCAGCCGGTGCGCCGGATCGCCAGCGAGGCGATGAACCTTCTGTTTCGCAGGGTCGAGGGTGCGGCGGGGCCACCCACGGCGCGCCTCGAGCCCTGCCAGGTGTTGATGCGGGAATCCGTTGGCTCGCCAGGCAGCGGTCCGCATTCCGGGGGAGGAGACCGACAACAGCCCCCATTGTCGTGAACGGTAGCATGCGCCGGCCCTGGCCGAGGCATCCGGCGCCAAGGATCAAACGGAGGATAGAATGACATCGCATTTCCTAAAGATAAATCGATTTACCATTGCCGTGGGCGTCGCGCTGGCGTTCTCCGCCGCCGGCGCCGCCAAAGCCGAGGACGGCGAATATGGCGTGTTGATGAAGACGCTGGCCAACCCGTTCTGGGGCGCGATGGCGCAGGGCGTCGCGGACGGCGCCAAGGAAGCCGGCGTGAAATATTTCCAGCAGGCGGCCGAGAGCGACCAGGCGGCCGAGCCGCAGCTCAACCTGTGCAACACCATGCTCGAGCGCAAGCCGGTAGCGATGATCACCGCCGCGATCAACTCGACCAACCTTCTGCCTTGCCTGAAGTCGGCGCAGGACGCCGGCATCAAGATCGTCGACCTCGACAACAATCTCGACCAGGCGGTGCTCGACAAGGAAGGCGTCAAGGTCACCTTCCACATCGGTTCCGACAACATCGCCGCCGGCGCGCAGGGCGCCGAATACCTCGCCAAAAAGCTCGGCAAGGATGCCAAGGGTCCAGTGCTGGTCATCGAAGGCCTTTCCGGCAACATCACCGGCGAGAAGCGCGCCAAGGGTTTCGCCGACAAGCTGAAGGAACTGGCGCCCGGCCTTGAAATCGTCGCCTCGCTGCCGGGCGACTGGGATCGCGGCAAGGCTGCTTCCATCGCCACCGACACGCTGACCGCGCATCCCGACCTCGTCGCCATCTTCTGCGCCAATGACGGCATGGCGCTCGGCGCGGTCGAGTCGGTCTATGCGGCCGGCAAAGGCCCGCAGGTGACGATCATCGGCGTCGACGGCAATTCGGACGCGGTGAAGTCGATCAAGGAAGGCCGCCTGAATGCCTCCGTGGCGCAGCTTCCTTATCTCGTCGGCAAGCAGGCGGTGGAAAACGTCAAGAAGGCGCTGGCCGGCGAGAAGGTCGAGGACAGCATCGCCGTGCCGACGCTGGTGCTGACCAAGGACGTGATCGACGCCGGCAAGGAGCCGATGCTGCAATATGTGAAGTAAGTAGGAAATAGGCAGTAGGCAGTAGGCAGTAGGCAGTAGGCAGTAGGCAGTAGGGGAAGTAAGCGGTTCGTGCCGCTCGGATCGCTCTCATATTTTCCCTACTGCCCAAGCCCTATTGCCTACTGCCTTACTGCCCTCTCTCAAGGTGCAAAGACATGGCTTCTGAACAGCCCGGCTTCTGGGCTCGGGTGCAGCGCGCATCCGTCGAAAGGCTCCACATCAGGCTGGAGTCGCTGGTGGTGCTTCTGGCGCTGAGCACGGCGATGGCGCTCTTGTCGCCCTATTTCCTGTCGCTCAGCAACTTCCTCAACATCCTTTTGGCGACCTCGACGATCGGCGTGCTGGCGATCGCCGCCACTTTCGTCATCGGCTCGGGCGGGCTCGATCTGTCGCTCGGCTCGGTGATGGGCTTGGCCGGCGTCGCGGGAGCCTTCATGGCGGTCAATCTCGGCTGGCCGTCGGTGCTGGCGGTGATCGCCTGCATCCTTGCCGGCGCGATCGCCGGCTACGTCAACGGGCAACTGGTCACCCGTGCCTTCGTGCCGGCCTTCATCGTCACGCTCGGCATGTTGGGCCTGGCACGCGGTCTGGCGCTGGTCATCTCGCAGGGCAGGGCGATCTATGGCCTGCCGCCCGAGATCGTCTATATCGGGCAGGGGCGGCCGTTCGGCGTCCCGATGCCGGTGATCATCCTGGTGCTCACCGCGATCGTCGCGCATGCCGTGCTCGCCTATACGCGCTTCGGCCGCCACACGCTGGCGCTGGGCGATAGCGAGGGCGCGGCGCGCGCGGCCGGCATCCGCGTCGAGCATCACCGCCGCATCATCTACACCCTGTCCGGCGCGCTCGCCGGTCTTGCCGGCCTGCTCTTCACCGCACGCGTCAACGCCGGCGATCCGACCGCCGGCATCAATTACGAGCTCACCGCGATCACGGCGGCGATCATCGGCGGCACCAATCTGTTCGGCGGCCGCGCCTCGATCCTGGGCACCATGATCGGCGCGCTGATCATGGGCGTGCTGCAGAACGGGCTGACGTTGCTTGCGGTGCAATCCTACTACCAGCAGATGGCGATCGGCGCAGTGCTGATCCTCGCCGTGTTCATTGACCAGTACCAGGTGCGGAAGGAGTCACGCGTATGACCCTGCTTTCGCTTCGCGGCATCCGCAAGAGTTTCGGCGCGGTCGACGTGCTGCATGGCGTCGACCTCTCGGTCGCGGCCGGCGAGGTGGTCGGGCTGGTCGGCGACAACGGCGCCGGCAAGTCGACGCTGATGAAGACCATCACCGGCATTTACCGCGCCGACACCGGCTCGATCGAATTCGACAGCAAGGACATCCTGGCGCTGGATCCCGGCCAACGCCGTCGCCTTGGCATCGAGATGATCTACCAGGATCTGTCGCTGGCCAAGCAACAGGACGTGGCCTCCAACATCTTCCTTGGACGCGAGCCGACCAAAAGGCTGTTCGGCCTTTTCCCCGGCTTCGTCGACAAAAGTGAGATGGACCGCCAGGCGGCCAGGATGATCGAGCGTCTAGGCGCGCATCTGCCGTCGATAAACCGGTCGGTCGGTTCGTTCTCCGGCGGCCAGCAGCAGACGGTGGCGATCGCGCGTGCGCTCACCTTCAACCCGAAGCTCGTCATCATGGACGAGCCGACCGCGGCACTCGCCGTGCGCGAGGTGCAGAGCGTGCTCGACCTCATCCGGCGGCTGCGCTCGGAAGGCATCGCCGTCATCCTGATCTCGCACCGGCTGAACGACGTGCTGTCGGTCACCGACCGCATCGTCGTGCTGCGGCACGGCAGGGCGGATGCCGATCTCGTAACCGCCAACACCAACATGAACGAAGTCGTCAGCCGCATCGTCGGCGGCGGCGACATTGCCGCAGCGGCGGCGCATGAGCAACGAGGCTGACATGAACACCTTCGGACTGCATACTTTCGCCATCGCTCCGGTCTGGGACCTCGCCCGCATCGAGCCGCAGATGGACCGGCTGAAGGAGCTCGGCATCGGGCTGATGGAGATCCCGCTGCTCAGGCCCGAGGAGATCGACACCAAGCGCACGCGGGGCTTCGCCAACCATTATGGCGTCCAGCTCATCCCCTCGCTCGGCCTGCCACGCGCGCTCGACGTGGTCGAGCGGCCGGACGAGGCGCTGGATTTCCTGCAGCCGGCCTTCAAGGTCTGCAACGAGGTGGGCGCCGAGGCGCTTGGCGGCGTCACCTACGGCACGATCGGCAAGACCACCGGCCGGGCGCCGACGCGGCGCGAGATCGACGGCATGTGCCGCTTCCTCGAAAGGGCAGCGAAATCGGCGAAGTCACGCAGCCTCAAGCTCGGCATCGAGCCCTGCAACCGCTACGAGACGCATCTGATCAACCGCGGCATCGACGCGGCGCGCATCATCGAACGGGTGGGCGCCGATAACATCTTCATCCATCTCGACACCTACCACATGCATATCGAGGAGGAGAGCTTTGCTTCCGGCTTCGAGGCGGCGGCGCCTTATCTCGGCTATGTGCATGTCTCGGAAGCCAATCGCGGCGTGCCCGGGCGCGGCATGCTCAACTGGGCGGCCTGCATGAAGGCGATCGCCGACATCGGCTATCAGGGCGCGATCACGCTCGAAAGCATGAATCATGTCGATGTCGACATCGCCGGTGGGCTGGCCGTATGGCGCCCCGTGGCCGAAGATCCGCGCGACGTGATCGAGGTCGGCCTGCCGTTCCTGCGTGAGGAAGCGAGGAAGGCCGGGCTGACGCTCGGCTGAAGCAATTCCAGGAAAAGTGCGCAGCGGTTTTCCGGCCGGAATTGCGTGGGACAATCCTTACTTGCCCTGCCGGCGCGCCAGCCATTGGCGGCGCGCCTCCTGCTGCTCGGCAAGCTCGGCCTCGTCCCAGTAGCCGATGAGCACGCCGGAGCCGACGATCGGATCGAAATGCGCGATCTTGTCGTCGATCTCGGTCAGCCATTCGTCGGGTACGGTGATGCGGTTGTTGGGCAGCGCCAGCCAGCGCATCAGCGCTTTCCTCAGCCTTTCGATATCGGCGGCCGACGCCGGGTCGCGGCCGAGGTCGCGCAACTCGCCCGGATCGTTCTCGATATCGAAGAACATCGGCTCCACGCCTTCGCCATGGACGAGTTTGAAGCGGCCGTCGGTGATCATGTAGAGCTTGCAGTCCGAGACCGGCATGGCGAGCTTCAGCCGCGCGGCATCGCCGCTGTAGTCATACTCGCTGACGGCATAGTCGCGCAGGCTTTTGCGTTCGCCCGACGTGAGCGGCAGCAGCGATCGCCCTTCGAGGATATGCGGCTTGGCCTTGCCGCCGAAATAGTCAAGGAAGGTCGGCGCAAGGTCGATCATCTCGACCAGCGCGTCGGAGGTGGTTCCGCGCATCGCGTCGGCTTCGGGGCGCGGATCGTAGATAATCATCGGCACCTTCACTGCCACGTCGTGGAACAGATATTTCTCGCCGAGCCAGTGGTCGCCGAGATAGTCGCCATGGTCCGAGGTGAAGACGATCAAGGTGTTCTCGAACAGGCCGCGTTTCTCCATGAAGCCGAACAAATGGCCGAGCTGGTCGTCGATCTGCTTGATGAGGCCCATGTAGCAGGGGATGACGGTCTCGCGGACCTCGTCGCGCGAGAAATTCCTGGAATAGCGCTCCTGCTGGAAGGCCTCGAAAACCGGATTGGGCGAGGCGCGCTCCGCCTCGCTGCGGATTGGCGACTGGATGTCGGCCTTGTCGTATAGGTCGTGATAGGGCGCCGGCACGATATAGGGCCAGTGCGGCTTGATGTAGGAAAGATGCGCGCACCAAGGCTCGCCCTTGGCCTCGGCGTCCTCGATGAAGCGCATGGCGCGGCGCGTCATGTAGGGTGTCTCCGAATGTTCCTCCGGGATGCGCGCCGCCTTGTCGGCATGGACGAGCAGCCAGCCGTTGAAGTTCTCGCCATTGTCGCCCTCGCCGGAATTCGCCCAATGCTCCCAGGGATTTTCGGCGTCGAAGCCGTGCTCGCGCAGATAGGTGTCGTAGACCGGATCGGGGTCGTAGCTGGTCGAGGGATGCAGGCCGTCATCGCGCTCGAACGGCTCGAAGCCGCATTCGGCGACGCGCACACCGATGATGGAGTCCTTGGCGATGCCGAGCCGCTCCATGCCTTCCTCGTCGGCTCTCATATGCGTTTTGCCGATGAGCGCGGTGCGCACGCCAACCTCGCGCAGATGATCGCCCAGCGTCGGCTCGCCGACCCTGAGCGGCACGCCATTATGCGTCGAGCCGTGCGAGCGGACATAACGGCCGGTATAGGCGCTCATGCGCGAGGGGCCGCATACCGTCGACTGCACATAGGCATTGGTGAAGCGCACGCCGCGGCCGGCGAGCCGGTCGATGTTCGGCGTCTTCAGGCTGGCATGTCCGGCGCAGCCCAGATAATCGAACCGCAGCTGGTCGCACATGATGAAAAGGACGTTACGTTTGGAGGTCATTGTTATCCGTCTGAGTGGCTCTCGGACGGATGGTAATGCCAGAACGGCGAGCTTTTTTCCAACTGCTTGGCGATGGTCCGAAGGGAGGGCTCCCCTCAGAATGGGTAGTGCTGTCCCGGATCCTCGATCGTCACCCAGCGCAGATCGGTGAATTCGGCGATCGAGGCCTTGCCGCCGAAGCGGCCGTAGCCCGAGCCCTTGACGCCGCCGAAGGGCATCTGCGCCTCGTCGCCGACGGTCGGGCCGTTGATGTGGCAGATGCCGGCCTGGATGCGTGCGGCAATGGCCATGGCGCGACGGATGTCGCGGCTGAAGACGGCGGACGACAGGCCGTATTCGGTGTCGTTGGCAACGCGTACCGCCTCGTCCTCGCCTTTCACGCGAATGACCGGTTTCACCGGCCCGAAGGACTCTTCGGAATAGACGCGCATCGCAGGCGTCACGTGATCGAGGAGCGTGGCTTCCACGACCGTGCCGGCACGCTTGCCGCCGGCCGCAAGCTTTGCGCCCTTGGCGGTCGCGTCGGCGATCAGCTCTTCCATCTTGTCCGCCGCTTGGCTGCTGATCAGCGAGCCCAGCACGACATGACCGCGCGGGTCGCCGGCCGGAAGTTTCGAGGCACGCGCGGCGAGCTTGGCGACGAATTCGTCGGCGATCTTTTCGTCGACGATGAGACGCTCGGTCGACATGCAGATCTGCCCCTGATGCATGAAGGCGCCGAAAGTCGCGGCATTGACCGCCGCGTCGATGTCGGCGTCGTCCAGCACGACGAGCGGGGCCTTGCCGCCGAGCTCGAGCAGCGCGGGCTTGAGGTGCCGTCCGGAGAGCTCGGCGATGATGCGGCCGACCTTGGTCGAGCCGGTGAAGTTGATGCGCTTCACGGCCGGATGCGCGATCAGCGCCTCGACGATTGCCGCCGCGTCCTTCGGGTCGTTGGTGACGACATTGACCACGCCCTTGGGCAGGCCGGCCTCGACCAGCACCTGGCCGATCAGGCGATGCGTGCCGGGGCACATTTCGGAGGCCTTCAACACCACCGTGTTGCCGCAGGCCAGAGGCATGGCGAGCGCGCGCGTGCCGAGGATGACCGGCGCGTTCCACGGCGCGATGCCGAGGCAGACGCCGGCGGGCTGGCGGATCGCCATGGCGAGCGTGCCGGGCTTATCGGACGGAATGACCTCGCCGGAAATCTGCGTGGTCATCGCAGCCGCCTCGCGCAGCATGTTCGACGCCAGCATGACGTTGAAGCCTGCCCAGGGGCCGGTGGCGCCGGTCTCTTCCATCATCAGCTTGGTGAACTCGCCGACTTTTGAAGCCATGACATCGGCTGCCTTGGAAAGCAGCGCCCGGCGTTCGCCGGGGCCGGTCTTCGACCAGGTATCGAAGGCAGCTGCCGCGGCGTCTGCGGCCGCCTTGGCGTCGGCGATGCTTGCGGCGGCGGCGCGCGTCGCGAGCTTGCCGGTGAACGGGTCAAGGCGTTCGTAGGAGGCTTTGCCGGTCGCTGCCCGCTCGTCGCCGTCGATCAGAAGTCCGATGTCCATGGTCACTCCCTCGCTCGCGATCGAGCGTTGCAGATTGTCTCAGAAGCCGAGCACTTCGGCGTTTATAGATGCTTCGAGGCCGCCGTCGACGGGCACGTTGGCCCCGTTGATCCAACGCGCGCCGTCCGAGCACAGGAACAGCACCACCGGCGCAATGTCGCCCGATGTGCCGGCGCGACCGACCCGGGCGATATCGCTGTCGACGCGGGCATCGCCAAGCACGGAGCGGAATTGTTTGAGGATCGGCGTCTCGACCGGGCCTGGGCTGACCGCATTGACGCGGATGCCACGGCTCTTGAACAGCTCCTGATGCGCGGCGCGGAAGGTCCACAAAAGCAGCAGTTCCTTCGACACCGGATAGCCTTCCTCGTTCTTCAACGAATGGTCGGCGATCACCTTGGCGACGTCGGGAAAGCCATCGATGCCGACCATCGAGGCGGCGCGGTTCAGATTGGCGCGCCAGCCGAAGCCGGCGATCGAGGCGACGTTGACGATGGCGCCACCTTCGCGAAGCCTTGGCGCCAGCGCCTCGGAAAGCGCGCGCAGGCCGTAGAAGTTGACGGCGAGCGTCGGCGCCGCACCGGTGTTGCCGGAGAGGCCGGCGACGTTGCAGAGAGCGTCGAGGCGCTGCGGCAGCCGCGCGACGAGATCGTCGACACCGGCCTTGGACGAGATGTCGGCCTTGACGAAGATGCCTTGATGTTCAGCCGGCTCGCGCAAATCGACGCCGATCACGTCGGCGCCGAGCTGGCCCGCCAACTCCGCGGTGCGCGCGCCGATGCCCGAAGCGACGCCGGTAATGAGGATCGTTTTGCCGAACAGGATGCTCATGCCTTCTCCCGAGAATTGGTGGTCTGTAGCGGCGAAGCAATCTCGCCGGTCGGATTTGATGCGCCGACGGGAAGCCTGACGCGGTAGCCGACGGACAGCAGTCGCCAGCCGAAGCGTTCTTCCAGCGTGCCCCAGAAACCGCGCGGTAAAAACAGCGAGAAGACCAGCGCCGTGGCGCCGAGCCCGATCAGGTACCAGACGCCGGTGCCGCCGAACCAGGTTTCGATGAGGAAGAACAGCAGCGCGCCGAGGATGGCGCCTTCGAAGGTGCCGATACCGCCGACCAGCACCATGAAGATCATGTAGGCGGTCCACTGCACGCTGAAATAGGTTTTTGGCTGGAAGGTGATCGAGGTCGCCAGCCACAGCGCGCCGGCGACACCGATGCCGAAGGCGGCAAGCACGAAGAGCAGCCGCTTGGTGCCGGTGACGCGCACGCCGACGGAGGCCGCCGCATCCTCATTGTCGCGGATGGCGCGGATGGCGGCGCCGGTGCTGCCGCGCAGCAGGCCAAACAGGATGGCAAGCAGCGCGGTCATTGAGGCCAGCGCCAGCCAGTAGATCGTCAGCCTGCGTGTCGAAGCATCGTAGACGTTGAGCGAGATCAGCGACGTGCCGGTCTCGCCCTGGATCAGCCGATCCAGATTGACAAGGAGGTGGGTGAGCGCCGCGATCACCCACATGCCGATGGCGAATTCGCCGTTCCTTAGGCGCAGCATGAACAGCGAAATCGGCCAGGAAACGGCGCCGACGATGACCGCCGAGACGAACAGCGAGACGAACGGGTTGAGCCCGGCATTGGCGAGCCGGATGGCGAAATAGGCGCCGAGGCCGAAGAACACCTGCTGGCCGACCGAGACCAGTCCGCCGAAGCCTGCAAGTGCGTTCCACATCGCGGCGAGCATCACATAGATGAACAGCGCCGTCATGCGGTCGACGGCGCCTGCTGAAAGGAACTGCGGCGCGATGGCTAAAAGCAGGATGATGGCAACGACGCCGATGCCTGCGATGCGCGAGGCGGCGGTGCCGCGCTCGATGACGGGGGAGGTGGCGCTCATGACGCCTTCCCCGTGGAGATGCGCAGCAACCCGCGCAGGCCGAGGCCGGAGGTATAGAGGCGGATGAACAGAACGATCAGGAAGGCGACATGGCCGCCGATGAGAAAACCTTGCGGATGTATCGTGGCGCCGAGCGTCTGGGCGAGCGCCAGCACGATGCCGCCGATCAGCGTGCCCCAGAGCGAGCCGGCGCTGCCGATGACGGCCGCCTCGAAGGCGAACAGAAGTTGCGTGGCGCCGGCATAGGGGTCGAAGGTGGCGCGCATGCCGAGGAAGGCGCCGGCGAGACCGACCGTGACCATGGCGATCGCCGCGGCGATGGCGTTGGCGCGGCGTGCGTCGACACCGACAAGGCCAGCGGTGTCGGGGTCTTCCGAAGTTGCACGGATCGAACGGCCGAGCCCGGTTCGGGTGAGGAACAGCTGCAGCCCGCCAAGCAGGACGACGGCGGCGACGAAGATGATCACCGCCAGCTTGCCGACATAGATGCTGCCCGGCCATTCCCAGGAATCATAGGACAGGCTGCCGATGAAGGGCGCCAGCGAGCGCGTGTCGGCGCCGAACTGCTCGAACAGCACATTGTCGATGACGATCGCGAGGCCGAAGGTGGTGAGGATCGGCAGCAACGCGCCGCCACGCGCGCTGCGCTCGAGCAGGAAGCGCTGCAATGCCCAGCCGATCGCAGCCATCAGCGGCAACACAATGGCGAGGCCGTAGAAGGGCGGGATGTGGAAGCGCGAGGCGAGCAGCCATAGCGCGAAAGCCGACAGCACGGCGAGGCTGCCATGCGCAAGGTTGATGATGCGCATCACCGAGAACATGAAGGACAGGCCGCAGGCGATCAGCGCGTAATAGCCGCCGAGCAGGATGCCCTGGACGATCTGGTTCATCATGCCGGCACGCCTCCGGCGCCTTTCCGGTGCAGGCCGAAATAGGCTTTTGTCACCTCGTCGCGCGAGACGGTCTTGCTGTCGCCGGCAAGCGCGATCCTGCCCTCCAGCATGCAGATGACCTTGTTGGACACGGAGAGCGCGCGATTGAGGTCCTGTTCCACGAGGACGATCGTCGTGCCGGAGCTGATCAGACCGTGCAGCGAAGCATAGACGCGATCGACGACCAGCGGCGACAGGCCGAGCGAGACTTCGTCGAGCAGGAGCAGGTCGGGGTTGCTCATCAGCGCGCGGCCGATCGCGGTCGCCTGCTGCTCGCCGCCCGAAAGATGTCCGGCCTTGGCGTGGCGGCGCGGCTTGAGGTTGGGGAAGGTTTCGAGCACGCGCTCGACGCTCCACTCGCCGGGACGACCGGCGCTGCGGCCAAGCAGGAGGTTCTCCTCGACCGTCATCTGCACGAAGAGCCGCCGGCCTTCCGGCACCAGGGCTACGCCCTTGCGGACACGTTCATGCGAAGGCACGCCGGAAAGGTCGGCGCCGTCGAAGACCACTCGGCCCGAGGCTGCCTGGTGCGCGCCCGCGATTGCGCGAAGCAAGGTCGTCTTGCCTGCGCCGTTGGCGCCGACCAGCGCCAGCGTCTCGCCGCGTTCGACGCTGAAGCTGACGCCGCGCACCGCCTGCAGCAGGCCGTGGCGGACAACCAGATCCTCGACCGATAGCAGGCTCATTTCGGGCCTCCGCCGAGATAGGCGCTGATCACATGCGGGTCGGCCATCACCGCCTGCGGCTCGCCGTCGGCGATGATCTTTCCGGCATCCATGCAGATCAGACGCTCGGCCACCTGCAAAAGGATGTGGACGATGTGCTCGATCCAGACGATGCCTATTCTGCGGCGGCGCAATTCGCGGATGGTCTCGACGAGTTCACCTGCCTCGCCGTCGGTCAGGCCGCCGCCGATCTCATCCAGCAGAAGCAGGCTCGGTTTTGCGGCGAGCGCGCGCGCCAGCTCCAGCCGTTTGCGGTCGAGCAGGCCGAGCGTCTCGGCGCGCCGGTTGGCGACGCCAAGCATGCCGCACAGCTTCAGCGAGCCGAGCGCTTCCTCATAGGCCTCGTCGCGGCCGAGCCCGGCGCCGTGCGAGGCGGCGACGAAGACATTCTCGAAAGCGGTCATGCCGCCGAAGGGTTTCGGCACCTGATGGGTGCGAACCAGACCCAGCCGGCATCGCCGCGTTGCCGGCAACGCGGTCACGTCATCGCCCTTGAAGGCAATCGTTCCCGCACTTGGCGGATAGGCGCCGGAGAGCACGCTGAGCAGCGTCGTCTTGCCGGCGCCGTTCGGGCCGACGATGCCGACCGCCTCTTCGGCACCCATGGCGAAGTCGATGTCGTCCAGCACCACAAGCGCGCCGAAGCGCTTGTGGATGCCGGCGGCGCTGAGGATCGCACCGTTGGGCATGGCGTTCACGATGCGGTCCCTCGAAAGATCAACCGTTATAGGGCTGGAGCTTGGCCCCGACCGGCACTTTCGGGTCGGTGGCGTTCTCGGTCACGACATAGTCCAGCGGGAATTTCGAGCCTTCCTTGGCGGCGACCCACTGCGTGCCGATGATCGGGCCGGGCGAGACGTTGGCGACCGGGCCGCTGGTGAAGTCGACCTTGCCAATCATCGTCTCGGTCTTCAGCGTGCTCAGCGCCTTGGCAACTGCAGCCTTGTCCTTGGCGTTGGCGCTTGCCTTCAGGGCTTCGAAGCCGGCATCGAGCAGCGACATCGAGGCGCCGAGCTGCTGCGTCCATTGCTTGCCGCTTGCCGCCTCGTAGCCGTCCGCAAGCTCCGTGCCGGAGACCCCGGTCAGCGGCGACTTGTAGGGGAACGCCTTGTGCCAATAGGCGGCGCTCGAAATCTTCATGCCGAGGTCGCCGAGCGCCTCGATATCCGATGGGAACAGGCCGGTCTTGGCGACCTGGGCGATCTTGATCTGCCTTGTCAGGCCTTGCTGCGCGGCCTGGCGCCAGAAGGCGGCGAAGTCGGGCGGGATCGGGAAGGAGTTGAAGATCTCGACGCCTTCCTGCTTGAACAGCGCGATCTGCGAGGAATAGTCCGTGGTGCCGGTCTCGTAGGCGCCGGGATCGACGATGGTGAAACCCTGCTTGGCGAGCAATGGCGCCAGATGGGCGCGGATGGCGTTGCCGTCGGCGTCGTTGGGATACATGACGCCGACCTTCTTGTTGGTCTCGATCAGGTTCCACTGCGAGATATAGGCCTTGAAGAACTCCTCGACGCCGAAGCCGAAATGATAGGTCCATTTGAACGGCGAGGGCTGGCCCGGCTTGGCGCCGCGGCCGAAATACCAGGCCTCCCAGGGCATGACGGTGGAGAGGCAAGGCACGCCGGCCGCCTCGCAGGCGTCCGCCACCGGATTGATCACCTCCGGCGTGGAGACGGCGAGCATTAGGTCGATGGCCTGGTTGTTGATCAGGTCCTTGGCGAGCTGACCGGCGCGGGACGGATCCGACTGGGTGTCCTGGTCGACAATCTCGACGCTGTATTTCTTGCCGCCAAGCTCGATGCCGTTGGCCAGGGCCTTGCGGGCGAGATCGAGCACGTAGCCGTCGGTCTCGCCGAAGCCGGCGAGCGGGCCGGTGCGCGGGCTGACGAAGCCGACCTTGAGCGTGTCGGCGGCTTGCGCGAAGGCCCTGCCGCGGCCGAATGCCAGCGCCGCGCCGCCGGCCACCGAAGTGGCGATGAACTGGCGCCGTGAAATGCCCGACAGAGCGGGTTTGCTGCCGATACTATGAGACATCTGCTCCTCCCTCAGTTGCCGTTCGACACGACGGCAAACGGGTCTTCCGTTTGCTGCGGACGGCACGGCTTTCGATCCTCCGATGCCACATTGCACTAGCGGTTTGGTTCGGTAAAATGATATTTTACGGTGTTTCATTAACCTCTGGGTTAGTGGAACTCGAGCCGATACGCCGATCGTCAAGCGTGGTGCCGTGCTGCCTCGCGGATCGTCTGCAACAGGATGGTGAAGGCGGGCGAGGGTGCGGTGTCGGTGCGCATGGTCAAGCCCACCGGTCCCTTGGTCTCCGCCGTATCCACCGGCAAGGCGACGAAGGCGCCGCTGGCGATCTCGTTGGCGACGACGCCGGCCGAGATAATCCATACCGCATTGCTCTGGCGCATGAAGGAGCGGCCGAAGGAATCGGAAACCGTTTCGATTTCCGTGGCCGGCGCGGTCATGCCATTGGTGATGAAGAGCCGGTCGACGAAAGGCCGGATGACGGATTCCCGCGTCGGCATCAGGACGGGAAACTCGTCGAGCCGGGCGAAGACGTCGGCGTCCGGCTCGGCCAGGGGATGCCCGGCGCGCACCACGAACAACACCTGCTCCGAATAGAGATGCTCGAAGAAGAAGCCGGTCATGTGCTCCGGCGCCGCGAGGCGGCCGACGACCAGGTCGAGCGCGCCGATGCGCAGTTGTTCGAGCAGCACCGCATTTTCGCCGGTGACGATCTTGAGCGCGGCCCCGGTGTTTTCCTCGAGGAACAGGCTCATGGCGAGCGGCATGACGCGCGCCGAAACGGTCGGCAGCGCGCCGATGCGGATCGGGTCGCGATTGAGGGCGCCGTCCTGGCGCACGGAATCGACGCCGCGCTTCAGCGCCGATATCGCCGAACCGGCGTGTCCGAGGAAGATCTCGCCGAGACGCGTGACGCGGATACCGCGCCCGTCGCGCTCGACCACCGCGACGCCGAGTGCTTCTTCCAGTTCGCGCAAGGTCTTGGTTACGGCCGGCGCGCTGACATTCAGGAAGTCGGCCGCGCGCGCCACGCTGCCTTGCCGCGCGACTTCGAGAAACGCCTGCAGGTGGCGGAAGCGGATCCGGCTTTCGGCCATGGTTCGATAACCTCAGAGTTAATGAAACGCCGCAAAATATCATTTTACCGAACCAAACCGCTCGTGCAATGTGGATTTGGAGGATAGAAATCGTGCCATTCGTCAGCATAGGCGGCGTCGCGCTGCATTACCGCCATATCGAGGCAGCCGGCACGTCGCGTCCGATCATCTTCATCAATTCGCTGGGCACCGACTTCCGCATCTGGGACGACGTCGTTGCGGAACTGACCGGCGAAATGCCGATGCTCGTCTACGACAAGCGCGGCCATGGGCTGTCGGATATCGGCGGCGGCGTACGCTCTATCGACGACCATGTTGACGATCTGGTCGCGCTCATCGACCATTTCGGCTTCGACAAGGTCGTGCTCCTCGGCCTGTCCGTCGGCGGCATGATTGCGCAGCGGCTCTATACCCGCCACCCCAAATGCGTAGAGGCGCTGATCCTCAGCGACACGGCACATAAGATCGGCACCGCCGAAAGCTGGAACACGCGCATCGCGACCGTCGAGCGCGACGGCATCGAGGCGATCGCCGAAGGCATCATGAAAGTGTGGTTCACGCCGGAGTTCCATGCCAGGCGTTCGGCGGACCTGGCCGGCTGCTGCAACATGCTCACCAGGCAGGCTCTGCCTGGTTACATCGGTACCTGCATGGCAGTCCGCGATGCCGATTTCACCGACAGCGCGCGACGCATTGCGGTGCCGACGCTTTGCATAGTCGGCGACCAGGACGGTTCGACGCCGCCGGATCTTGTCCGCTCGCTGGCCGGACTGATCCCCGGCGCGCGTTTCGAAGTGATCCGCAATGCCGCGCATATCCCGTGCATCGAGCAGCCCGAAGCGCTCGTCACGTTGATCCGCGATTTCGTCGCCTCGTTGCCTGGGGGAAAGTCTGCTCATGGATGATGTCACGAAGAACCGCTACCGGACCGGTCTCGAGGTCCGCCGCGCCGTGCTCGGCGATCCGCATGTCGACCGCGCCGAGGACGCCGCGACCGATTTCGACCGGCCGTTCCAGCAGTTGATCACCGAAGCCGCCTGGGGAACGGTGTGGGCGCGGCCCGGCTGGTCGAAGCGCGAGCGCTCGATCGTGACGCTGGCGCTGCTTGCGGCGCTCGGCCATGACGAGGAAGTGGCCATGCATGTGCGCGCCACCGCCAATACGGGCGCATCGCGCGACGACATCTGCGAGGCCTTCCTGCATGTCGCGATCTATGCCGGCGTGCCGGCCGCCAACCGCGCCTTCAAGATCGCCAAGCAGGTGTTCGCGCAGATGGACGGAGCCGCCCATGGCTGAGCCCGGCTCCAACCGCGCGCCGGAAACCGGTGCCTTCTTCCAGCGCGACCGCCGGTGGCATCCGCCGGCGTTCACGCCGAACTACAAGAGCTCGGTGCTGCGCTCGCCGCAGAAAGCGCTTTTGTCGTTCGACAACACGCTGTCGGAATTGACCGGCCCGGTGTTCGGGCACGCGATGCTGGGCGAGCTCGACAACGACCTGATCCATAATTTCGCCAAGCGCGGCGAGAGCGCCATCGGCGAGCGCATCATCGTCCATGGACGCGTGCTCGACGAGCGCGGCAAGGGTGTGCCCGGCGTGCTGCTCGAATTCTGGCAGGCCAATGCCGGCGGCCGCTACCGTCACAAGAAGGACGGCTATCTGGCACCCCTCGATCCGAATTTCGGCGGCTGCGGCCGCGCGATCACCGGCGAGGATGGCGGCTACGCCTTTCGCACCGTCAGGCCCGGGCCGTATCCCTGGCCGAACGGGCCGAACGACTGGCGGCCGGCGCATATCCATTTTTCGGTGTTCGGCCACGGCTTCGCGCAGCGACTGATCACGCAGATGTATTTCGAGGGCGATCCGCTGATCTGGCGTTGTCCGATCGTCGGGGGCATTTCCAACAAGGCCGCGATCGAAGCGCTGATCGCCGCGCTCGACATGAGCTCTACCATCCCGATGGACGCGCTCGCCTACAAGTTCGACATCGTGCTGCGCGGGCGCCGCTCGACGCTGTTCGAGAACCGGCCGGAGGGCAATTGATGGCGCAGTCGCTCGACCGGCTGAAGGAGAGCCCTTCGCAGACCGCCGGACCCTATGTGCATATCGGGCTGACGCCCAATTTCTGCGGCATCGGCGGCGTCTATGCGAGCGATCTCGGTTCGACCATGGTCAATGGCGAGACCAGGGGCGAGCGCATCGAACTCCGCATCCGCGTGCTCGACGGCACCGGCACGCCGCTGAAGGATGCGCTGGTCGAGATCTGGCAGGCGGATGCCGAAGGCCTCTACAATTCGCCGACGGAATTGCGCGGCGCCGCCGATCCGAACTTCCAGGGATGGGGCCGGCAGCCGACCGACATGGAAACGGGCGTCTGCCTGTTCAAAACGATCAAGCCGGGCCGGGTGCCGTTCCGCGACGGGCGGCTGATGGCGCCGCATATCACGCTGTGGATCGTGGCGCGCGGCATCAATATCGGCTTGAACACCAGGCTCTACTTCTCCGACGAGGAGAAGGCCAATGCCGAGGACCCGATCCTTGCGCGCATCGAGCATCGCCTGCGCGTGGCGACGCTGATCGCCGAACGCCAGGGCGACACTTACGTCTTCGACATTCATCTGCAGGGCGAAAAGGAGACGGTCTTCTTCGACAGCTGACCGTGGCGGCCATGACCGTTTCGCCCTTCGATCACCCGCTGCTTTCCGGCCTGCTCGGCGACGAGGAGGCGGCCAAGCATTTTTCCGTCGAAGCCGACATAGGCGCCATGCTCGATTTCGAGCGGGCGGTGACCGAGGCGGAAGCCGAGCACGGCGCGATCCCCAGCGACGCGGCGGCGGCGATCGTCAGGGCGCTGGCGGCGTTCCGGCCGGACACGGCGAAGCTGCGCGCCGGCGTCGCCATGGATGGCGTCGTGGTTCCGGAACTGGTGCGCCAGGTTAAAGCCGCTGTCGGCGCGCCGCACGATGCATATGTGCATTTCGGCGCCACCAGCCAGGATGTGATCGATACGTCGCTGGTGCTGCGCCTGCGGCAGGTCGTCGACCATATCGGCCTGTTGCTTGGCGAGAACGTCGTTCGCCTCGCCGGTCTTGAGCTGGAGTTTGGAAACCGTGAACTCATGGCGATGACGCGCATGCAGCCGGCAATTCCAATAACAGTACGCGATCGGATCGTTTCGTGGCGGGCGCCACTCGAACGTCACCAGGAACGCTTGAAAGAGCTCTCCGGCCGGCTGCTGGTGCTGCAGTTCGGCGGTGCAGCGGGAACGCTGGAAAAGCTCGGCGACAAGGCCGCCACCGTGCGCGCCGCTCTTGCCGCGAAACTCGGTCTTGGCGATGCGCCGCAATGGCATAGCCAGCGCGACGCGCTCGCCGAGCTCGCCGGCTGGCTGTCGCTGGTGACCGGCAGCCTCGGCAAGTTCGGGCAAGACGTTGCGCTGATGGCGCAGGCGGGCTCCGACATCAGACTGTCCGGTGGCGGCGGCTCGTCGGCGATGCCGCACAAGCAGAATCCGGTGAAGGCGGAAGCCCTGGTGGCGCTGGCGCGCTTCAATGCCGTCCAGCTCTCCGGCATGCACAACGCGCTGGTGCATGAGCAGGAGCGTTCGGGCGCGGCCTGGACGCTGGAATGGCTCCTCCTGCCACAAATGGTCGTGGCGACCGCGGCCGCGCTCAGGCTTGCCGCCGAGTTGGCCGCGCAGATCGAGAGCCTCGGGCGCTAACGCATGTCGCCCAAAAGTGCGCAGCGGTTTTGGGAGAACGACATGTGTAAAGGGATCTGATGCGCACGAAGGTCGCTATCATTGGGTCCGGACCGTCCGGTCTGCTGCTCGGCCAGTTGCTCGCCACCATTGGCGTCGAGACGATCATCCTCGAACGGTCGAGCCGGGAACATGTGCTCGGCCGGGTACGGGCGGGCGTGCTGGAGCAGGGCACGGTCGACCTTCTCGGCGAAGCGGGCGCGGCGGACAGGCTGCATGCCCAGGGCCTGCCGCATGAAGGCATCTCGCTCGCCTTCGACGGCCGCGCGCATCGCATCGACATGACGGCGCTCACCGGCGGCAAGCATGTCACCGTCTACGGCCAGACCGAGGTGACGCTGGATCTGATGCAGAAGCGCGAAGCAGCGGGTCTCCCGACCGTCTTCGAAACGTCGAATGTCGCGCTGCATGATTTCGGCGGCGCGTCGCCCTTCGTCACCTACGACAAGGACGGGCTCACGCATCGCATCGATTGCGACTTCATCGCCGGTTGCGACGGCTACCACGGCGTCAGCCGCCGCTCGGTGCCGGAAAGCGCGTTGAAGACGTTCGAGCGGCACTATCCGTTTGGATGGCTGGGCGTGCTTGCCGAAGTGCCGCCGGCCGACCATGAGCTGGTCTATGCCAATCACGAGCGCGGCTTCGCGCTCTGCTCGATGCGCTCGCCGCAGCGCAGCCGCTACTATGTGCAGGTTCCGGCCGACGAACGCGTCGAGGCCTGGTCGGACAGCCGCTTCTGGGACGAGTTGCGCGGGCGCCTGCCGCCGCAGATAGCGGCCGCCGTCACCACCGGGCCATCCTTCGAGAAGTCGATCGCGCCGCTGCGCTCCTTCGTTGCCGAGCCGATGCGCTTCGGCCGGCTGTTCCTGGTCGGCGACGCCGCCCATATCGTGCCGCCGACTGGCGCGAAGGGCCTCAACCTCGCTGCCAGCGACGTGCGCTATCTGTTTGCCGGACTTCGTGAATTCTATAACGGGAAATCAGAGGCTGGGCTCGACGCTTATTCGTCCAAGGCGCTGGCGCGCGTGTGGAAAGCGGTGCGCTTTTCCTGGTGGATGACGACGATGCTGCACCGTTTTCCGGAGACGGGCGAGTTCGGCCAACGCATCCAGGAAGCCGAGCTCGATTATCTCGTGCATTCGAAAGCGGCGTCGACCGCTCTCGCCGAAAACTACGTCGGCTTGCCCTATTGATATGCTTGAGCGGTCAAACCCGCTCTAGCGCGATGGCGATGCCCTGGCCGACGCCGATGCACATGGTGGCCAAAGCCAGCTTGCCGCCGCGCTCGCGCAGTTCGAGCGCCGCAGTCCCCGTGATGCGCGCGCCGGACATGCCGAGCGGATGACCTAGCGCGATCGCGCCGCCATTGGGGTTCACATGCTCCGCCTTCTCGGAAATTCCGAGTTGGCGGAGCACGGCAATGCCCTGGGAGGCGAAGGCTTCGTTCAATTCGATGACGTCGAATTGTTCGGGCGTCAGGCCGAGGCGGGCGCAAAGCTTCATGGTGGCCGGCGCCGGGCCGATGCCCATGATGCGCGGCGCCACGCCGGCGACGGCGCCGCCGAGGATACGGGCGATCGGCGTCAGCCCATGCTTCTTCGCCGCTGCTTCGGATGCGATGATGAGGGCGGCCGCGCCGTCATTGACGCCCGAAGCATTGCCGGCGGTCACCGTGCCGCCCTGGCGGAACGGCGTCGGCAGTTTGGCCAGCGCCTCGATGGTGGTGCCGGCGCGGGGATGCTCGTCCTTCGAGACAACGATCGCGTCGCCTTTCCTCTGCGGGATGGCCACCGGCGTGATCTCCTTCGCCAGCCGGCCACTTTCTTGCGCGGCCACCGCCTTGTCCTGGCTGCGCACTGCGAAGGCGTCCTGGTCGGCCCGGCTGACGGAAAAATCCTCGGCGACATTCTCGCCGGTCTCCGGCATGGAATCGACGCCATACTGCTTCTTCATCAGCGGGTTGACGAAGCGCCAGCCGATGGTGGTGTCGTAGATCTCGGCATTGCGTGAGAAGGCGGTGTCGGCCTTCGGCACGACGAAGGGCGCGCGGCTCATCGATTCCACGCCACCGGCAATCATCAGCTCGGCCTCGCCTGCTTTGATGGCGCGCGCGGCGATGGTGGCGGCATCCATGCCAGAACCGCACAAGCGGTTGACGGTCGAGCCGGGAATGTCCTGCGGCAGGCCGGCAAGCAGCAGCGCCATGCGCGCGACGTTGCGGTTGTCCTCGCCGGCCTGGTTGGCGCAGCCATAGACGACGTCATCGATGGCCGCCCAGTCGACGCTGGAATTGCGCTCGACCAGCGCCTTCAACGGAATCGCGCCGAGATCGTCGGCGCGGACGGAGGACAGAGAACCGCCGAAGCGGCCGATGGGCGTGCGGATGTAATCGCAGATGAAGGCCTCAGTCATTTATGCAGCTTTCCCTTTGGCGGTCCCTTGATGCGCCGCCTTGGTGCGGGCCTGCAGGTCGCGCAATGTCTTCAGCTCGAGTTCCGTCGGCGCCGGCGTCTCGTCAAGGGCCTCCGCGAATTTTACGACCCAGCCACAAGTCTCCTGCACCTGCTCACGCGTGACGCCGGGATGCAGCGACACCACCGTAAATTCCTTGGTCACCGGGTCGGGCTTCCAGATGGCGAGGTCGGTGATCAGCGAGGTCGGGCCGGCCGTGTCGATACCGAGGCGCTTGCGGTGATCGCCGCCGTCGCCATGGCCGAAGGAGGTGAAGAAGTCGATCTTCTCGACCATGCCGCGCTTCGACTGTGCCATGGTGATGTAGACCTGCCTCGACGAGGTGGCGATCTCCGGCGCGCCGCCGCCGCCGGGCAGGCGGGTCTTGGGATGCGCATAGTCGCCGATGACGGTGGTGTTTATGTTGCCGAATTTGTCGAGCTGTGCGGCGCCCAGGAAGCCGATCGAGATGCGGCCGCCCTGCAGCCAGTAGCGGAACATCTCCGGCACGGCGACGGTGGTGACCGCCGTCTCGCACAATTCGCCGTCGCCGATCGACAGCGGCAACACGTCGGGCGCGGTGCCGATGGTGCCGCTCTCGTAGATCAGCGTGATGTCGGGCGCATGCGTCAGCCGCGCGACGTTGCAGGCGGCCGACGGCGCGCCGATGCCGACGAAGCAGACATCGTCGCTTTTCAGCGCGCGGCTGGCGGCGATCGTCATCATCTCGTTCGGGGTGAAGCCCATATCCCTCGCGTCGCTCATGCGGCTTTCCTCAGATGCTCGACGCGGCCGGCAAAGTCGTCGGCGCTGCTCTCGATAACGTTCTTCCGGATCCACGCCTGAAAGCGGTCGCGGTCGGCGGCGATCTCGTCCCATTCCAGATAGGCGGCGTTGTCGCGCTCGTAATAGCCATGCGTGTAAGAGGGGTGCGAGCCGCCAGGCACGACCGAAATCGCCGCGATCGTCCAGTTCGGCAACACGGTGAGGTTGGGGTGGAGGTCGTCGAAATTGTCGACCACGTCCTCGACCGTCACCACGGCGCGCCTTGCGGCAAGAACGGCCTCCTTCTGGATGCCGATGATGCCCTCGACCAGCACGTTGCCTTTCCGGTCCGCCTTCTGCGCGTGGATGAAGGTGACGTCGGGCCGGATCGCCGGAACGGCGGCAAGCACTTCGCCGGTGAACGGGCAGGCCACGGATTTGATGTTGGGATTGACCGCGGCGAGGCCGGCGCCGCGATAGCCGCGAAACACCGCGCAGGGCAGGCCGGCGGCGCCCGCCTCGTAGGCATTGGCCATGCCGGCGTGGCTGTGCTCCTCGACCTCGATCGATCGGGGGAAACCGTTCTCGATGGCGTCGCGGGCGCGCCTGAGCAGGCCGACGCCCGGATTGCCGACATAGGAGAAGACGACCTTCTTCGCCATGCCCATGCCGATCATCTGGTCGTAGATCAGGTCGGGCGTCATGCGGATCAGCGTCAGCTCGCGAAAGCCCTGGCGGATCGCCTCATGCGCGGCGGCGGTCGGGATCAGATGCGTGAAGCCCTCGAAAGCAACGGTGTCGCCGTCATGCAGGTTTTCCGCGACCGCCTCTTTCAGCGGCAGGAACTTGACCATCCCTAGGCTCCATAGTGCAAAAGTTCGTATTGCGAACATATGTTTTATATGGGATACTTTTAACTCCAATCTTTGCATTGAGTCAACGCCGGTCTGGAGGGGTTCGTGGAAGAGGAATCCATTTCACGCGACCATGTCGGTTCGCTGGAACGCGGCCTGGCGGTGATGGAAATCCTCGCGCGCCATCCGGCCGGCATGACGCTGACCGAGATGGCAGAGGAGGCGGGTCTCACCCGCGCGGGGGCCCGGCGCTTTCTGCTGACATTGGTAGCCACGGGCTATGCGACGCAATCCGGCCGGCTGTTTTCGCTGTCACCGCGCTTGCTGACCGTCGCCCGGACATGGCTTGGCGGCGCTTCGCTCTGGACCTTCGCGGCGCCCATCATGCGCGAGGTGGCGGGGAAATTCGACGAAGCCTGCAATGCGGCAGTGCTGTCGGGCGAGGATGTCGTCTATGTCGCGCGCATCCCTGGACGGCGCATCCTGAGCGTCGCGCTCGATGTCGGCACGCGGCTGCCGGCCTACTGCACTTCGATGGGGCGGGTGCTGCTTTCCGGCCTGTCGGCGGATGAGTTGAAGACCTTCCTTGCCGAGGCGGCCATCAAGCGGCGGACGCCGAAGACGATCACCGGCCGCGCCGCACTCGGCAAGGCCATCGACAGGGCGAGGGCGGATGGCTTCGCCATCGTCGACGAGGAGCTGGAGCTTGGCCTGCGCTCGATCGCGGTGCCGATCGTCGATCGCGCCGGGCGCACCGTTGCGGCCATCAACGTCTCGACGCAGTCGGCGCGTTTCTCGGTCGAGGCGATGGAGCGCGACATCCTGCCGGTGCTGCGGCAGGCCAGGCAGCGCGTCGAGGAATTCTTCTTCGTTTGACGACCAGCCGATGTTTGACAGTCAGCCGATAGTCGGGCCGAAGCCCGTTGACGCTTCATTTCAGATACGCTAATGAACAGGATTATACAGGTTCACTGAACAGGTATCGATATGGCCCGTCGCGCGATGCAGCTTACTCCCGGCACGGGCAAGCCCGAGCAGATCGCGACGGTTCTGGAGCATGAGATACGCTCCGGCCTGCTTGGCTTCGGCGACCGCCTGCAGAGCGAAAGCGAGCTCGTCCAGCGCTTCTCCGTCAGCCGCAACACGGTGCGCAAAGGGTTGGAAGAACTCTCCAGCCGGGGGCTCATCACCACCAAGGTCGGCATCGGCTCCTTCGTGACCTTCGACGGCATGCCGGTCGATGACGCGATCGGCTGGTCGCGCGCGCTTGCCAATGCGGGCGCCAATGCCGAGACCCGCACCTTGCGGCTCGAGATCATCGAGGACGCGGAACTGGCGGCCAGGCTCGGCGTGGACAGCTCGTCCTTCATTGCCGTCGACCGCGCCCGCACCAATGCCAATGACGGCCACGCCATCTCGATCGAGCGCAGCCGCCTGCCGCTGTCGCCCGAATTGGAGGACATACCCCTGCGCGGCCTGCGCGAAGGCACGCTGCACCAGACGCTGCGCGGGGCAGGGCTGGTGCCCGACCACGGCGAGGAGTGGGTCGATATCGAGATGCTGAGCGCCGCCGACGCCGCGATCCTCGATTGCGCGCCCGGCACGCCGTTCCTGCGCACGCGCCGCCTGACGCGCGCCGCCGACGGACGCGCGATCGAATTCGTCACCAGCCTGCTCAACCCGGCGCATTTCGCGCTTCACCTGGAGTTCTGAGCATGGCGGACGCTGCCTTGATCGATCGGGCCATGGGCGCGTTGATCGGCGGGGCGCTGGGCGATGCGCTGGGCATGCCGACGCAGCTTCTGTCGCCGGCCCGCATCGCAGAGGTCTACGGCCATGTCGAGGATTTCGTCGCGCCCGCCGCCGACCACCCGGTGTCGAAAGGACTGCCGGCCGGCGCGATCACCGACGACACCGAGCAAGCGCTGCTGCTTGGCCGCATCCTGGTCGAGTCCGGCGAGCGTTTCGACCATGCGCGCTGGGTCAACGCGCTGCTCGACTGGGAGCGCGACGTCAAGGCTCGCGGCAGCTACGACCTGCTCGGACCGTCGACCAAGCGCGCCATCGACGCCATCAACAGCGGCGTGCCGGCCGAGGAGGCTGGACGCAGCGGCGACACCAATGGCGCGGCAATGCGCATCGCGCCGGTCGGCATCATGATGCCGCCGGAGCCGCTCGATGCCCTGGTCGCCAAAGTCGCGGAAACGTGCCGGGCCACGCACAATACCTCGATCGCCATTGCCTCGGCCGCGGCAGTCGCCGCAGCTGTCAGCCTCGGTGTCTCGGGTGGCGACTGGCGCGCCGCTTCCGGCCATGCGGTCGCAGCCGCGAGACTTGGTGCTGCGCTCGGCCATTGGGTCACCGGCGGTGATATCGCCGCGCGCATTTTCTGGGCGCAGGCGCTCGTTCGGGGCAAGGCGGAGAAGGAAGCAATCAAGCTGATCGTCGACCTGATCGGCACGGGCGTCGCCAGCCAGGAATCTGTGCCGGCGGCATTCGCGGTGCTGGAGGTCGCGCAGGGCGATGCATGGCGGGCCGCCGTGATCGCGGCCAATCTCGGCGGCGACACCGACACGATCGGGGCGATTGCCGCCGGCATGGCCGGCGCCTGCTCCGGCCTGTCGAAGCTGCCGCGGGATCGCATCGCCCAACTGCATGGCATCGACATCGCGGATGTCCGCGCGCTGGCCGAGGATCTGGTCGCGGCGCGGACGGCCAAGACCGGTCCAGGCAAGGAGGACGCGGCGTGAGCGCACGGCTCGTCCATGTCGGCAGCGCGGTGGTCGACTATGTCTACCGCATCGACGCCTTGCCGGCGCCGGGCACGGAAAAAACCGCGACGAGCTATGCGCGGGTCGCCGGCGGCGGCTTCAACATGATGGTCGCGGCAAGCCGCACCGGCATGAAGGTGGTGTTCGGCGGCCAACTCGGCACCGGGCCGGACGGCGATTTCCTGCGTGCCGCCTTCGCGGCTGAAGGCATCGAGACGCTGACGCCGCCGTCGCCTTTCATGGACAGCGGCAATTGCGTCGCCATGATCAGCCGCGACGCCGAACGCACATTCGTCTCCTGGCCGGGCGCCGAGAGCCGGTTGACGCTCGACATGATGAAGCCGGTCCAAGCCGTTCCGGGCGATTGGGTTTTCACGTCGGGCTATACGCTGAGCTATCCCGGCAGCCGCGACGCGCTCACCGACTGGATCGAGGCGCTGCCTGCCGGCATTCCCTTCGTCTTCGATCCGACTCCGGTGATCGCCGATATTCCGCGGCCGATCCTGGACAGGGTGCTGGCGCGCACGACCTGGCTGAGCTGCAACACCAACGAGGCCGCGGAGATTGCCGGCGCCGGCGATGCCCAGACCGTCGCCATCCGGTTGCTCACCGAGCATTGCCCCAGAGCCGAAGGCGTCGTCATCCGTGCCGGCGCGCATGGCTGCCTGGTGCGCATGGCCGACGGCGGCACCCGTACGGTGCCGGGGTTCAAGGTGGAGGCGGTCGACACCAACGGCGCGGGCGACACGCATATCGGGGCCTTCGTCAGCGCCTTGGCGCGCGGCATGTCGTCCTGCGAGGCGGCCCGCTATGCCAATGCGGCGGCGGCTCTTTCCGTCACCCGCCATGGCGGGTCCTCGGCGCCCACCGGCGAAGAAATCCAGGAATTCCTGAGCCATGGCGATCAAGCAACGACCGCGCCTGGCCAGGCGAAAGCGACTGCAACTTAACAAGCCCGTCAATCGGGCAAACAATGAGAGGAAAAGAACATGCGCATGCCCAGACTGACCGCTTTTCTGACGGCTACCGCCGTCTTCGTTTCCGCCTTCACGCTGGCAGCACAAGCCGCCGAGGAAGTGCACGTGCTCAACTGGAAAGGCTATGGCGCCGACGAGCCATGGGCGGTCGCCAATTTCGAGAAGGCGACCGGCTTCAAGGTGGTCAACGACTTCTTCAACTCCGAGCAGGAGATGCTGACCAAGATCCGGACCAATCCCGGCCTCTACGACGTCGTCATGATCAACGCCGCCTTCAACGACCAGGCGATGGCCGGCAAGCTGATCCAGCCGATCGATGTCTCGAAGCTTTCCAACTATGCCGACATCGCCAAGGACAAGGCCAGCTCGCCGATGCTCAACCATGACGGCAAGGTCTATGGCGTGCCGTGGGTGTGGGGCCTGACGGCGCTGGCCATCAACGAGAAATCCTTCGACAAGCCGCCGACGAGCATCGCCGAGATGTGGGACCCGGCGCATAAGGGCCGCGTCATCATCCGCGACGACGCTGTCGAGGCGGTCCAGTTCGGCGCGCTGGCATCGGGGCAGAACATCAACGACATCAAGGATATGGACGCGGTCAAGGCGAAGCTCACCTCGCTGATGCCGCAGATCAAGACCTTCTGGAGCTCGGAGAACGACTGGAACCAGATGGTCGCCTCCAACCAGATCGACATCGGCACCTATTGGAGCGGCTCGGCCGACCGCGCAAAGACGCATTTCAAGCTGCCGGTCTCGCTGGTCATCCCGAAGGAAGGCTCGGTCGCCTGGCTCGACGCTTTCTCGATCCCCGTCGGTTCCAAGAACGTCGCCGGCGCCGAGGCCTTCATCAACTACATGATCGATCCGAAATTCTATGTCGAATGGGTCACCAAGGTCGGCGCGCCGGTCTCCGCCAACACCAAGGCGGTCGAGGCTCTCCCCGAGGACGCCTTCAACCGCAAGGTGCTGGGCAGCCCGGACGTCGCCAAGCGCATCCAGTTCCAGGCGCCGGTCACCGACGAGCAGCGCGAGAAATACCTGGCGCTGTGGCAGGAGCTGAAGGTCAACGTGAAGTAACAGGCGTCTTTCGGGAGGAGAGGCAAAATGGCTGACCAGCTTGCGGTCGGTTCGCGCCGCGGACTGAAGCCGGCCCTGCCGCTTCTCCTTCCCGCCTATCTGTGGCTGACGGTGGCGATCTTCCTGCCGCTGTCGGCCATGGTTTTCTTCTCCTTCATGACCGACCTGCCGCTGGCAGGCAAAGAGTGGTCGTTCACGCTTGGCAATTACGCCGCCTTCTTCTCGCAAAGCCTCTATTCGCGGCTTCTGCTTTCATCGCTGCGGCTCGGCCTCGAGGTGACGCTGTGGTGCGTCGTCATCGGTTATCCGGCGGCCTATGTGCTGGCCAAGGTGCTGAAGGGCCGCAGCCGCGAGGCGATCTTCCTGCTCGTCATCCTGCCGTTCTGGTCGAACGGGCTGGTGCGTATCTTCTCCTGGGCCATGGTGCTGCGCGAAGGCGGCATCCTCGACACGGCGCTGAACGCTGTGCTGCCGTTCAAGATCAACATCGATCTCATGTATTCCTATCCCGCCGTCATCATCGGCCTGGTGCACTCCTATGTGCCCTACATGGTTCTCACCTGCTATCTCACGCTGCAGGCTATCGACGATTCGCTGATCGAGGCGGGCCGCTCGCTCGGCGCTTCGCGCCGGCAGGTGCTGTGGCGGGTGATCATCCCGCTGTCGATGCCGGGCCTGATCGCGGGTGCCGCGCTGATCTTCGTGCCGGTCGTCGGCTCCTTCATGGAGCCGCGCATCCTCGGCGGCCGCACCGGCACTTTCTACGGCACCGTCATCGAGGACCAGTTTGTCGCGGTGTTCAACTGGCCGCTGGGTGCCGCACTTTCCTTCATCCTGCTCGCGGTGGTGCTGATCATCCTGGCGCTGGCCGCACCTGTCCTGCGGAGAGCCGCGTGATGGCGGCGACGCGCATCCTCGAATGGCTCGGGCGTTTCTACATCGTGCTTTTGCTCGGCTTCCTCTATCTGCCGATCATCATCATGGCGGCTATGTCCTTCAACGCCTCGCCCTTCTACCAATTGCCGTTCGAGTGGACGACGGACTGGTACGCCTCGCTCTGGCAGAACGAGCAGCTGATCGCGGCGACCTGGAACAGCATCGAGATCGCAATCATCACCACCTTGATCTCGACGGTGCTGGGTTCGATGGCCTCGCTCGCGCTCTACCGCTATGAGTTCCGCGGCAAGAAATTCCTGCAGGCGCTGCTCTTCCCGCCGATCGCCATTCCGTGGCTGATCACCGGCACGGCGATGCTGATCTTCTTCTTCGGCGTCGGCATCGGCCGCGGGCTCATCGCCATCCTGCTCGGCCATGTCGCGCTGGCGCTGCCTTATGTCATCGTCGTCGTGTCGGCGCGGCTGCAGACCTTCGCGCCTGAACTGGAGGAGGCGGCGCGCTCGCTGGGCGCCAACCAGTGGCAGGTGACCATGCGCGTGACCTTGCCCTGGATCATGCCCGGCGTGATCGCCGGCGGGCTGTTCGCCTTCGCCGTGTCGTTCGACCAGTTCGTCGTCTCCTACTTCCTGTCGACGCCCGGCCAGACGACGCTGCCGGTCGAAATCTACGCCGCGATCCGCAAGGGCTTCACGCCCGAGATCAACGCGGTCTCGACCATCATCATTGTCGTGTCGATGGCGCTGATGCTGCTCGCGGCGCGCTTCTTCAAATTCGGCGGAGAGAAATAATGGCTGGCGTCCAGGTCGCGAACGTCTCCCGCAGTTTTGGCGCGCACAAGGCGCTGGACGATGTGTCGATCGATTTCGCCGATGGCGGCTTTTACGCGCTGCTCGGTCCCTCCGGCAGCGGCAAGACCACGCTGCTCAGGCAGATCGCCGGTTTTGACTTTCCGGATGCCGGCCGCATCGCTATCGGCGGCCAAGGTGTCGAGCGCGTGCCGGTCGAGAAGCGGCGCATCGGCATGGTGTTCCAGAATTATGCGCTGTTCCCCAATATGTGCGTCGCCGACAATGTCGCCTTCGGCCTTTCGGTGCGCGGCGAGGCGAAGGCGACGATCGCCACGGAGGTGCAGCGCGCGCTCGACCTCGTGCAGCTCGGCAAGCTTGGCGGGCGCAAGCCGCACCAACTTTCCGGCGGCCAGCGCCAGCGCGTGGCGCTCGCGCGCGCCATCGTCACCAAGCCGCGCGTGCTTCTGCTCGACGAGCCGCTCGGCGCGCTCGACAAGGCGTTGCGCGTCGACATGCAGATCGAGCTGAAGCGCATCCAGCGCGAGATCGGCATCACCACGATCTTCGTCACGCATGACCAGGAAGAGGCGCTGACGATGAGCGACCGCATCGGCATCCTGCGCGATGGCAGGCTGGTGCAGGAAGGCCCGCCGGAGGAGATCTACGACAGGCCGCAAAGCGAGTTCGCAGCGACCTTCCTCGGCGACGCCAACATCTTTCGCGGCGATGCGACCGGCTCCGGGATCAAGCTGCCGGACGGCACGACGATCGCGGCTTCGACCGGCGCATCGGGGCCGGCCGGCGCCAAGGCGAGCTGCGCGGTCCGGCCCGAGCGCATCCGGATTTCGACCGGCGCGGCAAAGCCCGATCCAGCCAATGCCAACACGCTCAAGGGGCAGGTCTCGAAACGCATCTTCGCCGGCAACAACAGCACTTATTTCGTCGAGCGGGACGGCCAGACGCTGAAGGTGATCGTGCAGAACACGGGGGCCGAGCGCCTGGCAGAAGGTCAGCCGGTCGTGCTCAGCTGGTCGCCGGACAGCACGGTGCTGATTGCGGCGAGCTGACCGGCGTGGCCGAGCCGCCATCAGACCCTGATGGGAAATGATGGCACGGGACTTGGCTGAAGTCCGGACCATAGCGTTATATCCAGTCCTCGACGGAGGAATGGATGGCGAGCATGGGTTTCGAGCCGGACGTTGAAGTCCGGGTCAGGGACTACCGGATCGGCTGCATCGGCGCCGGCATGATCATGGCCGAATGCCATCTGGCCGCCTATCATGAAGCCGGCTTTCCCGTGGTGGCGATCGCATCGCGCACGAAGGCCAATGCCGAGAAGGTGGCCGCCCGCTGGGGTATTACGACCGTCCCCGATACGCCTGAGCAGCTGATCGAGAACGGCCGCGTCGAGATCGTCGATCTCGCTTTCCCGCCCGACCAGCAGCCGGCGCTGATCCGCCATGCGCTGAAGCAGCCGCACGTCAAGGCGATCCTGGCGCAGAAGCCGCTGGCGCTCTCGGTCGAGGAAGCGGTTAAGCTGCGCGACGAGGCAGCCGCCTCGGGCAAGATCCTCTCGGTCAACCAGAACATGCGCTACGACCAGTCGATGCGCGTCCTGAAGCAGATCATCGACAGCGGCGCGCTGGGCGAGATCGTCTTTGCCGAGATCGACATGCACGCGATCCCGCACTGGCAGGCGTTCCTCGCCGACTACGACCGGCTGACGCTTGCCAATATGAGCGTGCACCATCTCGACGTTCTGCGTTTCCTGTTCGGCGATCCGGACGACATCACAACGCTGACGCGCAAGGACCCGCGCACCAGGTTCGAGCATTCCGACGGCATCACGGTCTCGACGCTGCGCTTTCCCTCGGGCGTGTTCGCGGTGTCGCTGGAGGATGTCTGGTCCGGCCCGCGCCAGGAAGGCTATCGGGACGACCAGCATATCGCCTGGCGCGTCGACGGCACCAAGGGCGTCGCCAAGGGGACGATCGGCTGGCCGAAGGGCATCGCCTCGACCTTGACTTACGCCTCGACCGAGACGACGGGCGGTGAATGGGTGACGCCGAGTTGGGAGACGATGTGGTTCCCGCACGCCTTCATCGGCGTGATGGAACAGCTCCAGCATGCGCTGAAGACCGGCACGCCGCCGGCGCTCTCCGTCGCCGACAACGTCAAGACGATGGCGCTGGTCGAAGCCGGCTATCGGTCGATGGCCGAAGGTCGCACCATCAAGCTGTCCGAAATCCGCATCGACTGAGGCGGCTGAAGGCAAGGCAACAGAATCGCTTACCGGGAGGACTTCAGCTCATGATGCAGGCAGGTATCTTCACAGGCTACTTCCCTTACGAGCTCGAGGAGGTCGCCAGGCGCATCCGCGCGCTCGATTTCAACACCGTGCAGCTCGACCTGCATTTCAAGGATATCGACCTGTCGGCCGGGCAGATCACCAGGGACAAGGCAAGGAAAGTGCGCGACACGTTCCGCGACCACAACCTGCCGGTCTGCTGCCTGTCCGGCTACACCAACATCATCCATCCGGACAAGGCGGAGCGGGAGAAACGGCTTGCCTACCTCAAGGAGATCATCCGCAACGCGCGCGAATTCGGTTCGCCCTATGTGATTTCCGAGACCGGCACCTACAACACCGAGTCCGACTGGGTGCATCACCCGAAGAACAAGACCGAGGAAGGGTTCGAGGAATGCCGCAAGGTGATCTCGGATCTTGCCCAGACGGCCTATGACCACGGCGCGGTGTTCCTGCTCGAGACCTATGTCAACAATGTCGTCGGCTCGGTGGAGGAGACGGTGAGGATGTTCGCGCAGGTCGACCATCCCGGCCTCGGCCTGCTGATGGATCCGACCAACTATTTCGAGGCGCACAACATCGACCGCATGGACCAGGTGCTGAACCAGGTGTTCGACACGCTGACCGACAAAATCAGGATCGCGCATGCCAAGGACGTGAAGCGCGCGGGCAGCGACAAGACCGAGAAACATGCCGACATCGGCGACGCGGACGCGCATGAGGGGCTGACCTTCCGCGGCGTCGGCGAGATCGAATTGCCGGCGCCGGGTCTCGGCGCGCTGAACTATGACCTCTACCTCAAGCGGCTCAGCAAGAAGCATCCGAACATCGCGGTCATCATCGAGCATCTGTCGGAAGACGACGTCCCGCGCGCGAAGAAATTCCTCGACGGAAAATTTCGCGCCAACGGGCTTTGATTGCGAGGAGTGGCGATGACGATGGCCCGCACCAAGCGCGACTACAGCCTTGTCGGCGAAAGCACGCGCACGGCGATCGAGACCGGGCTGGCCTCGGCCGAGTGGTATCATACCGACGTGGCGCGCAAGACTATGAAGGAGTTGATGCAGCGCTCCGACGGGCCGGCGATCCGCGACACCATCATCTGGATCGCGCTGATCCTGGGCTCGGCGGCCGGCATCGTCTGGTTCTGGGGCAGTTGGTGGATCGTGCCGTTCCTGTTCGTCTATGGCCTGCTCTACGGCTCGTCGAGCGACTCGCGCTGGCACGAATGCGGCCACGGCACCGCCTTCCGCACGCGCTGGATGAACGACGTCGTCTATCACGTCGCCTCGTTCATGCTGATGCGCAATCCGGTGCAGTGGCGCTGGAGCCATGCGCGCCATCACACCGACACCATTATCGTCGGCCGCGACGCCGAAATCGCGGTGATGCGGCCGCCGGATTTGCTCAAGGCGGGCTTGGCCTTCACCGGCATCCTCGACTTCCGCTATTCGCTGCCGACGCTGGTGCGCCAGGCCTTCGGCACATTGTCGGACGACGAGAAGAGCTACATTCCGGAGATGGAGCAGCACAAGGCGGTGACCGCGGCGCGCTGGCACATGGTGGTTTACGCCGCGACGATCGCTGTCGCGATCGCGCTCGGATCATGGATACCGCTGGTGCTGATCGGTCTGCCGCGCCTCTACGGCACCTGGCACATGGTGACGACGGGGCTGCTGCAGCATATCGGGCTCGCCGACAACGTCACCGACCATAGGCTCAACACCCGCACCGTCTACATGAACCCGATCAGCCGGTTCATCTACTGGAACATGAACTACCATGTGGAGCATCACATGTTCCCGATGGTGCCCTATCACGCGCTGCCCAAGCTGCATGAGCTGATCAAGCACGATTTGCCGGTGCCGAACCCGTCGATGTGGCATGCCTATCGCGAGGTCTGGCCGGTGCTGCTCAGGCAGCTGAAATACGAGGACTACTATCTGAAGCGCGAATTGCCGCCGACGGCCAAGCCCTATCGCGGCGAGTTCCATGATCTCGACATAACGGCCGCGGCCGCCGAATAGGCGCCGCGCATCAATCCAGAGAAAGATAATGGCCGGAGAGTGATGATGGCGGAGTGGGTCGAAGCATGCGCGGTGGGCGATGTGGACGAGGAGGACGTGATCCGCTTCGACCATGGCGGCCGCACCTTCGCGATCTATCGCTCGCCCGACGACGCGTTCTTCGCGACCGATGGGTTCTGCACGCATGAAAAGGCCCATCTCGCCGACGGGCTGGTGATGGACGACATCATCGAATGCCCCAAGCACAACGGCCGCTTCAACTACAGGACCGGCGAGGCCAAGGGCGCGCCGGTCTGCGTCGACCTCAAGACCTATCCGGTGAAGGTCGAGGCCGGTAAGGTGATGATCGATATCGGCTGAAAGCCGTCAGACAAAACAGGATGTACCGATGAGCCGAAAGAGACCGACCGTTGCCGATCTGCGCGCCATGAAGGGCAAGCGGCAATTGACCATGCTGCGCGTGCTGACGCTGGAAGAGGCCGAGGCTGCCGATCGGGCAGGGGTAGATATCGTCTCGGTGCCGCCGGAACTGGTGCGCAATCCGCAATACCGCGATGCCGCGCCCAGTCTCTTCACCATGCCGGGCGAGAACTTTTTCGAGATCGGCACGGCCGACGATTTCGTGCGCTGGTCGTTCCGGCTCTACAAGGCCGGCGCCGACGCCGTCTATTGCAGCGCCGGCTATGCCACCATCAAGCGCATGGCCGACGACGCCATCCCCGTTATCGGCCATGTCGGTCTCATTCCCTCCCGCGCGACCTGGACCGGCGGCTTCAAGGCGGTCGGCAAGACCGCGGACACCGCCATTCAGGTTTTCGAGGCGGTCAAGCAGCTGGAAGCCGCCGGCGCCATCGGCGCCGAGATCGAGGTGGTGCCGGTGGAAGTCGCGAAAGCAATCTCCGAGCGCACCCCGCTGATCATGCTGTCGATGGGCGCGGGCACGGGCTGCGACGCGCAATATCTGTTCGCCGAGGATATTCTCGGCACCAATCGCGGTCACATGCCGCGCCACTCGAAGGTCTATCGCAACTTCGCCGCCGAATACGACCGGCTGCAACAGGAGCGCATCGCGGCGTTTTCCGAATATGTCGCCGACGTCAACAGCGGCGCCTATCCGGAGGACAGGCATATCGTGCACATGGACCCGGACGAGCTCACCCTGTTCATGAAGAAGGTCGACGCAAAGGCCTGATCCAAGAATCGAAAAGCTTCAGCCGGCAGCCGGCGGACCTTGCCAGATTCCGCTGACGAGGGCGGCATAAAGCGCTTCGGCATCGATGCCCAGTGGCCTGTCTTCCTTGAGCGTCGCCACATGCGAGCGCACGGCCGCGTGGATTGCGCCCGTGGCCGGTGCCAGCGCCATGCCCTCGCGCAAATCGACGGCCTGCGCCGCGGCCATCAGCTCGAAGGCGATCAGCCGCCGCCACAGAACGATCATCTCCGCGCATTTGGCGACGGCGAGCGGCGTCTGCGTGGCGTGATCCTCGACGCCCTCGGATACGGGCAGGAAATCGAGCATCACCGGATTGGCCTTGTGGCGGATCGCGGCCAGGATCGCCGTCACCGTCTTCTGCAGCGGAACGAAGCCGGCGGAAGCGCCTCCGACCGGCGACAGATATTTCGGCAGGCCGTGGCGGGTCGAGCCGGTAAGCTGGATGAAGCGCGCCGCTGACGCGGCCGCGCATTGGGCGATCGCCAGGCCAAGCGTTTCGAAGGCGAGCGCCAGCGACGCGGTGTGGAAGTTGCCGGTCGATATGACCAGCTCATCCTCGGCAAGCACCAGCGGATTGTCGGCGGCGGCGTTGAGCTCGATCTCGACCGCCAGCCTGGCATGGTCGATCGCCTGGGTCAGCGCGCCGTGGATCGAAGGCATGCAGCGGACCGACAGCGGGTCCTGGATGGTGGTCGGCGCCGGCGCTTCGTCGCGCGCCAGCAGGTCGCGCAGCGCCTTCGCAGCAAGCTGCTGGCAGGCGCCCGGGCGTGCCTGATGCTGGCGCGGATCGAGGATGGTGCGGTTGGCGCCAATGCCTTCCATCGTCAGCGCGCCGGCCTGCTGCTGCTGGTCGAGCGCCGACAGCGCATCGGTCAGCGCCAGCGCTCCGGCGCCGGCGGAAACCGCCGAGGCGTTGATCAAAGAGAGGCCGTCCTTCGGCGAGAGCGTGACGGGCGCGAGCCGCGCCATCATCAAAGCCTTGGCGGCAGGCATGCGGCGGCCCTGATATTCCGCTTCACCTTCGCCGATCAGCACCCTGGCGATCGCCGTCATCAGCAGGAGGTCGCCGGCGCCGATCGAGCCCAGCGACGGCATCACCGGATGCACGCCGGCATTGAGCGCCTCGACCAACGCCGCGAACACGCGCGGCGACAGGCCCGAGCCGCCGGAAGCGAGCATCGCAACGCGGGCGAACATCGCCGCCCGCACCGCCGGCATCGGCAGGGCCTCGCCGACGGCGGCGCTGCGGCCTTCGATCAACTGGCGCTGGAAGGCGCTCGAGTCGCCTTCGACCGCCGTGACGAGATTGGCGCCAAGACCTCTGTTGAGCCCGTAGATCTGCTGGCCGCCGGCCGCGGCGGCATCGAGGACCTGGCGAGCCTTGTTGAGTTTTTCGAGGACGGCGGACGTGACCTCGACCTTGCAGGCATTGCGCGCGGCGGCAACCACATCCTCGATGCTGACGCCGGCGCCGGTGAGAACGAGCGGGCTCATGCGAAGCGCAGCCTCTGGCCGATGCCGTTTTCGCCGGCCTTGGCGAGCATGGCCTTGCCGAGCGCGATATCGGAGAGCGACAGGCCGCGATGCCAGAACAGGATCGTCTCGCCATCGCTTTGCCGGCCGGGTTTGAGGCCGGCGGCGATCTGGCCGAGCTCCGCGTGGAGCGTCGCCTCGCTCAGCCGTCCCGTCTCGACATGGGCGCGCAGCGAGCCGAACTTGCCGCCCTTGCACTGCCCCCAGTCGTCGACGACGATCTTCTGCATGATGTCGGTGAGCGACAGTTCGACCGCGCTCATCGTGCCGTAGGGCACCACGAGCGCGCCCCGCTTGATCCATTCGGTCTTGAGCAGCGGCTGCGGCTCCGGCAGCCGCGAGGCCTCGACGACGATATCGGCGCCTTCGACACAGCTTTTCCAGTCGGCCACCGCCAGGACCGGCTTGCCGAGGTCGGCGGCGAGCTTCGCGGCGAAAGCGTCGCGGCTTTCCGGCCGGCGCGAATGGACGCGGATCTCGTCGAAGTCGAAGAGATGGTCGAGCAGGCGCACATTCCAATAGGCGGTGCCGCGCGCGCCGATGTGGCCGAGCACCTTGGACGACTTCTTCGCCAGATGCCGAGCGCCGATGGCGGTAACGGCGCCTGTCCGCATGTCGGTGATGACAGTGGCGTCGAGGATGGCGCGTGGCGTGCCGGTGCGCGGATCGAAAAGGTTGAGGATGCCGAATTCGGACGGCAGGCCGTGCTTATAATTGTCGACATAGTCGCCGACGATCTTCACGCCGGCGGCGTCGAGCGGCGCCACATAGCCGCGCAGCACGTTGAAGTGGCCGTGGAAGGACGGGTCGGGCTCGAGATGGACGCGCGGCTCGATCACCGTCTGGCCCTTACCCTGCGCGACGAGCCCGGTTTCGACGGCGCCGATGATCTCGGCGTCGGTCATGGCCAAAGCTTCGATGTCGAGAGCATTGAGGTAGTCGATATAGATAGGCTTCATGCGGTTTCCTCGGCCACCCCCGGGCTCATCCATAACAGGCGAAACGGCGACACGGAAGTTTGTTGGATAAGCTCTGGACGGGACCGGGCTTATGCTGTTCAACCACCGCGTCATGACCAGCATTCCCGACAACGAGGCCGTGTCCCAGTCGACAAATTCCGCGCGTCAGTCCCGGCGCGTCGCGCTGATCGTGGCGGTCGCCTTCTTCATGCAACTGCTGGACTCGACGATCATCTCGACGTCGCTGCCGCAGATGGGGCAGTCCTTCGGCGTGCCGGCGGTGGCGATGAGCATTGGCATCACCGCCTACATGCTGACCATGGCGGTATTCGTGCCGCTGTCGGCCTGGCTTGCCGACCGGTTCGGCGCGCGCAACATCTTCCTCGTCGCGATCGCGCTGTTCACGCTGGCCTCGATCGCCTGCGGCTTTTCGCAGAGCCTGACTGAGTTCGTCGCCGCCCGCATCGTGCAGGGCCTTGGCAGCGCGCTGATGACGCCGGTAGGCCGCATCCTGGTGCTGCGCAATGCCGAAAAGTCGGAGCTGCTCAACGCCACGGCGCTGATCACCTGGCCGGCCCTGTTCGCGCCGGTGGTCGGGCCGGTGCTCGGCGGCTTCATCACCACCTATCTCTCCTGGCACTGGAACTTCTTCATCAACGTTCCGCTGGGGCTGGCCGGACTTGCGCTGGTCGCCCGCTTCGTGCCGGGCGATCGTGAATCCGAGGCGAAACCATTCGATTGGCCGGGCTTTTTCCTCACCTCGCTCGGCCTTGCGGTGATGCTTTACGGGCTTGAACGCCTGGCGCATCCCGAGGACGGCTTGCTGCCGACGATAGGCTCCATCGCCATCGGCATCGTGATCGGCTGGCTCGCCGTGCGCCACCTCTTGCAGGTCCGGCATCCGCTGCTCGACCTTTCGGCCTTCAAGATACTGACCTTCGCGATCTCGACGCTTGCCGCGGGTACGGTCTTCCGCGTCGCGATCAACGCCACGCCCTTCCTGCTGCCGCTGCTGTTCCAGGTCGGCTTCGGCCTGCGTCCAGTCGATGCCGGCCTGTTGGTGCTGGCCTATTTCCTCGGCAATCTCGGCATGAAGACCGTGACCACGCCGACGCTCAGGCGCTTCGGCTTCCGCACAGTGATGGTGGTGAACGGGGCGATCGCATCGCTGGCGATCATGGCTTGCGGCGCGATCTCGCCGCAGACGCCGCTGCCGCTGACCGTCGCGCTGATGCTGGTCGCCGGTCTCACGCGCTCGATGCAATTCACCGCGCTGAACACGCTTGCCTTCGCCGATATCGGCGCGCCGCAGCGAAGCTCGGCCGCGACGCTCTCCAGCATGCTGCAGCAGATGGCGATGCTGTTCGGCGTGGCGATCGCGGCGGCGATCCTCAATTTGTCGCAGATCGTCAGGCACGAAGCCGTGCCCGACCTCGTCGATTTCAGAATCACCTTTATCGCGATCGGCCTGCTCGGTCTCGCGGCGGCGATGCGCTTCCTGGTCCTGCCGGCCAATGCCGGAGCCGAGGTTTCTGGCCATTCGACGAACAATTGAGGTCGCGCCGGCCGCATTTCGCGGACTTAAATTGCGTCGGCCCAGCTGCCATCGAACAGTCTCTTCCGCCAGCCGAGCGATCGGGGGCAACGGATTGCCAAAAGCACAGGAGTTTCCGGCTATTGCGCCAGTTTCGGCAATCGATGCGTCCACTTGAAAAATAGTCGGAGAGGCGCGGTTATTGAACGCGGATTCATTTGACGAGCCACTGTCGAGCCGATTAGCTTTCGTGCGGGATGGGGGCCGGCACGGCCTTGCCGTCGGGGCGAAAGACACTAGCGATGAATGGGATCGGCTGGCCGAACTGGAGGCACCTTAATCAGGAGGGCATCGTCTTTGCCATCGCCATCCTGCTGTTCGCCGCCGCCGCGCTGGGCCTGCCCGGGTTCCTGACCGCCGACAATCTGGTGGCCATCGTCCGCTCGGTCTCCGTGCTCGGCATCCTGGCGCTTGGCATGGCGGTCGTCATCATCGGCCGCGGCATCGATCTGTCGGCGGTGGCGATCATGGCGATGTCGGTCGCCTGGTACCTGCAACTGCTCAACACCGGAACCTCGGACGGGCTCGCCTTCGTCTACGTGCTGGCGGGCGTTTTAGCCATCGGCCTGCTCAACGGCTTTCTCGTCGCCTATGCCGACGTGCCGGCGATCTTCGTGACGTTGGCCACCGGCTCCTTCGTGTTCGGCTATGTGCGCTCGCAGCTGATCACGCAGGATGCCGTGCCGGTGCCCGGGGGGCACTGGGTCGAGTTGCTCGGCGGCGTCCGCTTCCTCGATATTCCGGTCGAGGTGTTCGTCTTCGCCGGGCTGGCCTTCCTGGTCTTCCTGTTCCTGCGCTACACCAAATGGGGCCGCTTCATCTATTTCGCCGGTGACAATCCGGTCGCCGCACGCAACATCGGCGTTCCGGTGCGGCCAATGCTTGTGCTGCGCTACGTGCTGTCGGCTTTCGTGGCCCTGATCGCCGGCCTGCTGACGGCGGCCAGCCTGCATTCGATCAACACCCGCATCGTCAATTCGACGCTGCTCTACGACATCGTGCTGGTGGCGGTGATCGGCGGCATCGGCCTGTCGGGCGGCAGGGGCGGGGTGCGCAACGTGCTGGTAGGGGCGGCGCTGATCGGCATCCTGCTCAACGCCATGACCATCATCGATATTCCGCTGCTCTACCAGAACCTGATCAAGGCGGCGATCCTGCTCGGGGCCATCATCGTCGACGGCATCATCAATCCGCGCGACGAGCAGACGGCGCAACAAGGCGACATTTAGAGCAGATGGACTAGCCCATATGCTCAGGGGTACCCGGAGCGATCGCGACGATTGGCCGGCAACAATCGAAACCAGAGGGATATGACATGAGACTATTCAGAACATTGATGGCCGCTGCCACGGCGCTTGCCGTCACCGCCTTCGTGGCGCCGAGCTTCGCCGCCGACGATCCGGGCCCCGCCGCCTATGCCAAGTCGCTCAACGGCAAGCGCGTCATGCTGGTGCCGCTGGCGATGGGCTTCGACCTGGCGCAGGGCTGGGCGCATTATCTGAAGAAGGAAGTCGAGGCCTGGGGCGGCACCTTCGAGACGCGCGATCCGAACTGGGTGGTCGACGCCGGCGCGCAGGCGATCACCGACGCCATCGCTTCCGACACGCGGCCCGACGTGCTGATCATCCATGCGCCCGACCTCAACTCCTATTCGAAGCTGATGAAGAAGGCGCAGGCCGCCGGCACCTATGTGCTTTTGGTCGACAATCCGGCGAACTTCCCGGCCGACGCCTTCGTCGGCAGCGACTGGGACAAGCTCGGCCAGCTCGAGGCCGAAGCGGCGATCAAGGGCTGCGGCGAGAATTCCTCGAAGAAGATCGGGCTGGTGCAGGGCGACCAGGCGAACTCGTCGAGCCTCTACCAGTATGCCGGCATCATGAAGGTGCTGGAGAAGCATCCCGACTTCCAGGTGGTGGCAAAGCCCGACTCGAACTGGGACGCGACCACGTCGCGCAACGTGACGACGACGATGCTGCAGCAGCACCCGGACATCTGCTCGATCATCGACTTCTGGGACGGCGACGCCACCGGCGCCTCGGCAGCGATCCGCGACGCCAAGCTCGACGGCAAGGTGTTCCTGGTCACCACCGGCGGCGGCGAAAAGGCGGCTGACTGCGACAAGCTCGTGGACGGCACCTATGGCGCCGTGGTGATGACCGATCTTGCCCGCCAGTCGGGCGACATGAACGCCATCATCAAGTTCCTGCTGCAGAGCGGCCAGCCTGCCGGCACCTCGCACACCTACATCTACACGCTGGAGAAGGCGACGACCAAGGCCGACCTCAAGCCCGACAGCTGCTGGGACTTGAAGGCGCTGCAGGCCGAAGCGGCGGCGAAATAAGCCGCCGCCCGAGAGCATCCCACGAGGTGGCCGGATCGGTCCGGCCACCTCTTTTCCCGTTGCCACCTCTTTTCCCGTTGCCCGTTCTTTTTCCGTTGAATGACAGCAGCAGCCGATGAATTTTCGTGAACGCCTCCAGGCCTGGCGCTACAATCTCGTGCCCGACCATCTGGTCGGCGAGATCCTGACCAAGCGCTGGACCGACAACGCCATACCGTTCCTGGCGCTGGTGGCGACGCTCGGCGTGTTCGGCTCGATCATTCCGGGCTTCTTCAAGCTCACCTCGTTGCAGGAATCGACCCGCCAGCTCGGCGAGTTCTCACTGGTGGTGATAGGCATGACCGTGGTGATGCTTGGCGGCGGCATCGATCTTTCGGTCGGCTCGATCTTCGCGCTGTCCTGTTTTTCCGCCGTCTACGTCTTCTTCATCCTCGAGCAGTCGATCTGGCTGGCCCTGGCCGCCGCACTTTGCACGGGGCTCGTCTTCGGCGCCATCAACGGCTACCTGGTCGGATATCTGAGGCTGCGCGCCTTCCTCACCACGCTGGTCACCTTCATCTTCGGGCGGGCGCTGTTCGACATCCTCGTCACCACCTATGCCGCCGACGTGCAGCTTTCGCAGGCTTCCTCCGATGTGCTCGACTTCATAGGCGACGGCACGTTCTGGGGGCTGTCGGTCTCGGTCTGGTTGGCGATCATCCTGGCCATCGTCACGCATGTCGCGCTGACGCGATCGCGCCCCGGCTGGCATGTGCTGGCGGTGGGTGGCTCCCGGCGCTCGGCGCACAATGCCGGCATCCGCGTGCGCCGCACCGTGTTCATGACCTATGTCTTTTCCGGTTTCTGCGCCTCGATCGGCGGCTTCCTCATCGCCTGCCGGTTGAGCGGTGCGGGGCCGGGCACCGGCCTCAACCTCGAGATCATGGCGCTGACGGCGGCGGTGGTCGGCGGCGTCAGCCTGGGCGGCGGACGCGGCTCGGTGGTCAAGGGCCTGATGGGCGCCATCATCGTGCTCACCATGACCAACGGCCTGATCCGGCTGGGCTACGGCACCGGCACCAACCAGATGGTGCTCGGCATCCTTTTGGCCGTCGCCGTCACCATCGATATCCGCTGGCTGAAGAACCGCCACAAGGTGCTGAACGAGGTCTATGTCGCGCCCGTCTACCTCAAGATGGGCGAGACGCAATCAGCCGCGCCCGGCTCCGGCACATCCTACGAGCTCGACAACCGGCTGTCGGCCGCGGACCATATCGGGCTCGGCGAGCTGGAGGGCCCGGAGGACGTCATCCTCGACCGCGACGACCACCTCTACTGCGGTACGCGCCATGGCGAGATCGTCCGCTTCTTCGCGCCTGACTACAAGCGTTCCGAGGTCTTTGCCCATATCGGCGGCTTTCCGCTGGGGCTGGCCTTCGACAGGCAAGGCAATCTGATCAGCTGCGTCGGCGCCATGGGGCTCTATTCGGTCTCGCCGGAGCGGGACGTGAAGCGCCTGTCGGCCGAGACGGCGCGTTCCTGGACCTCGATCGTCGACGATGCGCGCCTGCGCGACCCGAACGATTGCGACATCGCGCCCGACGGCCGCATCTATTTCACGGATTCGACGAAGCGCTATGACGCCCACGATTGGGCGCTGGACTCGATCGAGAACCGCGCCACGGGACGCCTGCTGGTCTATGACCCGAGGGACGGGTCGACCAAGACACTGCTCGACGGCTACCGCTACACCAACGGCGTGTGCATGGCGCATGACGGCAAGTCGTTGTTCTTCGCCGAAAGCTGGGCCTGCCGCGTGCACCGCTACTGGCTGGAAGGGCCGAAGGCGGGCAGCGCCGAATGCGTCATCCGCGACATGCCGGGCTATCCCGACAACATCAACCGGGCTTCCGACGGCAATTACTGGATGGCATGGCTCGGCATGCGCACGCCGAGCTTCGACCTGTCGCTGCGCCACCCCGACATGCGCAAGCGCATGACGCGGCGCCTGCCGCAGGACGAATGGCTGTTCCCCAACATCAACACCGGCGGCGTGGTGAAGTTCAACGAGAAGGGCGGCATCGTCGAGACGCTCGGCGATCTTTCCGGCAACGCGCATCCGATGGTGACCTCGATGCGCGAGCACAAGGGCTATCTGTTCGTCGGCGGCATCCTCAACAACCGCGTCGGGCGCTACAAGATCGAGGGCGCGGACCCGAACTGGACGAGCCCCGCTTCCTATTGGGGAGCAAAACCATGATCCTCGATCCGATCCTGGATGTGTTTCGTGGCAAGGCGGTCACCATCCCCCCGCTCGACGGCGCCTTCCGTCCCAACACGCGGCTCGACGACCTGCCGGCCTTCGCCGAACTGACCGAACCGGACAATCTTTTGGCGGCCGACGGGCGTCTGCTTGTCTCCAGCGGCAATGCCATCCTGGCGGTTACGGCCGGTTTCGAACCCGTGGGGATCGAGACCTTTCAATCCCCCGTCTCCGCGCTGGCGCTGTCGCCATCGGGCGACCTGACGGTCGGGCTGGAAAGCGGCAAGCTGCTGATTGCCGGCAAGGAGGTCTCGTTGCCTGCGGAGATCCGCTGCATCACGGCGCTTGCCTATGCGGATGATGGCACGCTGTGGCTGGCCAATGGTTCGGCACAGCACCTGCCGTCGCAATGGGCGGCCGACCTGATGAAGAAGGGCGCATCTGGCTCGCTTTGGTCGCGAGCGGCGGGCGGAGATTTTCGTAAAGTGGCCGGCGACATCGCTTTCCCTTACGGACTATATCCCACCGGCGCGGATGTGGTGGTCAGTGAGAGCTGGCGCCATCAACTGGTTCGCTTCGGCGCGACCGGCAACCGCGGCACGCTGCTGACGCATCTACCCGGCTATCCCGCCCGGCTGTCGCCGGCATCGGATGGTGGCGCGTGGCTGACGCTGTTTGCGCCGCGCAACCGGCTGATCGAGTTCGTGCTGCAGGAAACGCATTATCGTCAGGACATGATCGACCAGGTGCCGCCGGCCTACTGGATCGCGCCGGCACTGGCCTCCAACCGCAGCTTCCTCGAGCCGCTGCAATGCGGTGGCATCCGCACCATGGGCATCCACAAGCCGTGGTCGCCCACCCGTTCCTACGGTCTCGTGGTCAGGCTCGACCGGGACATGCAGCCGCAATTCAGCCTGCACAGCCGCGCCAACGGCACGCGCCACGGCATCTGCAGCGTGGCGGAACAGGACGGCCGCCTGTTCGTCGCCTCGAAGGGCGGCGATTGCGTGCTGGCGCTTGACCTTGCGCCGGGAGGCTTCTGATGGACCCGATCGTGCGCCTGGAGGACGTGACGAAAACCTACCGCGGCGTGCCGGCGGTGAAGAATGTCAGCTTCGATCTGAGGAAGGGCGAGATCCACGCGCTGCTCGGCGAAAACGGCGCCGGCAAGTCGACGCTGACCAAGATCATCGCCGGCGTCGTCGACGCCACTTCGGGCAAGATGTTCCACAAGGGGCAAGAGATCGCCTACGCCTCGCCGCATGCCGCGCTGGAAGCCGGCATTGCCATGGTGTTCCAGGAGACCAGCCTGGTGCCGTCGATGACGGTGGCGCAGAACCTCTATCTCGGCACCGAGAAATTCCTCAACCGGCTGCGCGGCACCTACATCTCGGCGCAGCAATTCCTGCAGTCACTGAACTTTCCGGTCGATCCCAACGCGATGGTGGCGACGCTTGGTGCTGCCAAGCGGCAGATGGTCGAGATCGCGCGCGCCGTCCACCACAATGCCGAGATCATCATCTTCGACGAGCCGACGGCGACGCTGACGCCGGAGGAGAAACGCCATTTCTTCGCGCTGATCCGCCGCCTTAAGGCGCGCGGCGTGTCGATCGTCTTCATCAGCCATGCGCTGGAAGAGGCGCTGATGATCGCCGACCGCATCACCATCCTGCGCGACGGCGAACTGGTCATCACCGACGAGACCTCGGCCTTCGACCGCGACAGGATTGTCGCCGCCATGGTCGGGCGCTCGCTATCGGGGCAGATCTACCGCCAGCGCGACGAGACGAAACTGCGCAAGGCCGGCAAGAAAGTGCTCTCGGTGCAGGACATCTCGATGAGCAACATCGTGCGCAACAATTCCTTCTCGATCTTCGAGGGCCAGATCACCGGCGTGTTCGGGCTGATCGGATCGGGCCGCACCGAGACCTTCAAGATCGTCTCGGGCATCTACAAGCGTGATTTCCTGCGCGGCGGCGCGATCGAGCTCGACGACAGGCCGGTGCGCTATCTGGTGCCGAGTGAGGCCGTGGCAGACGGCATCGTCTACGTCACCGAGGACCGCAAGAGCGAGGGTATCTTCGAGACGATGGGCATCGCCGAGAACCTGTTCGGCGGCCTGCTTGCAGCCGGCCGCGAAAAGGCCTGGGTGATAAACCAGCAGGAGATGCGGCAGCTTTCGGCCGAATGGACCAAGACGCTCAACATCAAGGCGATCAACGACAATGCCCGCGTGGTCGAGCTCTCCGGCGGCAACCAGCAGAAGGTGGTCATCGGCAAGGGGCTGGTGCAGCAGCCGCGCATCGTCATCCTCGACGAGCCGACGCGCGGCGTCGATGTCGGCGCCATCGCTGAAATCCACCAGATCATCAACCGCTTGGCCGACGAGGGCCTCGCCGTTGTCGTCATCTCGTCCTACCTGCCGGAGATCATGAACCTGTCCGACCGGATTCTGGTTTGCCGGCAAGGGCGTATCGTCGAGGAGTTCTCTCCGGCGGAGGCGACGGAGGAGAAGATCATGTATGCGGCAGTGCACTAGGGTGTGGCTGGTGGACACCTTGATAATTGGCCGGAGCCTCCGCGACGTCGTCATCCACGGGCGGAGCAAGGAGCGAAGCGACGCGCGCAGACCCGAGGATCCATGCCGTGACATTTAGGCGCCGCTACGGTCCAGAATTCTGCTCCGCTGCACTCTTCGCGCGAGGTCGCGGCATGGATTCCAGGGTCTGCGCGCGTCGCTTCGCTCCTTGCTCCGCCCTGGAATGACGATGTTGAGGTGCTTCGATAACCTACGAGGCAGTGTGCTGTTTCGAGCCAAAAGCTCAATCGGACAAACAGGTTAGCCATCTATGCGCAATGCTTGATTCAACAACCTCGACCAACGCCTCAAACGAAAGGACCACGCCATGGCCACCACGAAACTGCTCAGCGATGCCGAGGTCGAAAAGATTCCGGCGGTGAAGGCCGTGTTCGACGATATCCGGGCGACGCGCAAATCCGACTTCGTCAACAATTTCTGGCGCGGGCTCGCCAATGATCCGGCGTCGCTGAAGCGGGTTTGGGAGCAGCTCAAGGCGGTGATGGTCGCCGACAGCGCCATCGATCCGTTGACCAAGGAAATGATCTATATCGCTGTCTCCACGGCGAATGGCTGTTCCTACTGCATCCACTCGCATACGGCCGCGGCGCGAGCCAAGGGCATGACCGACGCGCAGCATGGCGAGCTGGTGTCGATCATCGGCTTGGCTGGCCAGACCAACCATCTGGTCACCGCAATGCAGATCCCGCTCGATCCGCAATTCGAGGTGAAGTGAAGCGCCGACTTCCCCTTCTCCCCTTGTGGGAGAAGGTGGCCGAGCGAAGCTCGGACGGATGAGGGGTGCTCCAGGGAACGCCAGCGTCTCACTCCGCTGGAACACCCCTCATCCGTCTCGGCGCTTCGCGCCGATCCACCTTCCCCCACAAGGGGGGAAGGAAGAAAAGCGCTACACTGGCCGATACACCTTCTCCGCCGTGTTCCAGAAGATATCCGCCTCGGCCGCCGCTCCGTGCCCGGCCACCGCCGCGCGGTGCGCTTTGATCAGCTCGGCATGGCTGGTCCACAACTTCTCGATCGGGAAATTCGAGCCGAACATCAGCCGGTCGCTGCCGAGGATGTCTATCGCGTTGTCGATGATGTAGGCGATGAGTTCCGGGTCGTTGCGGTGGACGAAAGTGCCGAGCCCCGACAGTTTTGCGTAGAAATTGGGCGCTGTGGCGAGTGTGCGCAGGCCGGCCTTCCAGGCTTCGGTCGTTTCCGGCTCCATGCCGGTCAGCATGCCGGCATGGGTGAGGATGAAATTCGTCTCAGGGTTTTTGCCGACCAGCGTCAGTCCGTCCTTCATCTGCGCCGGGAAAAGCTGCAGGTCGAAGGAGAGGCCGTAGTCCTTCAGCCGCGCCACATTCTTGCGCACCTTTGGATCGATCACCTGATCGGCCGAGGCGGCGAAGCGGAAGGCGGGAGTCTCATGCCAATGGAGCTGCATGCGCACGCCACGCAGCAGTTTGTATTTCATCAGCCGGTCGATTTGCGGGCGGACATCGTCGACCGTCATGTCGGCATAGCCGACGATGGCGTGCGGCCAGCCGGTCTCGTCCGCGGTCTTCTGCAGGAAGGCGACCTCCTTCTCGAAATCCTCCTTGGCCCAGTTGGTCTGGACATAGACGGCCTTCGCGACGCCCGAGCCCTTCTGGTCTTCGAGGAACTCCGTGATCGGATAGTCGCGGCGGATCGGCTCGTAGGGGCCGAAGATGCGCGGCACCATCGGTCCGACCAGCCAGGGCTGGTCCTTTTGGCGCCAGATGTGGAAATGCGCGTCGATGGCCTTCTGCATCACGATACCCTTTTCCAGATGACTGAAGCCGCAGGCGCGGGGCGGGCGAGCGACAGGATGAAATCAGTCAGGCCTCCGACCGACGAGCCGTCGACCAGATCGTCGAGCACCGGCAGGATGGCGCTGAGCGCCGACGTCGCCGGGCGAAAGCGTGGATCGCCGGCGAGCGGGCTCGCCAGTGATAGCCGGAAGGCGCGGGCGCTGAACCGCCGCATCGCGGTTTCGAGGTCGGCATGGTCGCCGCGTTCCAGGCCATCGGACAGGATGACGACGCAGGCGCCGCGTACAAAGGCGGAAAAGCGCGGCACCGAAAGGAAGGTGAGCAATGTCGGGCCCATGCGGGTGCCGCCGTCCCAATCGTCGACGAGCGCCGCGGCGCGGGCGAGCGCCTGCTCGCGGTCGCGGATGCGCAGCGCTGAGGTGATGCGGGTGAGACGCGTGCCGAAGGTGAAGATCTCGGCGCTATCCGCGCCTTGCACGGCGGCGTGCGCGACCTTGAGGTAATCGGCGGTATGCAGTTTCATCGAACCGGAGACGTCGATGAGCAGGAGCAGTTTTCGCGATACGATCTGCCGGCAGCGCAGCAGCGGCGAGGGGATGTCGCCATCGGCGCTGACGATTTCGCTGAGCGAGCGCCTGAGGTCGAGCGTGCCGCGCGAACGGGTGCGGGCGGTGCGGAAGGAACGACGCGCAGGCAGGGCCGACGCCAGCTTGCGGCGAAACTGGCCGATGCCATCGGCGTCGCGCTGGAAATCGCGGCTGCTCAGTTGCTCGAGCGCCGAAGACAGCTCGCCGCCTTTGTCCTGGCGGGCGATCTGGTTCTCTTCCTCGCGCGTGCCGCGATCGTCCTTGACGCGGGTCTCGTCGTCCTCTTCGCCTTCGATCGACGGCTTGGCGTCGCCGTAGAAATAGGTGCGGAAATGCGCCTCGAATTCGCCGCGTCGATCGGGTGGCGGCGCGAGCGTCGCAAGAGCCGCCTCGCGGATGTCGCTCATCGAGCGTGGGCCGAGCAGGGTGACCGCTTGCATGAAGCTGAAGATTTGTTCTGAGGCGATGGGAAAGGCGTGACGGCGCAGCAGGCGGGCGAAGCCTAGGAAGGGTGCGGCGGCGGGGGGCAAGCTTTCCGGACGCCTCATTCCTTCGCGCCCCCCTCTGTCCTGCCGGACATCTCCCCCTCTAGGGGGGAGATTGGCGGTTTGGGCGCCTCGCTCTTTCCTGCAACGTCGGCGATTGGCGAAAGCCGGCGTGCCATCTGATCTCCCCCCTTGAGGGGGAGATGTCCGGCAGGACAGAGAGGGGGGCTGTCCCGCCAGCGTCGCGCATTAGCTCTGGGGTATCGCGCCAGCGCGTTGCGATTGTCCATCACCCCAGCGCCTCCTCGACAATCCTCCCCAGCTCCGGCGCGATCGCGGACAAATCCTCCTCGTCCTTGATCAGCACGCCGATGGCGCGGCGGAAAGCTTGCGGCCATGGGCTGCCGCCCTTTTCGAGGATGGTCGCGGCGTTCGCCCATTCGACCGCCTCGGCGATGCCCGGCGGCTTGGCCAGGGGCCGCGCGCGGATCTCCTGCACGGCATTCGCCACCGCTCGTGCCGTCGCCTCGGCGACACCGCCCGAGCGCAGCATGATGATCTCGGCCTCGCGCGCGGCGTCGGGATAGCCAATCCAGTGATAGACGCAGCGCCGGCGGAGCGCCTCGGCTAGCTCGCGGGTTCGGTTCGAGGTCAGGATGACGATGGGCTGCGTGGCAGCGCGGATGGTGCCGCGTTCCGGGATGCTGATCTGGAAGTCGGAGAGGAATTCGAGCAGCAGCGCTTCGAACTCGTGGTCCGAGCGGTCGATCTCGTCGACCAGCAGCACGCGCTGTTCTGGCGCCCGCAGCACCTGCAACAGCGGCCGCGCGATCAAAAATCGGTCGTCATAGATATCGATCTCGTGCTCGCCGGCATGGCGGATGGCGAGCAGCTGGCGCTGGTAGTTCCATTCGTAAAGCGCATGCCCGGCGTCGATGCCTTCATAGCATTGCAGGCGCACCAGCTCGCGTCCAAGCAGCTCGGCGACCGCCTTTGCGGCTTCGGTCTTGCCGACGCCGGGCGCGCCTTCGAGCAGCAGCGGCTTGCCCAGGCGGATCGCCAGGAAGATCGCGGTGGCCAGGCTGTCGTCGGCCAGATAGCGCGAAGCGGCAAGGCGCTCGGCTATCGCCTCCGGCGAAACCGCGACTTCAACGGCGTCGGCGTTTGCCATCTTCCCCTCAGCCCGCGGCCTGCGCCTTCAGCGCGCGCAGGATGCGCTCGGGCGTGATCGGCAGCGTGTCGATGCGAACGCCGACCGCGTCGAAGACGGCATTGGCGACGGCCGGAATCTGCGGATTGGCGCACATCTCGCCCGGTCCCTTGGCGCCGAACGGCCCGTCGGCCGAGGGGCGCTCGAGCACGATGATTTGGGTCTCGGCCAGATCGCCTGGGCCCGGCATCAGATATTGGTTGAAGTCGGTGCCGCCATGGTCGCGGTTCGGATAATAGGGTTCGGTCGTCTCGTAGAGGGCGTGGCTGATGCCCATCCAGGAGCCGCCGACCAGCTGCTGCTCGACCATCTTCGGGTTGAGCGCGCGGCCGATCTCGAACACGTTCTTCACGGTAAGCACCGTCACTTCACCGGTCTCGTCGTCGACTTCGACCTCGGCCACCGTGCAGGCATGGGCATAACAGGTCGACGGCTTCATCGCGCCGGTCTCCTTCTCCGGATAGGAGCGCGGGATCAGGAACATGCCGCGGCCGGAGATCGAGCGGCCGCGCTTGAAATGCGCCGACAGCGCGACATCGAAGATCGAGATCGATTTCTGCGGCGCGCCCTTCACCTGGATGTTGCCCTGGCCGTCGGTCTCGAGGTCGGAGGCGTTGACCTCCAGCTCCTCCGCGGCCACTTCCAGCATCACCTGGCGGGCTTCCTTGGCGGCCTGGATGACGGCGTTGCCGGCGCGGTGCGTGCCGCGCGAGGCGAAGGTGCCCATGCAGTGCGGACCGGTGTCGGTATCGGCGGTGTCGATGATGACGCGATCGGTCGGCACGCCGATCGTCTCGGCGCAGATCTGCGCCATGATCTGCTTCATGCCCTGTCCAAGATCGACGCTGGAGAGCGTCACCATGAAATTGCCGGTCGGCGTCGAATGAACCAGCGCCTGGGTCGGGTCGCCGCCGAGGTTCATGCCGGTCGGATAGTTGATCGCGGCGACGCCGCGTCCACGCCGGATCGCCATCTCAGGCTCCCTTCTTGTAGGAGGACATCGCCATGTATTTTTCCGCCACCGGCCAGTTGGCGGCGCGCGAGGCTTCCTGCATGCATTCGATCAGCGCGGCACCCTCGGTCGGCTGGCGATGCGCCTTCATGTCGCCGTCGCGATAGGCGTTGATGAAGCGGAACTCGAGCGGATCCATGCCGATCAGCCGCGCCAGCTTGTCCATCTGCACCTCCAGCGCGAAGTCGCCGATGGTGACGCCGAAGCCGCGCATGGCCGACGAAGGGGTGCGGTTGGTGTAAACGCAATAGGTGTCGATCCAGACATTCGGGATCGTGTAGGGACCGGGATAGTGCGCCGCACCCTTCTGCGCGCCATAGGGCGAGTGGCGCGAATAGGCGCCGGCATCGGTGTAGCCGGTCACCTTGCGCGCGACGATGCGGCCGTCCTTCATGACGCCGTCCTTGATGACGACTTTTTCGGCCGCGCGCGGCGAGGAGATCTGCATCTCCTCCTCGCGGCTGTAGACGAAGGAGACCGGGCGTCCGGTGAGCTTGGCGCCGAGAATGGCGATCGGCTCGACGATGACGTCGACCTTGCCGCCAAAACCGCCGCCCACCGTGCCGCCGACGAAATGCAGCTTCGAGCCCGGCATCTGCAGGATGATCGAGGTGTTGTCGAGGGTGAAGAACATCGCCTGCGTGTTGGTGTAGCAGGTGAAGCGGTCATTGCCCTCGGGCGCCACTACGCAACCGGTAGTCTCAGTCGGCGCATGCTCGATCGGTGAGGACTGGTAGGACTGTTCGAGGATATGGTCGGCCCTGGCAAAGCCCGCCTCGACGTCGCCGAAGCGGACCTTGCGGCACTCGCCGCTGTCATAGAGGTAGTGGTTCTGACCGTGATATTCGTTGACGATCGGCGCGCCGGGCTTCAGCGCCTCCTCCATGTCGAAGACCGCCGGCAGCACCTCATAGTCGACCTTGACCTTGGCGGCGGCTTCCTGCGCCGCGCGCTCGGTCTCGGCCAGCACCGCCACCACGGCCTCGCCCTTCCAGCGCACCTTGCCGTCGGCAAGCACGGTCTCGTCCTCGGGACCGACCTGGATCAGGATCAGGATGGTGTAGACATTGTGCGGCACGTCCCTGGCGGTCAGCACGCGCACGACGCCCGGATGCTTTTCCGCTTCCGACGTGTCGATCGAGCGGATGCGGGCGTGGTGGTGCGGGCTGCGCACCATCTTCAGATGCAGCATGCCGGGGAAGTTGCGGTCGGCGAAATAGGCTGTCTTGCCGGTGACATGTCCCGGTGAATCGAGCCGCGGACGACCCTGGCCGATCTCATGCAGGCCGTCCTTGCGGACATCGGCGAAATAATCCTTGCGCAGTTCCATGGCTGTTCCTCAGGCGGCGTTCTGCGAGTTGGCGCGCGCGGCGCTGAGCACCGCCTGGATGATCGGCTCGTAGCCGGTGCAGCGGCAGATGTTGCCGGACAGCGCTTCGATCACATCCTCGCGGCTGGGGTTCGGCGTGCGGTCGAGCAGCACTTTTGCCGCCATGATCATGCCGGGCGTGCAGAAGCCGCATTGTGTGGCGAAGGCGTCGAGGAAGGCGCGCTGCAGCGGATGCAGCACGCCGCCTTCGGCGAGGCCGGCGGTCGTCTTGATGTCGGCGCCGCCGCAGGTCTCGGCCAGCGTCAGGCAGGAGAGCCTCAATTCTCCGTCGATGATGACCGAACAGGCGCCGCAGGTGCCCTGGTGGCAGCCGCCCTTGGGCGAGGTGTCGCCGATTTTGTCGCGCAACGCGTTGAGCAGCGTCGTGCCGCTCTCGACGAACTCGGCTTTCTCGGAACCGTTGAGAATGAATTGGACAGGTACCTTCGCCATTTTTCCTCCCTGCGCGCCTGCCCGGATCGGCCGGACAGACGCGCGTCCCCCACGGATTAATTCGACAACAGCCGGCCGAGGTGGACCGGCAGGACCTCGGCGCGATACCAGGCGCTGGCGATCGGGTCGGTGATCGGCGCGATGCCTTCGCCCGCAGCGGCCAGCGCCGGCGCGATCCCCTGCGGCGTGAGCTTGCAGCCGAGCAGCGCCTTCTCCGCTCCTTTGGCCCGTATCGGCCTATCGGCCATGCAGCCTAGCGCGATGCGCGCGGCAGTCACCGTGCCGTCAGCTGTGCGTTGCAGAAGCGCTGCGATGCTCAGCACCGAGACCCCCTTCGGCTTGACGCGCGACACTTTCATGAAGCGGAAGCTTTCCGCCTTGGGCAATGAGAAACCGACAGCCGTGACGATGGCGCGGCTGGTGTCGCGGCCGGCCAGGAAGGTCTCGATCGGCAGTTCGCCATCTTCGGTGACGACGGCCGCGTCCAGCGCCAGCAGTGCCACCGCGAAATCGCCATAGGGTGCAGGGGCAAACAGATTGCCGCCGACGGTCGCCATGTTGCGGATCGCCGGCCCGCCGACGGCGCGCGCGGCCGGCGCGAGCGCTGCAAGCTCGGGATGGTGGTCAATTGTCGCCATCGTGACCGAAGCGCCGAGCCGGACGTTGCCACCGGAGACCGCGATCTGCGAGAGGCCGGGATCGTTGACGCGGACAAGGCTGGAGACGGAAACATCGCCTTCATTGGCCGCGCGGATGACGAGCGTGCCGCCGCCCAGATAGCGGGTGCCCGACGCCTGCAGCGCGGTGTTGGCGTCTGTCACGCTCGAAAAAGTCCGTATCGCAAGCGACATGGTGGGCTCCCGTCAGCTCTGGCTGGCGAAATGGGCCTTCAGGGCGTTGAACCCGCCCTGGAAGACGTTGGCGCCCATGCCCTCGGCCAGCTTGTCGGCCTCCTCGGGCGCGGCGTCGAAGCTTGCGCTCCATTCGGCATAGGTGCGGTTGCCGTCGGTCACGCGGCGCAACTGCAGCGTCGCCTTGTGGTTGGTGAGCGGCTGCGGGGTCTCGAGGATGGAATAGCTGACCAGGAAATTCTCGTCCGAGAAGTCCAGCAGTTTTTCACGCAATGTCGCGCCGCTAACCAGTTTGAAATTACGCACGCAGCCGATCGTGGTGGCATCCTTGCCGTCCTCGATATGGCTTTCCACCATGCGCGGATGCCAGCCCGGCAGGCCGTTGAAGTCGCGGATGCGCGCCCAGACCTGCTCGACCGGCGCGTCGATGACGCTGGAAATGGTGACTTTCGCCATAGACTGGTTCCCTTGCAAAGATCGGGAGAAGGCTAGGGCGGCCGGTGAGCCGGCGCTTATCAATGCGTCTTGAGCACGTATCAACCAGTCGGAAAATGCGGCGACGGATCAGCCTGCAAAGACGCTCACGACATGGCCCGAGCGGCTTCGCGGTAGAGCGTCGGCGGCACGCCGACATGGTCGCGGAAGAAGCGCGAGAAATTGCCCTGGGTGGTGAAGCCGAGATTGCAGGCTACCGAGATCAGCGGTGCCTCGGACCACTGCAACTGGCGCACGGCTTCCTCCATGCGCAGCGTGTTCCAGTAAACGTTCGGCGTCAGGTTGGTCTGTTCCTTGAAGAGCGCGAAAAAGTGCGGTCGGGAGAGGCCGACCGAGCGGGCGACGTCGTCGAAGGAGATGCGCTCGCAGACATTGGCCTTCATCAACTGGATCGCCTTGCGGACGCGGAAATCGAGCATCGTGTTGATGCGCGCGCGGGCTATCTGCGGAGCGGATATGTCCGCCGCATCGAGCACTGAGTCGATGAAACGCTCGATCTCGTAATTGGCGACGTCGTCGATGCTCTCATTGTCGGTCAGGTGATCGAGCAGGTTCGCCGCCGCCTGGTGCAGCCAGGGCTCCAGCGTGATCGCGGCTTGCGTGAAGAGCGGCGTCGACGACGGCAGGTCGCGGCGCCGGCGCGCCCAATCGGGGTCGATGTAGAAGGCCAGGAAAAGGCCAGGCTTGCCGTCGCGGGAAAGGGCATGGCTGTGCGGCTGGAACGAGTTGATGCCGGCCGCGGTGCCCGGCCCAAGCCGCACCGTCTCGCGGCCGATGGTCATTTCGCCTGCCGTGCCTTCCAGCCAGATGATGAGATGTGCCTCGCCATGGGCATGGGTGACGAAGTCGTTGGCGACATTCAGCACGGAAACATGCCCGAACCGGCCCCAATAGAGCCTGATCGCGTCCGTCATGGGTATCGTTCCTCCCGCAGGCGACTGGCCTCCCTTCGCCTGCCCAAGGATAGTGCGGCCGGGGTGCGGTCGCGTCAAGGCAGGCAGGCGCGGCGGACCTTGCGTTCAAAGCGCCCGGACGTATTTTCAGACTGAGCGATAGGGCGGCATCCCCCTTCTCCCCTTGGGGACAAGGGGACGCCGGCTCAGTCGCTGCGGCGGAAATTGCGGATACGGTCGAACAGCACCGCCAGGATGATCGCGCCGCCGATGAAGGTGCCTTGCCAGAAGGCGTTGATGCCGAGCAGGCCGAGGCTGTTGCGGATCACCTCGATCAGCGCGGCGCCGACGATGGCGCCGATCGCGGTGCCGACGCCGCCTGCGAGATTGGCGCCGCCGATGACGGTGGCGGCAATCACCTGCAGCTCCATGCCGTTGCCGAGATTGGTGGTGACGGCGCCGAGCCATCCGGTCTGGATGATGCCGGCAAGCCCTGCCGACAGCGCCGAGATCATGTAGACGGCGACCTTGATCTGCTTGACGGGAACGCCGGTCAGCGTCGCCGCGTGCTCATTGCCGCCGATGGCGAAGATATGCCGGCCGAACTTGGTCCAGCGCAGGATGAAGCCGGTGATCAGCGCCAGGACGATCATGTAGAGCACCGGGTTGGCGATGCCGAACAGCCAGGCGCCGCCGCCCAACGCCAGAAGTTTCTGGTGATCGGGCCCGAACTGGAACACCACCGTGTTGTTGGACGCGACCATGGCCAAGCTGCGCGCCACCGACAGCATGCCGAGCGTGACCACGAAAGGCGGAAAGCCGAGATAGGCGATGAGCATGCCGTTGAAGGCGCCGACGACCAGCGCGGTGGCGATCGAGGCCAGGATGCCCACTTCGATCGAATAGCCGGCATGCATGGTGACGGCTAGCACCATCGAGGAAAGGCAGAGCACCGAGCCAACCGACAGATCGATCCCGCCGGTGATGATGACGAAGGTCATGCCGAGCGCCACGATAGCGGTGAAGGTGACGTTGCGCGTGATGTTGAAGAGGTTCTTCGACGTGGCGAAGGAATCGGTGGCGACGGACAGGAACAGGCAGGCGAGGACGACCGCGATCACCACCCAGAAGGTCTGGTTGGAGAAGAGCCGCGACAGGAAGGTGTGCTGCTTCTGCGCGATCGTCTGGTCAAGGGTGACTGCCATTATCGACCTTTCCTGAGGCGTTGGACGCCCGATGCACGCGACTACGCAACCTGTTCGATGGCGCCGGTGATCAGCCCGGTGACTTCCTCGGGCGAGCTCGATGCGATTTTCTTGTCGGCCACCTTGCGGCCGCGTCGCATGACGATGACGCGATCGGCGACGTCGAACACATCGGGCATGCGGTGGCTGATCAGCACCACCGCGATGCCCTGGTCGCGCAGGTGGCGGATGAGGTTCAGCACTTCGGCGACCTGCCGGACCGAGATCGCCGCGGTCGGCTCATCCATCAGCACGATCTTGGCCTGCGACAGCATGGTGCGGGCAATCGCCACCGCCTGGCGCTGGCCGCCCGACATCTGCTTGACGAGATCGCGCGGCCGCGTCTCGGACTTCAGCTCGGCGAAGAGCTGGCCGGCGCGCTTGTACATGGCGCCATAGTCGAGGATGCGGAATGGTCCCAGGCCCTTGCGCAACTCACGGCCGAGATAGACGTTGGCCGCGGCCGTCAGGTTGTTGCAGAGCGCGAGGTCCTGGTGGACGATCTCGATGCCGTGCTGGCGCGCATCGGCGGGCTTGTGCATGACAAGCTCCTTGCCCTCCAGCTGCATGGTGCCGTGGCTCGGGCGGAAATTGCCGGCGATCATCTTGACCAGCGTCGACTTGCCGGCGCCGTTGTCGCCCATCAGGCCGACGACCTCGCCGGCTTCCAGCGAGAACGAGACGTCGTTGACCGCCTGGATGGCGCCGAAATGCTTCGAGATGTTGGCGAGATCGAGAACCGACACCAGCCTTATGCCTCCCCACTTGTTGCACAGCTATCGCCGGCCCGGCCGGCGCCGCTTGCGTCCTGCCCCGTCCATCTCCTCCCGAACGGCGCATTCACGCATTTAGGCGAAAGCGGACGAGGGCGTCAATCAATTGTCAGACGATTAATTTCGAGACTCGACAAAAAATCTGTTTTGTAGGACAAATAGGAATTGACGCTGGCGAAAAGCCGATATTAGCTAAGTCTCGGAGGAAGACCTTGCCCATCGTCCGTCTATCCGGCGGAGGCGGGCAAATGGTTTGAAGATCAAGGATCCGGCTGCGCCGGTATTCGGGCAAACGGATCGGCAAATGCTTATCAGCACGGCCCAGGACGCGAGCGTCAGAAAGTGCTCGCCGTGGTTCCTGCGCATCCGGGCTGATCAGTGTGGCGGGCACGCGGTGTCCGTCTGTTTCAAGGGAGGACTGATATGAGGAAAACACTTTTGCTCGCCGCCGTCGCCGCCATGGCGTTGGGCGCCGGGCCGGCTTTGGCCAAGAAACAGCTCGTCATCGTCGTGAAGGGTCTCGACAATCCGTTCTTCGAAGCCATCCATCAGGGCTGCGAGAAGTGGAACAAGGAAAACGCCAGCTCGGAATATGAGTGCTTCTACACCGGTCCGGCATCGACCTCGGATGAAGCCGGCGAAGCGCAGATCGTGCAGGACATGCTGAGCAAGCCAGACACGGCGGCGATGGCGATCTCGCCGTCGAACGCGCCGCTGATCGCGCAGACGATCAAGAGCGCCAATCCGTCGATCCCGATCATGACCGTCGACGCCGACCTTGCCAAGGGAGACGCAGCCCTTCGCAAGACCTATCTCGGCACCGACAACTACCTGATGGGCAAGAAGATCGGCGAGTACATCAAGAAGGCCAAGCCGAATGGCGGCACGATCTGCACCATCGAGGGCAATCCGGCGGCCGACAACATCCTGCGCCGCGCGCAAGGCATGCGCGATGCGCTGTCGGGCAAGGAGGGCCTTGCGGCACTTGCCGGCGAAGGCGGCTGGACCGAGGTCGCCGGTTGCCCGGTGTTCACCAATGACGACGGCGCCAAGGGCGTGCAGGCGATGACCGACATCCTCGCCGCCAATCCGAAGCTCGACGCCTTCGGCATCATGGGCGGCTGGCCGCTGTTCGGCGCCCCGCAGCCCTATCGCGACCTGTTCAAGCCGATGGCCGACAAGATCGCCAAGAACGATTTCGTCATCGGCGCCGCCGACACGATCGGCGACGAGGTGGCGATCGCCAAGGAAGGCCTGGTGACCGCGCTGGTCGGCCAGCGGCCGTTCGAAATGGGCTACAAGGCGCCTTCGGTGATGCTCGACCTCGTCGGCAACAAGAAGGTCGACGATCCGGTCTTCACCGGCCTTGACGAATGCACCAAGGAAACAGCCGACACCTGCATCCAGAAGTAGGCGCCGCTGCATCCGAAACCATCGAAAAGGAGGGGGCGCCCACAAGGCGCCCCCGATTTCTTTCAACGCCGGCTTTCCTTGTCGACAGGGCAGGGCGCGCTTGCCGCTCCTTTGTTTACGCAATTCCGGCCGGAAGGCTACGGCGAAGGCGCCGAGCCCAACCGCTGCGCGCTTTTCCTGGAATTGCTCGTCAGATATTCTGCTTCACGCCGTTTTTCGAAGGCATCAGGTCGACGCCGTTGAGCTTGCCGATATGGGTGGCGAGCATCGGCACATATTGCTCGGCGGGGCCGGTGGCGAAGGCGGTCGCAAAGGAATTCTTGGTGGCGTTGCCGAGCGGGTTGGCGATACCGGCCGCGCCCGCCATCGATTCCAGATAGGTCAGGTCCTTGAAAGCATTGGCGATGCTGAACTTGTGGGCGTCGCGGTCGCCCTCCAGCGTCCAGCGCATGAAGGTCTGGTAGAAGCCGCAATCCATGCGGCCGTTGCGGATGACGCTGTCGAAGCGCGGCGGCGAGATGCCGACTTTCTCGGCCAGAGCCAGCGCCTCGGAATAGATGGCGGCATAGCCCAGCGAGATGAAGTTGTTGAGCAGCTTCATGCGGTGGCCGTCGCCGGTGTCGCCGATATGGACGATGCGGCCGGCCCAGGTCTCGATCACCGGCTTCAGCCTGGCGAACACCGCGTCCGGCGCGCCGACCATGGCGTCGAGCGTGCCTTCCCAGGCCTCCTTCGGCGTGCGGCTGAGCGGCGCATCGACATAGTCGACGCCGAGCGCCTTGAGTTCGGCGGCGAGCGCCACGGTCGAGACCGGATCGGAGGTCGAGCAATCGACGACGACCGAGCCTTGTTTCAGGCCCTCTTTCAGCCCACCGGGACCGCGGATGATCGCCTCCACCTCGCGCGAGCCGGTGACGCATATGAAGACGATGTCGGAGGCAGCCGCCACTTCCTTGGACGTGGCCACTTCCCTGGCGCCGCGCCCCAAAAGGTCTTCCGCCGGCTTGCGGTTCTTGCGGCCGAGAAAGGTCAGCGGATAGCCCTTGTCGACGATGTTCTTGGCGATGCCGTGCCCCATCAGGCCGAGGCCGATGAAACCGATGTTTTCGTGGGCAGCGGTGGTGCTCATGTCGTCTCTTCCCTGTCTTTCGTGGTGATGGTCGCCCGCGCGCGGGCGATTGCCGAGAAGGTTTCCGCGGATCGCGGTGGCGGGCGATTGCGGAATACCATATTGTCTGACAATACACATAATTTCCGAGCATTGTGGAGAGCAAAATGACGAAGCGGATCATGTTCACCGGCGGCAGCGGCAAGGCTGGCCGGCATGTCGTCGAGTATCTGGTAGAACATGGCTGCCAGGTGCTCAACATCGACACCAAGCCGCTCGACAATCCGAAGGTGCGCACGCTGATCACCGACATCACCGACAGCGGCCAGGTCTTCAACGCGCTGTCGAGCTATGCGGGGCTGCATGAGTTCGACCCATCGCTGCGGGCGCAGCCGGTGGACGCAGTGGTGCATTTTGCCGCCATCCCGCGCATCATGATCACGCCCGACAACGAGGTGTTCCGCATCAACGCGATGGGCACCTACAATGTCATCGAGGCGGCGGTGAAGCTCGGCATCCGCAAGGTCATCATCGCCTCCTCGGAGACGACCTACGGCTTGGTCTTCGCCAACGAGCCGCGCAATCCGACGCATTTCCCGCTCGACGAGGACTATGACGTCGACCCGATGGATTCTTACGCTCTATCGAAGATCGTCAACGAGAAGACGGCGCGGGCCTTCGCGCTGCGCAGCGGCTTCGACATCTATGCGCTGCGCATCGGCAACGTCATCGAGCCGCATGAATATTCGCTGTTCCCGAAATGGTTCGCCGATCCCGGCTTCCGCAAGCGCATCGCCTGGAGCTACATCGATGCGCGCGATCTCGGCCAGATCACTTTGCGCGCCATCGAGAAGGATGGGCTGGGCTTCCAAGTGTTCAACGCGGCCAATGACGACACCTCGTCGGACCTGCCGACAGCGGAGTTGTTGAAGCGCTTTTATCCGGGCGTGCCGGTCAAGGCCGAGCTTGGCGAATATGAGACGCTGCTTTCGAACCGCAAGGCGCGGGATGTGCTTGGCTTCCGGCCCGAGCACAGCTGGCGCAAATACGTCAAAACGGCGTGAGGCGGCGGCAAATGCCTGTTGATCTGTGCACATCTTCGCGGGTTACCGCAAAGCGGGCCTGCCGTGCTTGACAGCTTCTGAAAACGGGATTTTCTGGGCTATATGCGGGACGCGAAGCCGAACAACGAAAAGAAGCCGACCAAGGCCGTAGCCGCGGAGCGTCCGGCCGGCGTTCGACGGGCCAATGCGCCGCGCATGCCGGGCGCCAGCGTGCACACGTCCCTGGCCAGCGAGATTGGTCTTCGGATCGTGCGCGGCGACTATCCGCCGGGCACTATCCTGCCCAATGAAGCGAAATGGTCGGAGACCTTCGATGTCAGCCGCTCGGCGGTGCGCGAGGCGATCAAGATGCTGATGGCGAAGAGCCTGCTGGCCTCCCGGCCGAAGATTGGCAGCTGGGTCGAGCCAAAGGAACGCTGGAACCTGCTCGACCGTGACGTGCTGTCCTGGTACGCGACGTCGCCAGACCGCGAGGTTTTCCTCAAGACCGTGCAGGAGTTCCGCCATATCATCGAGCCGGAGGCAACGGCCTTCGCGGCGCTGCGGCGCACCGAGGAGCAGATGGCCGAGATCAGCCAGGCCTGCCGCGAGATGGGGGAGGCGACCAACCTGCAGGAGCGGACCCGGGCCGACACGCGTTTTCACCTCGCCATCCTCAGGGCTTCGGGCAACGATCTCTTGGTGCCGCTCGGCGTCCTGATCGAATCCGCCTTCGACCATCTCTTCACCTACACGACACGCGAACTGGACGATCTGCAGCACGCCCAGAAGCTGCACGAGGCGATCGAGCGGAACATCCGCCTGAAGCGGCCGGATGCGGCGCGCAACGCGGTCCGCAAGCTGCTGGCGAATACCGACGAAGTCATTCAGTCGCGCTGAGACGCCTACTCCTGTTTTTCGCGGCCGAAGGCGGCGCGCAGTTCGTCCTTCGCTTTTTCCAGCACCTTCTTGCGCTCTTCGGGCAGGTTCTTGCCGGCCCGGTTGATGTAGAAATTCAACATCGACATGGCGGACTGGAACGGCTCGGCCTTGCGGCGGTCGCTGTGCTCGGCCGAACGTTTCAGTGATGCGGCGATCTTCCTGGCGTCGTCGGATTCGAAGACGTGGTCTTCGAGGTCCATCGCGTTGCTGTGTTCGGTCACGTCAGCTGACCATTTTTTCGTAGCGGTCATGGCGAACTCCTTCCATCAGGCAAACTCCGTGAGGCGAGGCGGGTTCCCGGTTCTGGAGCCACCGATTTGCCGGTCGTGGCGCTGCTCGGTCCGGGAAATGCGCCGATAGTGCGGTTCAAACGCGCGATCTCGAAGAAATCGCGCACAGGAGACGCCGTGACGACAGTTCCAGCAAACGCGGCAAACAGCGCCGGCGTCGACAGCGTCTATGCATGGACGCGGCTAGCCGTCTCCCTGCTGCTGGCCACGATCGGCGGCGTCGGCACCTGGGCGGTGGTCGTGGTCCTGCCCGCGGTGCAGGCCGAATTCGGCGTCGACCGCGCCGCCGCCTCGATGCCCTATACCGCGACCATGGTGGGGTTTGCCGCCGGCAACGCGCTGATCGGGCGCGCCATCGACCGCTTCGGGTACTGGATACCGGCACTTGCCGCTTCGCTCGCGCTTGGCGCAGGTTTTCTGTTGGCGTCGCTCGCCAATTCCATCCTGGGCGTCACGCTTGCTCAAGGCCTGCTGATCGGCGTCGGCTGTTCGGCGATCTTCGGGCCGCTGATCGCCGACGTCTCGCACTGGTTCAACCGCCGCCGTGGCGTCGCGGTGACGGTGGCGGCGTCAGGTAATTACATTGCCGGGGCGGTCTGGCCGACGATCATGCCTTACGTGATGCAAGGCCATGGCTGGCGCTTCACCTATGCGGCGATCGGGGTCGTCTGCCTCGTCACCATGGTGCCGCTGGTCTTGCTGTTGCGCCGACGTGCGCCACATGAAGGGACTTCCGGCGCGCCGCGCGGCCGGCCGGTGCAGCCGATCTCGCTGTCGCCTGCGCAATTGCAGGTCCTGCTGGTGATTGCCGGCTTTGGCTGCTGCATGGCGATGTCGATGCCTCAGGTGCATATCGTCGCCTATTGCATGGACCTCGGCTACGGCGTCGCGCATGGCGCCGACATGCTGTCGATCATGCTGGCGGCCGGCGTCGTCAGCCGGATCGGCTCCGGCTTCCTCGCCGATCGCATCGGCGCGGTGAAGACGCTGCTGATCGGCTCGGCGCTGCAGTGCCTGTCGCTGTTGTTCTACATCCCCTTCGACGGGCTTGCCTCGCTCTATGTCGTCTCGCTGGTCTTCGGCCTGTCGCAAGGCGGGATCGTGCCTTGCTATGCCATCATCGTGCGCGACTATATGCCGGCAAAAGAGGCCGGCCGGCGCGTCGGTATCGTGCTTATGGCGACGATCTTCGGCATGGCGGTGGGCGGCTGGATGTCGGGCTGGATCTACGACCTCACCGGTTCCTACGCCGCCGCTTTCCTGAACGGGATCGGCTGGAACCTCGTCAACCTCGGAGCCATCGCGCTTTTGATGTGGAAAGCCAACCGACGCGCTGCCGCGATCGCCTGACGTATCGATAGGCCTGGCGCCGAAGTCGGGTTGCTTGACAATGGTCGGCGCATGCGCGACCCCAATCGGCAATGCTGACTTGGTGGGCTGACTTGGTGGCGCGATGACACGGACGCCGATCCTGATGGTGCGGCCGCGCGTGGCAGACGGGGGGACAAGGCGTTGACCAAGCCGCGTTCCCGTCGTGGCGGCGGCCGTCCGACCATTGCCGATGTGGCGCGCAAGGCCGGTGTCGGCGCGATCACGGTGTCGCGCGCGCTGCGTGAGCCCGGGCGGGTGTCGGAGGATCTGCGACGGCAGATACAGGCCGCGATCGACGAACTCGGCTACGTGCCCGACCCGAATGCCCGCGCGCTTGCCTCGGCGCGGGCGGAGGTGTTCGGCGTGCTGGTGCCTTCGCTGACCAACAACGTGTTCGCCGAAGTGGTGCGCGGCATCTATGACAGCCTTTCCGACAGCCTGTTCCGCATCCAGATCGGCAACACCCATTATTCGGGCCTCGAGGAAGAGCGGCTGTTGCAGGTTTTCGGATCGCAACGCCCGGCGGCGCTGATCGTGGCCGGCATCGACCAGACGCTTGGCGCGAGACGCCTGCTGGAGAATGCCGGCTGTCCGGTGGTGCAGGTGATGGAAACCGGGCCGGACCCGATCGACATGATGGTTGGCTTCTCGCATTTCGACGGCGGCAAGACGGCCGCCGAGCACCTTCTGCAAGCCGGATACCGCAAGATCGGCTTTATCGGCGCGCGGATGGACCCGCGTTCGCAACGGCGGCTTGCCGGCTATCGCGCCGCCATGGAGGCCGCCGGGGTGTTCGACGCGCGGCTGATCACCACGACGCCCGTGCCGTCAAGCGTGTCGCTGGGGCGCGAGTTGTTCCGCGACGCGCTGGCCAAGATGCCGACGCTGGATGGCGTGTTCTGCAACAATGACGATATCGCGCTCGGCGTTCTGTTCGAATGCCATCGCGCGTCGCTCGACGTGCCGAAGCAGATCGGAATTGTCGGCTTCAACGATCTCGACATGATGCAGGTGTCGTTTCCCTCGATCACCAGCGTGCGCACGCACCGCTACGAGATCGGCACCCGCGCCGTCGCCATGGCGCTGGCGGCGATAGCCGGAAACCGGCCGGACCGGCGGATCGTCGACCTCGGTTTCGAGCTGATGCGGCGCGAGAGCACCCAGCGCTGACAACACGGAAAATCGCGCTCTGAAGAACACGGAAAAATGACGAAGGCGGCGCTTTACAGTCTCATATGGTAGCGCTACCATTTGTCTGTAAAATCAACATACGGCGGGGATCTGCTTTGTTTATTATACATAAGCAACAGCCAATGCTTGTTTTTTATGTATAATATGATAGTTCTCTAAATTGCCGGGAGTGTTGAGGGGGAGAGGAGGATCAGGGCGACGCGCTCGTCCCGTGAGGGCGTTTGGCCGCGCGGAGGATGCCAGCCTGTAGCGCCAGGATTCATTACAAGCAGAACTGCAACTGGGAGGAATATCGATGATCAAGTCACTCGTTGGCGGCGTCATTGCCGCCACTGCATTCGTCATGCTGGGTTCGTCGGCGATCGCCGGACCTGAAGTGGTCAAGGGACCCGCGGCCGAGCCGGATTGCTTCGCGCCCTGGGCGGCCGACACGCAGTTTTTCAAGTTTCCGAAGAAAGACGGTCCTTACCGTATCGCGCTTGCCAACGGCTACATCGCCAACACCTGGCGCATCCAGATGATCCAGACGGCCAAGGCCTATGCGGCGCAACCCGATGTCGCCAAGAAGCTCAAGGAATTCAAGGTCGTGTCGACCGGTGAGGATGTGCCGGCGCAGATCTCGGCGATCAACAACTTCATCGATTCCGGCTTCGACGCAATCGTCGTCAACGCCCAGAATCCAACCGCCTTCGGGCCGGTCATCAAGCGCGCCAAGGAAGCCGGCGTCGTCCTCGTCGCCTTCGACAACATCCTCGACACCAAGGACGCCATCAACGTCAATGTCGACCAGAAGGGCCTCGGCGAGCTCTGGGGCAAATGGCTGGTCGCGCACGTGCCGAACGGCGGCAAGGTGCTCGAGGTCCGCGGCGTTGCCGGCACCTCCGTCGACACCGACCGCCACAACGGCATCCACGAGGTGCTCGATGGATCGGGCAAGAAGTGGAACGTCACCGAGGTCGTCGGCAAGTGGGATGACGGCGTGGCGCAAAAGGCCACGGCCGATGCGATCGCCACCAGCGGGCCTTTCGACGGCATCACCGGACAGGGCGGCGACACCGGCATCGTACAGGCGATGATCGACGCCAAGCATCCATTCGTGCCATTCGGCGGCGAGACCGAGAATGGCTTCCGCAAATTCTGTGCCGCGCATGCGGGCGACGGGCTGAAATGCTCGTCCGCCGGCACCGGCCCGGCCCAGGTGGCGGTCGCCATCAAGACAGCGATCTCCGCGCTCGAAGGCAATGTCGTGCCGCAGTCGGTCAAGCTGCCTTTGGCAATCGTCGAGGATCCGAACTTCAAGGCTGGCCAGGATTATTTCCCCGACCAGTCCGACAACTTCTTCGTCGGCAACTCCTTCCCGACCTGCGGCATCAATTTCACCGCGCAGGAAATCATGGGCCAGACCAAGGAAAACAAATAGTCTGACTGGACGGTGTCGCGGCGAGCCCGCGGCACCGTCTCCTATCGCCAAATCGAAACCGGCCGGGGAGGGCTGATGGACGGCGCGGCTCCGCTCTTCCGCATGGAGGGCATATCCAAGCGCTATGGCGGCGTGCGGGCCTTGGAAAAGGCCGACCTGACGGTGACCGCCGGCGACATCCACGCCATTCTCGGTGAGAACGGTGCCGGCAAGTCGACGCTGATCAAGGTCATGGCGGGCGTCGTGGCGCCCGACGAAGGCACGATGACGCTCGATGGGCGCGCGGTGAGTTTCGCTTCGCCGGCCGCGGCCAACCAGGCCGGCATCGTTTGCATCTTCCAGGAACTGTCGCTCATTCCCGAATTGAGCGTCGCCGACAACATCGTCATTTCCGACCCACCGAAACGCTTCGGCATGATCGACCGCAAGGCGCAGAGGCGCATCGCCGAACAGGCGCTGGCGCGTGCCGGCGCTTCCGACATCCATCCGCGCGCCCTGGTCAAGGACCTGCCGCTGTCGCGCCGGCAGATGGTGGAGATCGCCAAGGCGCTGGCCCGCAAGCCGCGCATCCTGATCCTCGACGAAGCGACCTCGGCGCTGACCGCGGCGGATGTCGCCAAGGTCTTCGAGGTGTTGAAGCGGCTGCGCTCGGAAGGGCTGGCGCTGCTCTACATCTCGCACCGCATGAACGAAATCGCGGAACTCGCCGACCATTGCACGGTGTTCCGCAACGGCCGCAACGTCGCCAGCTACGCCGCTGGCTCGAAGAGCGACAATGAGGTGGTCGAATTGATGATCGGCCGCGAGTACAGCCATATCTTTCCGCCGAAACCCGCTGTCGCTCCAACCGCGACGCCTGTGCTCGAAGCGCGCAACCTCTCCTGGGCAGACCGGCTCGACAACATCTCGCTGAGTGTCAGGGCAGGGGAAGTCGTCGGCCTCGGTGGTCTCGACGGGCAGGGGCAGCGGGAATTGCTGCTCGCCTTCTTCGGCGTGCTGCGTGGCCTTTCAGGCGAGATCCTGATCGACGGTAAACCTGTTTCGATCGCCAGCCCGACCGCGGCCAGCCATGACCGCATCGGCATGGCGCTGATCCCCGAGGATCGCAAGACCGAAGGGCTGATGCTGCCGATGACGGTGCGCGAGAACCTGTCCTTCGCAGCGCTCGACAGGCTGTCGAAAGCCGGCATCATCGACCGCGTCGCCGAGCAGCGGCTGATCGACGACATGGTCGGGCTGCTCGCCATCAAGACGGCGGGCCTCGACATTCCTGTCGGCGCGCTGTCCGGCGGCAATCAGCAGAAGGTGGTCATCGCCAAATGGCTGATGCGGCAGCCGCGCATCATCCTGCTCAACGATCCGACGCGCGGCATCGATGTCGGCACCAAGCAGGAGCTCTACCAACTGATGCGCAAGCTGGCGGATGCCGGCGCCGCGATCCTGTTCTATTCGACCGACTATGACGAACTGATCGGCTGCTGCGACCGCGTGCTGGTGCTCTATGACGGCGCGGTCAAGCGCGAGCTGGTCGGCGACGCGATCACCGAGCACTCGCTGATCGCCAGCGCGCTCAACATCCATGACGATGATACCCGCATCGGGCTGGGAGGGAAGGCGTGAAGGACTGGCGCTACTTAATGGCCGAGCAGCGCGGGACGCTTTTGGCCTTCGGCATCTTCATCGTCATGTTCGCCATTTACAGCGCGAACCATCCGGCCGGCTTCACGGCCAATGTCGTGCAGACGGCCGCCAACAAGGGCGTGTTGCTCGCTTTCGTCGCCATGGCGCAGACATTGGTGGTGATCACCGCCGGCATCGACCTGTCGGTCGGCATGATCTTCACGCTGACCAACTGCATGGCTTCCTGGCTGGTGATCGGCACCGGTCTCGAAACCGCCTTCGGCGCGTTGGCGGTGCTCGGCACCGGGCTCGCCTGCGGGGCGGTCAACGGCGCCATCGTCATTTACGGCCGGCTGCAGCCGATCGTCGCCACCATCGCCACCGGCGCTGTCTTTTTCGGTCTGGCGCTGCTTTTGCGTCCAGTTCCCGGCGGCTCGGTCAACGAGGACCTTGCAGATTTCCTGACCGGGCGTTTCTTCGGCGTGGTGCCGGCAAGTCTCGTGGCGCTGCTCGTCGTCGTGCTTGTCGTCTGGGTGCCGTTCAGCCGCTCCGAACTCGGGCGCGCCGCTTATGCGGCGGGCTCGTCGGAGACGGCGGCTTACATGTCCGGCGTGCCGATCCGCAGGGGCAAGTTTCTTGCCTACACGCTTGCCGGCCTGCTGGCGTCGATCGGCGGCCTGTTCCTGACCTTCTTCACCTATACGGGCGAGGCGGCCTATGCCAGCGGCAACGCCTATACGTTGTTCTCGATCGCCGCCGTTGTGCTTGGCGGCGTCTCGCTGTTCGGCGGCAAGGGCAGCGCCATCGGCGCGATCTTCGGCGCGCTCGCCTTCCGCACCATCGGCGACCTCTTGTTCGTCTTCGATTTCGATCCGCTCTGGCAGCCGCTGTTCCAGGGCGTTATCCTGTTGATCGCGGTCAGCCTCGGCGCCTTCGCGCTGTTTCGGGTGCGCAACCGGCTGGAGTGGTTCCTGTGAGCGAGACGACGCTTGGCGGCATTGCCGGCCGCATGCCCAAGTTTCTGCGACGAGCCGATCCGGCTGTCGTCACCGCCTTTGCCTGCATCGTGCTGCTGCTTTTCCTCGGCAGCCTCTATTCGCGCAGCTTCCTATCGCCTGAATATCTGCTGCAGCAGTTGAAGGTCGCATCCTTCCTCGGCGTCATCGCCACCGGGATGATGCTGGTCATCCTGCTCGGCCAGATCGACCTCTCCGTGCCATGGGCTGTGGCGGCAGGCGCCATGATGGCCTGTGCGGCGGCCGCCTACGGGTCGGTCGGCATTGCTCTCGCCATCCCCTTCGGCGTCCTGTGCGGCGTGGCGATCGGCATCGTCAACGGCATCGGTGTCGCCTATCTGCGCATCCCCTCGATGATCATAACTCTGGCCACCAACGCGGTCGCGCAAGGGCTGATGGTGGTCTACACGGGCGGCTTCTCGCCACAGGATTCGGCGACTGCGGCTATGCGCTATCTGGCGACCGGCTTCACCATTCCGGGCGTTCCCAATGCCGTCATCATCTGGGCGCTGATCGGCGCCGCGATGGTCTTCGTGCTGACCCGCACCAGCTTCGGCCGCGCCGTCTACGGCATCGGCAACCGCGAGCGCGCCGCCTACCTTTCCGGCATCGACACGCGCCGCATCGTGATGATCGCTTTCGCCGTCTCCGGCGGCCTGTCGGCCTTTGGCGGCGTGCTTCTGGCCGGCTACGCGTCCAAGGCGGCGCAATCCATGGGCGATGCCTATCTGCTGCCGTCGATCGCCGCCGTCGTGCTTGGCGGCACGTCGATCCTGGGCGGGCGCGGCTCCTATCTGGGCACCGTGGCCGGCGTGATCCTGATCACGCTCCTGCAATCGATCCTCTCGGTCATGCAGATGCCGGAAGCGGGGCGGCAGATCATCTATGGCGTCGTCATCGTCGCCATGCTTCTGCTCTACGGGCGCGCGCCGGCTAGCCGCTGACCGTGGATGAGGCGAGCGCAGATCGCGGACCCCGGAGCTTCGCATGAACGATCTTCGGACGGCGCCGGCCATTGTCGTGATGGGTGTTGCGGGTTGCGGCAAGACGGCCGTCGGCGAGGCGCTCGCCAAGGCTCTCGGCGCCGACTTCATCGAAGGAGACCGGCTGCATCCGCCGGAGAACGTGGCGCGCATGGCGCGCGGTGAGCCGCTGACGGACGCGCTGCGCGAGGGCTGGCTCGACGCCATAGGCGAGCGTGTCGCGGCCTCGGTTGCCGGCAAACGGAAAGCGGTGGCGGCGTGCTCGGCGCTGAAGCGCGCCTATCGCGACCGGCTGAGCCGCTTCTGCCCGGACACGGTCTTCCTCTATCTAAAGATCGATCGCGAGACCGCCTGGCGGCGCGTCGCCAATCGCAAGGGCCATTTCATGCCCGCAAGCCTGGTCGACAGCCAGTTCGCCACGCTGGAAGAGCCGGCGGCCGACGAACGGGCCGTGACGGTCGACGGAACGCGAAGTGTTGCCCAGATTCTGAAAGGGATCGTGAGTTAATGCATGTCGCGCAAAAGTGACCTCGGTTTTGCGGCAACGACATGCATCAAACAAAGGACCTGAAGCGCGTCGCCTGAAATCCGTTTCAGCGCGACGCGCTTTAGAGCAGCAGCCCCGGGCGCTTCAGGCGCCGTCATTGCCGATCGCGGCCTCGGTTGGCCGCTCGGTCAGCCGCGTGGCGCTCGACCAGGCCATCATCTGCTCCGGACAGAGTTTGAGCGTTTCCAGCATATGGTCGCGCTTCGACAGGATGTATCGCGCCTGGACTGCGAGGTTCTTCGCGGTGGCGTCCCTTGCTGGCGCCGCCGGCATCTGTGGACCCGCGCTCAGCACGTTGACGATCGCCCGATACTGGCGAAAGGGCACTGTCTCGATGGTCGCCATATGAAACAGCGCCGCACCCGCGCGCGCGGCGAAGTTTGCCGGCGCCGAGGCAAGGTGGGTCCAGCCGCGTTCGCCCATGGCGGCCTCGGTGAAGGCGGAGCCGGCATAGACGGTGTTGGTCATCAGCACCACGCCGTTTGCCTTCAGGGTCTTCTGGATGCGCGTGGTGACCTGATAGGCGTCGGTGCGCTCAAAGACGATCCGGCTTTTCAGGAAGCGGTTCTCGACCTTGACCAGCGGCGGGTTGATCACGCGCAGGCCGAAAGTGCTGGGGGAGAAGCCGTGGTACTGCGCGCTCACCTGATGGGCATCGACGCCGGCCTCATGCAGGGCGCGCTTGCCGATGATCGTCTGCGCCGCGAACTGGTCGCACCATATGATGGCGCCGCGACCGTTGCGCAAGGCCCCTTGCAGGGCCTCGAGGCCTTCCAGCCGGATCGCCGGCGACCAGCGCCAGCCGGCGACGAGATGCGCCGCAAGCGCCAGCCGTCGGGTATGAAGAGCGGCAAGCTGTGCTTCGAACATGCTTTTCGTGTCGACGGCATCGCCGAGCACGGCCTTCACCGCGACGTCGTAACGGGCAAAATCCTTGCGAAAGTGGCGCTTGCGCCTGAACCCGGACACCCAGCCGCAGATGGGGCCCCACCAGGAGACCGGCAGCGTCGCGGCCACGCCGAGATAGAAACAGGACAACAGGCTTTCGCGCAGGTCCTGATTGGAGAAGCGACGCAGCTTTCCAGGGCGGACAATCTTGCGGCTGAAGAAACGAACAGACTCATTGCGCTCCGGCACCGCAACATCGGCAATGATCTCGGTGTGATAGATGTCGCTCGACGATGGCTGCCGGTTGGCGTTGCGGGAATTGCCGAGCCAAGGCAGCCTCATGCGTCAGAGCCCCGTTTCATCCTCAGCCGCTTTACTGCGTAGAAAGCGGGCAAGCAACCGATTGAGCTGCTGTCAGGACCGGGTCGCTTCAAATCTGCGAGGTGAGTTCCGCCGGAAAATCGTCGTTGTCGGCGTCGCGCATAGCGGCGAGGCTTCTGTTGTCGAGCACCTCGGCGATCGCCTGGCGCACTTCCAACATCATGTGGCGAACCTGGCACGTGGCCTCGTCGCAATCCTCGCAGCGCTGGTATTGCGTGCGGCTGGCGCAAGGGATCGGCGCCAGCGGGCCGTCGAGCACGCGCACGACATGGCCGATCTTGATCTCGGAAGCAGGCCGGGCGAGGCGATAGCCGCCTTCCTTGCCCTTGCGGCTCTGGACGAAACCGGCATTGCGCAACTCGCCCAGGATCGCATCCAGGAATTTCTTCGGGATGTTGTTGGCGACGGCGATGTCGTTGACGAATGCAAGCTGGCCAGCTGGCAGGCTGGAAAGATGCACGAGGGCCTTGAGGCCGTATTTGCCTTTTTTGGTCAGCATGCCCGATTCAGTTCATCAAACCCCAATGGGCCTGCATCTGGCGGTTGTTTGTGTGCAAATCATGACAGTTTGACCGTCTAACGCCGCCTGGCCCAATAATTTGCCAGGCAGCTTAGGCACAAACGCGTTGATTCTTCGTAACGTTTTTCACGTTGGGGCCGGGATTTCCCCTGCGAACTCATGCGACCCGCTTACAACAAGAAAGCGGCAAAGCCGGCTTCCCTGCTCTTCCTGATCGTGTAGCTTTTTCAGCGGCTGCCATAGGCCTGATCGAGCAGCCCGCCGGCGGCGAAATGCTCCTTCTGCACCTTGTCCCAGCCGCCGAACACGTCCTCCACCGTCAGCAGCCTGACGTCCGGAAAGTCGGCCTTGTGCTTGGCGGCGACCGTCGCGTCGCGTACCCGCAGGCCGTTGTCGGCCGCAATCTCCTGGCCGTCGGCCGTGTAGAGGAAGTCGAGATAGGACTTGGCGAGATCGCGGCTGCCATGCTCGTCGGCGACCTTGTCGACGACCGCTACGGGGAACTCGGCCAGCAGGCTGACCGAAGGCGTGACCTGCTCGAACTTGTCGTCGCCATACTCCTTGCGGATGCCGCGCGTCTCCGACTCGAAGGTGATCAACACGTCGCCGATCTCACGCTGGACGAAAGTGGTGGTGGCGGCGCGGCCGCCAGTGTCGAAGATCGGCACGTTGTTGAAGAGCTTGGTGATGAACTCCTTCACCTTGGCGTCATCGCCCTTGAAGGCTTCCTTGGCGTAGGCGGTGGCGGCGAGATAGGTGTAGCGCGCATTGCCGGATGTCTTCGGGTTCGGGAAAATCACCTGCACGTCGTCGCGCACCAAGTCGTTCCAGTCCTTGATGTGCTTGGGATTGCCCGCGCGGACAAGGAACGAAGGCAGCGAATAAAAGGGCGAGGCGTTGTCCGGGAAATCCTTCTGCCAGTCGGCCGAAACCAAGCCCTTCTTGACCAGGAAGTCGACGTCGGTGACCTGGTTGAAAGTGACGACATCGGCGCCGAGACCTTCGGCGATGGCGCGCGCCTGCGCCGAGGTGCCGGCATGCGACTGATCGATGGTGACGCCGGGGTGCTTGGCGATGAAGGCCTTGTTGATGTCGACGAACAGCTCGCGGCCTACGTCGTAGGATGCATTCAAAAGCTTGTCGGCCGACCAGGCTTGGGAGGACGCGAGGACGAGGCCGGCAAAAGCCGCGATGCCGAGCAATAGGCGCTTCATGAAAACAGGCTCCTTGGAAATGGGTCGAAGCTATGCCGCGACCATAGTCGGGAAAGCCCGGTCCGACGAGGCATGCGCCCAGAGAGGCGAGCGAGGGTTTGGAAAATATCTCGTCGAAACAGCGTGTTGGTAGGATTTTCTTCCAAGCAGATTCATGGATGGCGCCAGGCTGGGGCGCCGGAGCCGGCGTCAGGGTGATAGACAGATCAGGACGTGGGAAAAAGCTTCCAGCGTCGTGGCCTGAAAGCCACCCGGCTCTTCTGCGCGGCGGGATGGTCGACAGGCAGCTCGATTTCGACGCGCTGGCGCTCGCCGCCGATCTCGAGCTCAACCCTTCTGGTGCCGGCGACGCGGCGGCTGGCGGCAACAGTGCCGGCGATGCAGCCGCTGCAGCCGTCGAGCAGATCGACGTCATGCGGGCGGAAGTGGAGCACCGCCTCGCCGGACGGCGCATGCGGCGCCTGGAGGCCGATCGGCCGGTCAGCGATCCACACCTCGCCGTTCTCGACCCGGACCGGCAGCGAGCTGGACTCACCGATGAAGGAGTAGACGAAGGGCGAGTTCGGCGTGTCGTAGATATCGTCGGCGGTGCCGACCTGCTCGATGCGGCCCTGGCTCATGACCACGACGCGGTCGGCGAGCTCCAACGCTTCTTCCTGGTCGTGCGTAACGAACACGGTCGTGTGGCCGGTGCGGTCATGGATCTCGCGCAGCCAACGGCGCAACTCGCGGCGAACCTGCGCGTCGAGCGCGCCGAACGGTTCGTCGAGCAGAAGCACCTTCGGCTCGATCGCCATGGCGCGGGCCAAAGCCACGCGCTGGCGCTGGCCGCCGGAAAGCTGCGCCGGATAGCGCTTTTCCAGCCCCGACAGCTGGACGAGGTCGAGCAGCTCCAGCGCGCGGCGGCGGATTTCCTGCCCCGACGGCCTTGCGGCGCCGTGCCGGACCTTCAGGCCGAAGCCGATATTGTCGGCGACCGTCATATGGCGGAACAGCGCGTAATGCTGAAAGACGAAGCCGACATTGCGCTCCTGGATCGACTTCTGCGAAGCGTCTTCGTCGCCGAAGAAGATCGCGCCCTTAGTCGGCCGCTCCAACCCGGCGATCAGGCGAAGCAGCGTCGTCTTGCCGGAGCCCGACGGGCCGAGCAGCGCGATGAGCTCGCCGGACTTGATGTCGAGCGACACGTCGTGGAGCGCCGGAAACCGCTCAAACTCCTTGCGCACGTTGACGACGCGAACTTCCATACAATTCCCTCGGTTCGTTCATGCTGCCGTTATTCCCAAAACGCCAGGCATTTCGGGCGACAGCTATTTCTTCAGTGTCCGCGCGTCGCGGCGATCTCGGCGCCGTAGCGCATCTCGAGAAGTGTTTTCAAGACCAGCGTCACCAACGCCAGGCCGGCGAGCAGCGAAGCGACGGCAAAAGCGCCGACGGCGTTGTACTCGTTGTAGAGGATCTCGACATGCAACGGCATGGTGTTGGTGAGGCCGCGTATGTGGCCTGACACGACCGAGACCGCGCCGAACTCGCCCATGGCGCGTGCGTTGCAGAGCAGCACGCCGTAGAGCAGCCCCCATTTGACGTTGGGCAGTGTCACATACCAGAAAGCCTGCCAGCCGCTGGCGCCGAGCGAAAGTGCTGCCTCTTCGTCGCCATTGCCCTGTTCCTGCATCAACGGGATGAGCTCGCGCGCGACGAAGGGGAAGGTGACGAAAATGGTTGCCAGAACGATGCCGGGCACGGCGAACAGGATCTGGATGCCATGCGCCTTCAACCAGGCACCGAGCAGCCCTTGCGCGCCGAACAGAAGCACATAGACCAGGCCCGAGATGACCGGCGAGACCGAGAAGGGCAGGTCGATCAGCGTGGTCAGGAAGGCCTTGCCCTTGAACTCGAACTTGGCGATGGCCCAGGCGGCCGAAAGGCCGAAGACGAGATTGAGCGGAACCGAGATCGCCGCCACCAGCAAGGTCAGCCGGATGGCGGAGCGCGTGTCGGCATCGCTGAGCGATTGGAAATAGGCGCCGACGCCCCTGGCGAAAGCCTCCTTGAACACGATGATCAGCGGCAAAAGCAGGAAGATGCCGAGAAAGACGAGTGTGACGATCGTCAGCGTGATGCGGACGGGGCGGCTTTCCGTGACCGCGGCCGAGCGGCTCTCGTGGTGCGGCTCGTAGGATTTGATCTCGGGATCAGCCATAGCGCTTGCGGCTCCATGTCTGCACGAGGTTGATCACCAGGAGCATCGCAAAGGACAGCGCCAGCATGATCGCGGCGATCGCGGTTGCGGCCGGGTAGTTGTATTCCTCCAGCCGGATGACGATCAGAAGCGGCGCGATCTCGGATTTGTAGGGCAGGTTGCCGGCGATGAAGATGACCGAGCCGTATTCTCCAACGCCACGCGCGAAGGCGAGCGAGAAGCCGGTGATGATGGCTGGTGCAAGACCGGGCAGAAGCACACGGCTGATGATCTGGAAACGGCTGGCGCCGAGCGTCGCCGCTGCTTCCTCGACCTCCTTGTCGATCTCTTCCATGATCGGCTGGACGGTGCGCACGACGAAGGGCAGGCCGATGAACACCAGCGCCACGACGATGCCGAGCGGGGTGTAGGCGACCTTGAGGCCGAGCGGCATCAGCAATTTGCCGAGCCAGCCGGTCGGCGCATAGAGCGTGGTCAACGCGATGCCGGCGACCGCGGTGGGCAGCGCGAAGGGCAGATCGACCATGGCATCGACGATACGCCGGCCGGGGAAACGGTAGCGGACCAGCACCCAGGCGACGAGCGTCCCGAAAACGACATTGACTGCCGCGGCGATGAAAGCCGTGCCGAAGCTGATCTTGAGCGCCGTGAGGGTGCGCCGGTCGGTGGCCAAAGCCCAGAAATCGGTCCAGCCGAGCGCGGCTGAGCGCCAGATCAGCCCGGAGAGCGGGATGAGGATGATGAGCGTGAGGTAGGCAAGCGAGAAGCCGAGCGTCAGTCCGAAACCCGGAATGACACTCGGCTGCCTGAATCGCCACCCCGCGTGAGCGGGTGCTGTGGTCATGCTGTTCTGGATCGTCCCTTCTTACTCAACCAGATTGCAGTCGCCAGTCTTTGAGGCTCGGCCTCTCACTGGGCCGGCTTGTAGATCTGGTCGAATATACCACCGTCACCGAAATGGTAAGGCTGCGCTTTCTTCCAGCCGCCGAATTGCGGGTCGTCGATGGTGACCAGCTTGATCTCAGGCAGCTTGGCGAGGTCCTCGGCCGGAACCAGTTCGGGCTTGGCCGGGCGATAATGGTTCTTGGCGATGATGGTCTGGCCCTCCTTCGAATAGAGATAGGAAAGATAGGCTTCGGCCACCTTGCGCGTGCCCTTGGCGTCGACATTGGCGTCGACGATGGCGACCGGCGGCTCGGCCAGGATCGAGGTCGGCGGGTAGACGATGTCGAAATTGTCGGCGCCGAATTCGTCGAGGGCCAGATAGGCGTCGTTCTCCCAAGCGATGAGCACGTCGCCCAGGCCCTTCTGGGCGAAGGTAACGGTCGAGCCGCGGGCGCCGCTGTCGAGCACCGGGGCATTGGCATAGAGCTTGCCGACGAATTCCTTCGTCTTGGCCTCGTCATTGCCGTCATGCGCATTGGCGTAGGCCCAGGCCGCCAGATAGTTCCAGCGCGCGCCGCCCGAGGTCTTCGGGTTCGGCGTGATCACCTGGACGCCGTCCTTCACCAGATCGCCCCAGTCGTGGATACCCTTGGGATTGCCCTTGCGCACCAGGAAGATGATGGTCGAGGTGTAAGGCGCTGAATTGTTTTCGAATTTCTTGCGCCAGTCGGGATTGATCTTCTTCGACTTCGAGACGATGGCGTTGATATCGCCTTCGAGCGCCAGCGTCACGACATCGGCGTCGAGGCCATCGATCACCGCGCGGGCCTGGGCGCCGGATCCGCCATGCGACTGCTGGATGGTGACCGTCTCGCCGGTCTCGGCCTTCCAGTGCGCGGCGAAGGCCTCGTCATAGGCTTTGTAAAGCTCACGTGTCGGATCGTAGGACACGTTCAGGATGGTGGTGTCGGCAAATGCGAAACCAAGGGTGCCGAACTGGACAGATGTGGCGACCAGCGCGCCGAGCAGTTTCCTGAAATGAGGTTTGGTCATTCCCGCCTCCGTTGAACTGCTGCGAACTCTACCGAGTTTATAGAAATTAGATGCATTGAATGTTGCCTTTTTCACCTCCTCGAAGCAATTTTTCGCCGGATGTCCGCCGATCGAAGAAATATCTTCCTCAAACTGGCGAGCCGATGAGTCCTCGCCAGCCGGCCTAATTAGAAGCGGGAAGGGTCAGGGCAAGCCTAAGCGCCTTAATTGGCGGTGACGGGAAAATCGAAGCGCTGTTTTGGAAAAGGTTCTTTGGCCAGGGTGAAGTGCCACCATTCGCGCGCATAGTTGCGGAAGCCCGCGGCACGCATGGCGGCAAGCAGCATCCTGCGGTTCGCTGCCGCTTCGGTGGCAAGAGGGCGGTACGCCGTCTCGCTCATCGGGTCGAAGCAGTCGAAACCGGTGCCGAAATCGAGCGTGCCGCCGTCCGGCGCGCCGCAGGCCGGATGAACCGGGCTTTGCTTCCCGGCTTCGGCGATGGCGAGGTCGACCGTCGAGCCGCGCGAATGGCTGGACAACTCTCCGACATAGCCCCTGGCGATGAGATCGCCTCGCTGGACGGTCGGATACCATTGCGGATCCGGCGGGCCGCCTTCTCTTGTCCATCTGCCCATGTCGGCGACGGCGCGGGCCGGACGATAACAGTCGAAGACGACCAGCGTCAGGCCCCTGGCGGCCATTGCCTTCTGGGCGTCGGCCAGCGCCTTCGCCGCCTGCGCGGTCAGAATACAGACCGGGGCGTCGTAGCCATCTGCCTTGCGGTGCAGGAAGTTTTCGACGCCGGCGTAGCGGATGTCCTGGCGGATGGTCGGATCGACATCGGCAAGCCTGACGAAGCCGGCGGGAAGGGGGGCGACCGCGGCGTGAGAGGAGGTGGCAGGCAGGAGCGCTAGCGTTGCGAAGATCGCAGCCGCTACCCGTGAAAGTCGGCGCGAGGCCCCCCTCTCTGCCCTGCCGGGCATCTCCCCCTCAAGGGGGGAGATCGGCTGTCGCGACTGGTTTCGCCAATCACCAACGTTGCAGGAGGAGCGAGGCGCCGGAACTGCTGATCTCCCCCCTTGAGGGGGAGATGGCCGGCAGGCCAGAGAGGGGGGCCTCGCACCGCCCCTCAGACGAAAAAGCGCAATCCTCTGAATCGCTTGCCGTCTTCTACTCAACGAACACCTTCACGCTCGCCGCACGTCCGGCCGCGTCGATCACCGTCAGCGTCGAATAGCCGGTGCCGTCCGGTTGCCAGGTCGCGGTGCGGCGGCGGTCGATGCCGGCGAGCGGCTTGCCGTTGGCGAGCCAGCGGAACGGCGCGCGGCCGCCCTGCAGCTTCAACACCAGCGGCGTGGCATCGGCTGAATTCGTGCCGAGGTCGACGCGCGCGCCGTTGGGCGGGAAGATGATGGTCGGCGCCGGCTCGGTGGCGGTGGCCTGCACCAGCCCGTCGGCGCCGGCGCCGAAGCGCGCGAGCGTCACCGGCAGTTCCTCGCGCTTGGGGTTGAAGACGCCCGGTGGCCGGCTGGGCAGCGGCACGCTGGCAAGGCCGGAACGGACAAAGCCTTCGAACAGGATGGGTGCGGCCGAGACATAGCCCGACAGGCCGGGGATGGGGCTGGCATCGGCGCGGCCGACCCATACACCCAGCACATAGCGGCCGTCGAAGCCGACGGACCAGGCATCGCGATAGCCGTAGGAGGTGCCGGTCTTGTAGGCGATGCCGCGCTGCATGGCGCCTTCCGGCGGCTTCACGCCGGACAGGATGTCGTTGATCTGCCAGGCCGCCTGGTCGTCGAGGATGGTGGCGGTGATGCGCTCGGCATTGGCCGGCTCGGTGCCGTCATGCAGCGTGTGCATCTTGCCGCCATTGGCGAGGCCCGTATAGAGCTGCACCAGGTCGCGCAAGGTCACGCCGACGCCGCCGAGCCCGATCGCCAGGCCCGGCGCCTCGTTGACCGGCAGGATCGGGTTGACGCCGGCCTGGCGGAACCGTGCCGTCAGCCGCGCCGGACCGACGGCGTCGAGCACGCGGATCGCCGGCACGTTGAGCGACAATTGAAGCGCCTGGCGGATCGAGACATCGCCCTGGTAGCCCATGTCGAAATTCTTCGGGCGGTAGCCGCCGAAATCGGCAGGGCTGTCCTCGATGATCATCTCCTGCGCCACCAGTCCCTGCTCGAAGGCAAGTCCGTAGATGAAAGGCTTCAGTGTCGAGCCGGGCGAGCGCACCACCCTGGTCATGTCGATCCAGCCGGAGCGGCTGGCGTCGAAGAAATTGGCGGAGCCGACTTCGCCCAGAATGTCGCCGGTGCGCGCGTCAGCCATGACCATGGCGACGGAAAGTTTTGGCCCGAGCTTCCTGGCGGCATCCCTGGCCACCTGTTCCAGCCCCTGCTGTACGCTTTTGCGGATGGTGAGCTGCAGCGGCTTGCCGGGCACGGCCCTGGGCAGCATGGCGTAGGAGGCATGCGCGGCCAGCGCCGGCAGTTTGCGGCGAAGGCCGGAGACATCGTCGAGGGCAGCGCGCGCGGCCTCGTGTTCGCCGAGCAGGCCGGCCGAGACCATGCGGGTCAGCACCCGGTCGCGCGCGGCATGCGCGATGTCGAGGTTGCGGTCGGGCCGGCGCTTTTCCGGCAGTTGCGGCAGCGCTACGAGCAGGGCGGCTTCCGACACGGTGAGCCGCTTCGGCTCCTTGCCGAAATAGGCGAGCGATGCGGCGCGCACACCTTCGAGATTGCCGCCATAGGGCGCCAGCGTCAGATAGCGTTCGAGGATCTCCTGCTTGGAGAGCCGCCGCTCGATCTGGATGGCGCGCAGCATCTGCTTGAGCTTGGAGCCGAGGCTGCGGCTGTCGCGCGGCTCGATCAGCCGGGCAAGCTGCATCGACAAGGTCGAGCCGCCCGACACGATATGGCCGCTGGTGACGAGCTGGCCGGCGGCGCGGCAAAGCGCCAGGACGTCGACACCGCGGTGATCCCAGAAGCGCTTGTCTTCGTAGGTCACCAGCATGTCGACGAATTGCCTGTCGACCTGGTCGAGGCGGGTTTCGAGCCGCCAGTAACCGTCCGGCGTGGCGAAGGCGCGCAGCAACTGGCCGTCGCGGTCCTGGACCTCGGTCGAGACCGTCAGTTTTGCCGGCAGCGGAGGCGGGAAGGCGCGGTCGAGTTCCCACAGCGCAGCGATCGAAAGCGCGGCGAAGCCGGCGAGGCAAGCGCCTGCGATGGCGGTGCGTCTGAGGAATTTTCTGGAGAGCATGGTGCTGCCCCTCATCCGCCTGCCCGTCCTCCGCAGCAGCTGCGCTGCAGCTGCGGAGGGTGGACCGGCACCTTCTTCCGGTGAGCGGGGAGAAGGGAAGACACCGACGACCTGTTCATCGCTATTCCGCCTTCACCTCCATCACGCCGGTGGCGGTGCGGGCCGAATATTGCGGCCGATACATGTCTTCCACCGTCGCTGCCGGATGGGCGTAGGTGCCCGGCGTCACGGCGCGCACGACATAGGCCAGCGTGATGTTGCGGTCGCCGTCGCCTTCGTTCGGATTGAAGGCGGCGACGAAGCGGTCGTCGCGGAACTCCAGATGCGCGGCGTCGGTCTGCGCCAGCCAGGAGAAGTTCGACAATTGCGCGCTGGAAACCAGGCTCGGGTTGTCGATCTCGAAGCCGGCCGGCAACAGATCGGTGATCAGGAGCCGCGACGGCCACTTGTTCTGCTCATAGACCTTGAGCACCACCACATAGCGCTCGTTCTGCCTGGCCTCGGTGACATTGGCCTCGGTGCCGTCGAGCTTGTAGTAGGTGCGATCGATGGTGAAGCCGTCGCCGCCGGCCGGCAGCGGGTCGACCGGCGCGGCGACCGCGGTGACCACGGCCTGTAGCGGCGTCGCGCCGGTGTTGGCGATGGTGAGCGGGCTGTCGACGAGGTCGCTGCCGGCGACATGGTCGGAGTAGCCGCCCGAATGCGGCGCGCCGTTGACGGAAAGCGTGATGGAATCGTTGCCTTCCTTCAGTGCCCGCGCGGCGAGCAGCATCCAGGATTCATCCTGGGTGCTCGTCCAGCGGGCGTCGGCGCGGGCCACGCCCACCAGCTTGATCAGCTGGGGCATGATGCTCGGCACCGGCTTCGATTCCGCCGCCAGCGCCAGCATCGCCGCGCCGTCACGCAGCCGCGAGCCATAGTCCGAGCGGTACCAGTCGTAGTCGGTCTCCGACTGTGCCAGCCGGAGCGCCGTCTGGAAGGTGGCTTCCGAACGCTGGGTGTCGCCGTAGAGCGCCAGGCTTGCCGCCAGCTGGGCGACGGCCATCGGGCTGGAGAAGGCTTCGAGCTGGGTATCGGCGTAATAGCGCAGATCGCCGATCGAGGCCTTCTTGTTGCGGGCGAGCACATAGAGCGCATAGGCGATCTCGCTGCCCTTGTCCTGGACGTCCTGATCGTAGCCCAGCGAGTTCTGCAGGTTGTTCAGCGCCTGGTTCATGGCGAGCGCCGGCACATCATATTTCTGCTCGCGCGCCCGGGTCAGGAATTCGCTGACATAGGCGTCGAGCCAGAGATCGCCGGAACCCGGACCCCAGAGGCCGAAGCTGCCGCTCGACGACTGGTAGGACAGCACCTTGTAGATGGCGTCCTGGATGCGGCCGTGCAGGTCCGGATCGCTTTCCATGCCGATGCTCTTGGCCATGTCATTGACATAGAGCAGCGGCATGGCGCGGCTGGTGGTCTGCTCGGCGCAGCCATAGGGGTAGCGGTCGAGCGACATCAAAAGCGACGGCACGTCGAGCGCGGACGACTGCGAAACGCCGACGCTGACCGAAGCGCCGTCGAGCATGCTTGCCGCGAGCAGCTCCTTGTCGACGCGCAACGAGCCGCCATGCGGCTTCAGGTCGACAACCATGCGGTTGGTGACCGGAAGCTGCGCCGGGCGCACCGGAAGATAGAGCGTCTGCTCGACTTGGGTGCCGTCGGCATGGGCGAGCTTGATGGTGAGCGAGGCGTCGCCCGCGGTCTTGGCGAGCAGCGGGAAGGTGAGCGACTGGCGCTTGCCCTGGGCGAGCGTCAGCTTCTCGGGCAGCGGCTTGTCGCCGGTCGTAAGATCTCCGGTCGTGGTGACCGCGAGCGCATAGTCGCCGGCCGGGCCATCGGTATCGGCGATGTCGAGACGCATGGTCGCCGCATCGCCGGGCGCCAGGAAGCGCGGCAGGCCGGCGGTGATCACCACCGGATCGCGCACGATGACGTCGGCCTGAGCATGGCCGACGGCATCCTTGGTCCAGGCGACGGCCATCACGCGCACGGTGCCGTTGAACTGCGGGATGTCGAAATCGACGCGCGCCTTGCCATTGGCATCGAGCTCGACCGGGCCGGAGAAGAAGGCGACCAGCTTTTCGGTCGGCGGGCTGCCCTGCGCCTGCATGTTAGCGCCGTCACCGCCGGTGCGTATCTTGCCCATGGTGCCGAGCGAGCCGTCGATCAGGCGTCCGTAGAGGTCTCGGATCTCCAGTCCCAGCATGCGCTGGCCGAAGAACCAGTCCTCCGGATCGGGCGCCTTGTAATTGGTGAGATTGAGGATGCCGACGTCGACGGCGGCCACCATCACATAGGCGTTGCTGCCGGCCTGCGCGCCGTTGACGGCGATCGGGATCGACAATTGCTGGCGCGGCGCGGTTTTTTGCGGCGGCGTCAGCGTGACCGCAAGCTTCTTCGAGCCTGGATCGACCGACAGCCATTGGATGCCGATGGCGCGGGCCGGCATACGCGATTCCTGCGCGTCGCCGGGCCGGAACAAGGTCGCCGTGACATAGGCGCCGGCGCCCCAGTCGTCGCCGACGGGGATGTCGACGGTGCTGCCGCCGGCCGGCACCGAAGCGGTGACGGTCTTCAGCAGCTTTTCGGCGCCGATGGTGACCAGAAGTTCGCCGGCAAAATGCGGCGAGACCTTCAGCTTGGCGACTTCGCCAGCCGCGTAAGTGTCCTTGTCGAGAGCGATCTCCAGGCCGTCGGGCGTTTCGGTGGTGGTCGAGGCGACATACCAGCCGGCGTCGAACTCATAGCTGGTCGCCGGGCCGTCAGGATCGGCTGTCTCGACCTCGAGCCGGTAGCGGCCCCAGTCGACGGGCAACGACACGGTCGCCTCGCCGTCGGCCTTCAGATCGACGGCGCCGTTGGCGACGGCCTTGGTGAGGTTCACTGCCTCGTAGTTCCAGGAGTTGTTGTTTCTGTACCACTGATAATTGCGCTCGACCTTGACCAGCGACCATTGCGCGCCTTTGAGGTCCTCGCGCTTGCCGCTCGGGTCTACGGCGATGATGCTGAACTTGGCCGTGCCGCCCTGCGGCACCTCGTCATCGGCGAAATCGGGGCGAATGCCGATGACGTCGCGCTGCGGGCGAACGCCGATGTCGAGCGAGCGCTCGACGGCGCGGCCGCCGGCCTCGCGCATGCGCACGGTGACCTTGGCGTTGACCAGCTTGGTGGTCGACGGCAACTGGTCGATCGTGATCGGGAAGGTCGCCTTGCCGTCGTCGCCGACGACGGGAAGATTGGCCAGAGGCGTCACGGTTGGCTCGCTCGACTGCTCGTCGGCCAGGCCGAAGGTGAAATCCTTGAAGCTGTCCCAGGTACTGGTGGTCGACAGCGTAGTCTCGCCTTCGAGCGCGAGGCCCGCGGCCGGCGCGCCGTAGAGAAAACGGCCGTCGACAGTGGCGTTCGCCGTCTCGCCTTGGGCGACCTCCTTCTTGTCGGCGGTCAGGTCGAATTCGATGCGATCCGGCACAAAATCCTCGACCAGGAACATCTGGCTGGCGACCGCCGCCTGCTTGGGATCGGTGTAGATCGACACCGTCCAGGTGCCGCGCATGGCGTTGGCCTCGAGCGGCAGGTCGACGGCATGGCCGCCGGCGGACTCGCCATTGCTGATGACGCGGCGGCTCTCGACGCCGTCGGGACGCGTGAAGATGAAGGTCAGCGGCAGGTTCTCGACCGCTTTTGCTGCGCCGTCGCGGGCGAGGGCTGCGACATGCACATCCTCGCCGGCGCGGTAGATGCCGCGCTCCGTCCAGGCATAGACGTCGAGCGCACCCGGCGAGGCGCGCCCCTCGACGCCGCGATCTGAAAGGTCGAAGCCAGCCTTGCCCATGTCGAGGAAGACGAAGTCGTTGTCGCCCTGCTTGGCCATCAGCACGGCCGGCACCATGCCGTTTTCGCCGCGGGTGAGGCCGGGATTGAAGACGGCGTGGCCCTCGGCGTCGGTGGTCGCCGTGCCAAGGATCTCGTTGTTCTTGGCAAGCAGCGTCAGTTCGGCGCCGGAAATCGGCTTGGCCGAACCCAGCGAACGGGCAAAGACGTTGAGGCCGTCCTGACCGGTATAGGTGGAAAGGCCGATATCGGAGACCACGAACCACTGCGTGGCGCGTGAACCATAGTCGTCGCTCTTGTCGTCGACCGGCTGCGCGGTCAGCACATAGACGCCGGGTTTGCGCTGCGGGATAGCCTCATCCACCGGGAACGACGTGGTCACTTCCTTGTTGAGATCATTGGCGATTTCGAGCGTGCCGGACCAGACGGGCGAGCCCATCTGGTCCGAAATGGTGGAAATGTCGTAGCCGTCGAGCTGATGCAGGAACTGATAGCCGGACAGAAGCTGCGCCAGCGAACGATCGCCGATGCGGTAGAGCGTCATCTTGGCGGCGTTCATGTTGACGGTGACGACCGGGATGCCGCGGCGGGCACCGGCCGGAAGCACGAAGCTGTCGCCGGTGAAGCGGGCCGACGGGGCGCGGTCCTGGACGTAGATCGACAACACGACGGGCGCGGCGATCGTTTCGCCGATCGCGGCCGGCAGGCCGGCGCGGAAGGTCACGTCGTAATGCTGGCCGTGTTCCAGGCCTTCGACGCAGATCTGCTTGTCCTTGGCTTCGACGGCCTTGGGCGCGGCGTTGTCGACGGTCACGAACTGCGAATAGTCGACCCCGGTCTTGACCAGTTCCTCGGAAAACTGGGCGCAGATGCGCGGCGAGGAGGAATCGGCATCGACGGTGTGCTCGACGACACGGAAACCCTTGCGCGCCTTGAGGTCGGCATAGTCGGCCTGGACGGCCGGCGAGCCTACCAGCGCAAGGCTCGCCTCATAGGCTTGCAGCGAGGGCCGGTAGAGGTCGCGTTTGTCGAGGCCGGCGCCAAGCAGGGCCAGCGCCTCGGCGCGGGTCTTTGCCGTGCGCACCAGCTTGTAGGCATTGAAGGCCGCCGAGGTGGCGTTCATCGGGAAAGTCGAGGGTTCGGTGGTGTTGGACGCTGGTTCCACGGCGATTATCTCGCGCGCCAGCGCCAGCCACAGCGCGCCGTCATCGGGCAGGACCGAGATCGCGGACTGGTATTTCTGCATGGCAAGGCGATGGTCGCCGGTAAGTGCTGCCTGCTCGGCGGCGGCCTGCAGGGCGGAAAGGCCTTCGGTCGGCTTGTCATAGGCCGGGTCGGTCAGCTTATTGCGGAACTGCTGGGCCTGGTCGGCCATCCAGTTCGGGAAGAAGGCCAGCGCCGGCGGGGCGCCGATATCGGGATCGCCATCGACATTGGCGACTTTGCCGGCGACGGCGCCGGTGAAGGATTTCAACTGGTTATAGTCGGATTTGAGAAAGCACCACTTCGCCTTGGTGTTGTAGGTGAAGGCGCGGCATGCGGAATCGCCGAGACAGGTTGTCTTGCACTGGTCGAGGCTGACATTCTGTTCCGACCGCAGGTCGAAACCGAAATAGTCGGAATTGTCGGTCGTCACGATTCGCCGGGCTTCGGCCGCAAAAGCCGCTCCGCCCAGGGCGAAAAAGATGAGAAGAAGGAAAGAAAGACCACGAGCCGCGCGCATTGCCATACCACCCTCCAGACATCGCCAGCGTCCGGGCATGATCAAGCTTCGTGCAGGCTTGTCAACGCCGGATCGCCGCAGGTTATTCACCCGCGAACGGTTTCCATGCCGGCCAAAGGCCGGTATTTCGACAGAACCTCTGTGAGACGGATCACACTTTCTTGCGGAAATGCAAAAGGTGTGAATTCCAAGCCCGGTCTATTTCAGACAATTGGATTGTGGCCCCTTTACGAACGTTACGGAACTTCATTCCAATTTTAGTTTTGTCGACTAGGTTGTCTTAATGCCGGCGCATGAAACGCAGATGTCAGGAGGGTTCGCGCCAGGGCGCGGGCTTCCGCGCGCCCTGCTTTTCGCGCTCGTCTGCTCGACTGTGCTGGCCGGAGAAGTGCGGCAGGCGGCGGCTTTCGAGATTTTCGGCATCAAGCTCTGGGGCTCGTCGAAGGACGAGGATACCGACATCGTCGATCCGCTGCGCTATTCGGTGACGATCAACGCGCCTGACGCCGACAAGGATCTGGTCAAGATACTCGAAAACGCCTCGGCGCTGAAAAACGACGAGGATCATCCGGTGTCCGGGTCGCTCGGCCTGATGGCCAAGGCGCGCGGCGACCGCGAACAACTCGTCGCCGCGCTCTACGCCGATGCCCGCTACGAGGGCGTGGTCACCATCACGATCGACGGCAAGTCGATCGACGAATTGCCGCCGGATGCCGAGTTCAAGGGGCCGCAGCCCATTCCGGTGGTCATCACAGTCGCCCCCGGAGCGAAATTCACGCTTGGCAACATCCGGCTGAAGGGCGATGCGGCGGGATTGGCGGCAGCCGATTTCGGCCTGATCGCCGGCGGCGATGCCGGCTCCGGCGCGGTGCTCAAGGCCGAAGCGCTGATCGTGCGGGCGCTGAAGGACGAGGGCAGGCCGCTTGCCAAGGTCACTGACCGCGAGATCGTCGCCGAGCATGCCAGCTCGACGCTGGACGTGACGCTGACGGTCGCGGCCGGTCCGGTCGCCGGCTATGGCGACACGACGGTCGAGGGCACGGAAAAGGTCGATCGCGACTTCACCGAATACATGGCCGGCCTGCAGCGCGGCAAACAATACTCTCCGCAGGAGATCGACGATGCCCGCGACCGGCTGCTTGGGCTTGAAGTCTTCAACAGCGTGACGATCAAGGAAGGCGACAGCCTCGACGCCAACGGCAACATCCCGATCGATGTCCAGGTCAGCGAGCGCAAGCCGCGCTATTTCGGCGTCGGCGGCACGTTCTCGAACACCGAAGGCCTCGGGCTCGAAGGCTATTGGGGACACCGCAACCTGTTCGGACAAGCCGAGAAGCTGCGTATCGACGGCTCCATCAGCGGCATCGGCAGCAACAGCATTTCCGCGCTCAATTACAATGCCGGCGTCATGTTCGAGAAGCCGGGCGTGCTCGGGCCGACGTCGAAATTCTTCACCGGTGTCAAGACGGTGTTCGAACACCCCGATGCCTATGACCATTTCTCGGTCAAGGGCGACGTCGGCGTTTCCTACGACCTCGACAAGAAGCAGCGCGTCTCGGCCGAATTCGACCTCGACTATTCGAAGATCACCGACGCCTTCGGCAAACATACTTATCTGATCGCCAGCGTGCCGCTGCAATATGTCTATGACAGCCGCGACAACAAGCTGAACCCGACCAGGGGGTTCCGCTTCCTCGCCTATGCCGAGCCCAGCTACGACATATTGAACGGCGCGGCCTTCCTGAAGCTGAAAGGTGAGGGCTACACCTACCAGTCGCTCGATACGGCAAGCCGGTTCGTGCTCGCCGAACGCGCAACGCTGGGCTCGATCGTCGGCACCGGGCTGCAGAACGTGCCCGCCGACCGGCGCTTCTATTCCGGCGGCGGCGGCTCGGTGCGCGGCTATTCCTACCAGGGCATCGGCCCGAAGGACGTCGACGGACAGCCGATCGGCGGTCTCTCCTTCTTCGAAACCTCGGTCGAGATGCGCATCGGCGTCACCGACACGATCGGCATCGTGCCGTTCGTCGATGCCGGCACGGTCTCGACCAAATCCTTCCCCGATTTCTCGAATGTGAAGGTTGGCGCCGGCGTCGGCCTGCGCTACATCACGCCGTTCGGGCCGCTGCGCATCGATGCCGCCGTGCCGCTCAACCGCGATCCGGGTGATCCGCATTTCGGCATCTATGCCGGCATCGGTCAGGCGTTCTGACGATGAAGATTTTCTGGCGCATCCTCCGCATCTGCCTCTACGCGCTGCTCATCTTGCTGGTGGTGGCAATCGGGGCGCTTGTCGTGCTTACCGGAACCGAAGGTGGCCGCCAGAACCTCGCCGGCCTGATTTCGAAGATGGCCTCGAGCGAGGACCGCAAGGTGACGGTCAGCGGCATCGAAGGCATCTGGTCGGGTGCGCTCAGGCTCGACCATGTGGTGCTGGAAGACCGCGCCGGCCCCTGGATGGTGGCGCGCAAGGTGGCGCTCGACTGGTCGCCGACGGCGCTGCTCTCCTGGAATTTCAGTGCCGACCGCTTCGCTGCAGAACGCATCGAGCTGGCGCGGTTGCCGCAGCCGAGCCAGCAGCCCTCGCAAGGTGGCTCGACGAGCCTGCCGGTTTCGATCGACGTCAAGCAGATCGACCTGCCGGAGATCGCGCTGGGCCAGGAGCTGGCCGGCAGCGGCATCGCCGAACTGGCCGCCAAGGGCTCGGTCAAGGCCGATCCTTCGCCGTTGGCGATCGAGAGCGTGCTCAACGTCTCCCGCCATGACGGCAAACAGGGCAATGTCGACGCCAAGATCCATTTTGCGCCGGCCGACAACAAGCTCGACCTCGATCTCAAGGCGTCGGAACCAGCGGGCGGCATCATCGCCAACCTGCTCAAGCTGCCGGATGCGCCGCCCGTCAACATCGTGGTTTCGGGCAGCGGGCCTTTGGCCAACTGGAGCGGTGTCGGCACCTTCATGGTCGACGGCCGCATCGTCAGCCAGCTGACCGGCCGGCATCAGCTCACCGACAAGGGCCACCGCTTCGAAGCCAAGGGCGACGGCGAGTTCGAGGGCTTCCTGCCGGAGAAGATAAAGGCGCTGTTTGCCGGCAAGACGAGCTTCGACCTCGCTGGAACGGCGACGATGTCGGGTGGGGTCGATATCGAGCGCGCTACCATAGAGAGCGAAGCGGTGCACGGCGCCGCAACCGGCAATGTCGATCCGAAAGGCGCCAGCGACCTGGCCGTCGAGCTCTCCGCCAAGGACAAGCCGGTCACCATCGATGTCGGCAACAGCGCCGTTCCCATCCTGGTCGCGGTCGAAAAGGCCACCGCGCGCGCCTTTGGCGACGGCAAGGCGCCGATGGTCGATATCGGCACGTCGCTCACCTCGGTGGCCGTCGGCGGCACGCAGCTCAACAATATTACGGGCGAGATCCATTCCGACGGCTTCGATATCGAGACCCTTAGCGGCCCGGTTGGCATCAAGCTCGCGGCCGCCGGCCTGAAGACGGACGTGGCGACGCTGGCCCCGCTGGTGACCGGCAAGCTCGCCGCGGATCTTTCCGGCACGATCAGCCGCGAGACCGTGACCATCGACAAGGGCACCTTGCGCAGCGATGCGCTCAATGCCGCGCTGACGGCAAATGTGGCGCTCGCCGATCTGTCGATGACGCTGAAGATGAATGCCGACGCCGTCTCGAAGGCATTGCCGCCGCAGATCAGCTCGCTGCTCGGCGAGCGCGTGAAGTTTTCGGCGACGGCGACCCGCGATCCGCAGGGCGCATTCGCCGCCAATTCGCTGGAGCTCACCTCCGGCTCGCTCAGCGCCAGCGGCACCGCCAGCGCGCAAGGCTCGGACATCCAGGCCGATCTCAAAGGCACGCTGGGCGACGTCTCGTCGCTGTCGTCGCTCGCCGGCACGCCGCTTGCCGGCGGGGTGAGCTTCGCGCTGACGGCTACCGGTCCGCGCTGGGCGCCGGATTTCACCGTGTCAGCCGAGAGCGCCAGCCTGACGGCGGCCGGCCGCACGGTGAAGGACATCAAGCTCTCGACCAAGGGAAAGGCCGACATCGCCAACCCGTCGGCCGACATCTCGCTGACCGGCAACGCCGAGGGCCAGGCGCTCGATATCGAGGCCTCGCTGGTGACCGCCGACGGCAAGCGCTCGATCAAGGGGCTAAGCCTGGCGCTCGGCGACAACAAGGTTTCGGGCGATCTCGCGCTCGACGACAAGTTCCTGCCGCTCGGCACGCTGACGCTCGCCGTGCCCGATATCGGGCCGTTGGCAGCGCTCGGTAATCAGACTGCGACCGGCGATATCAACGGCACGATCGCCTTCGCCAAGGACGGCGAGGCGCCGACCGTCACCATCAACGCGGCCAGCACGTCGATCGCGCGCGGCGACCTGGCGGCAAAGACCATCACCGTCAACGCGCTGATCGCCAATTATCTCAAGGGGCCGGCGATCTCGGGCACGATCAAGGCCGACAGCGTGACCTCTGGTTCCACCGTGGTCAGCGGCATCGGCATCGATTTGAAGCGCGACGGCGACTGGACCAACTTTACCGGCGGCGCCACGGCGTCCGGCATTCCGGCGACCGCCACCGGGCGCGTGAAGATCGCCAACGGCACGACCACAGTGGAAATCGCTTCCGGTGAGGCGACCGTGCGCGGCATCAAGGCGGCGATCGCGGAGCCGTCCAGCCTGTTCATCTCCAATGGCGTCGCCACGGTCCAAAAACTTGCTCTCAATCTCGGCGGCGGCTCGGCGACGATTTCGGGCAGCGCGGGCCAGACCCTGGACCTGACGGCCAATCTCGCCAACTTGCCGGTGGCGCTCGCCAATGATTTCGTCCCCGGCCTCGACGGGGCCGGAACGGTGGAAGGCACGGCACATGTCACGGGTCCGTCGTCCAACCCCGACATTCAGTTCAACGCCAAGGTGGCGGGCGCCGAAACCAGCCAGACCCGGCAGGCGGGGCTCGGGCCGCTGGATCTGGATGCTGCCGGCAGCTACACGCTGGCGGGCGGCGTGGCCCTGGACCATGCCACGCTTTCGGGCGAAGGGATTTCGGGCAAGGCCGCCGGCACCCTCAACCCCAACGGCGCCAGCGATTTCTCCCTCGACCTTACCTCATCCGGGCCCAGCCTGCCGTTGACGGTCGGCAGCGCCGAAAGCCCGGTCAAGATCGCGGTCCAGTCCTTGTCGGCAAAAATGGCTGGCGAGAGCACGCAGGCGCGGCTCGACGTGTCCGCAATCCTGCCTTCCATAGCCGCCAGCCAGGCCAAGGTGGATGGTCTGACGCTCGCGCTTCATTCGGATGCCTTCGACCTCAAGCGGCGGGCAGGCCCGGTCTCCGGCACAGTGTCGGTGGATAGGATCGGCCTCGACAATCAGTTGATCGCGCCGCTGATCGCCGGCAAGGTCACGGCGAAGGTCAATGGCCGACTGGCAACCGATTCCGTTGCCGTCAACAGCGGCTCGCTCCAAAGCGATGCGCTCAACAGTCAGGTCGCCGGCCGGATATCGCTGGGCGACGGTGCGGTCGACCTCAATATGAAGGCCGATGTTGCTTCTTCCGCCCTGCCGGCCGCGGTGCGCGGCATGCTTGGCGAGACCGCACAGTTGAGCGCCTCCCTGAAGCGCGATGCCAAAGGCAATGTCAATGTCGACGGGCTGAAGCTGAATTCGGGCGCGCTCAGCGCCGACGGGCAGGCGAGCCTTGCCGACAGTAAGCTGGCCGCCGGGATCAGAGGCGCGTTGAGCGACGTTTCAAGGCTCTCGAAAGACGCCAAGGGCGCCATTGCCTTTGCGCTCAATGCGCAAGGCCCGGTCACCGCGCCCGACCTGTCGATGACGGTGGAGAGCGACCGGCTTTCGGTGGCGGCGCGCGAGATCACCGGGCTGAAGCTGACGGCTACCGGCAAGGCCGATGCCGCCAATCCGGCAGCCAATGTGCAGCTCACCGGCAATGTCGGCGGGCAGAACCTGCAGGGCAGCGCCGTGCTCGCCACGACAAATGGCAGCCGCGCGATCAACGGGCTTTTGCTGTCGCTCGGTCCGAACAAGATTTCCGGCGATCTTGCCCTCGACGATGCCTTCGTGCCGGTCGGCACCGTGTCGCTCGACCTGCCCGACATCGGGCCGCTCGCCGCGCTGGCCCTGGAAAAGGCCGAGGGCAATGTGCGCGGCACGATCGCTTTCACCAAAGCGGCCAACGGACCCAACGTCGCGGTCAAGGCGAACACCTCGCAGATCAAGCGCGGCGATCTCTCGGCCAGGAATGTCGCCATCGACGCGCAGATCGCGAACTACATGGCAGCGCCCGTCATCGCCGGCACGGTGCGCGCCGAGAGCGTGACGTCCGGCGGCACCGCCATCACCGGTATCGACGTCGATCTCAAGCGCGACGGCGACTGGACCGGCTTCTCGGGCGGCGCCACCGTCAAGAATATCCCGGCCAAAGCGGCCGGCCGGGTGAAGGTCGCCAACGGCTCGACGACCATCGAGCTCGCGTCGGGCCAGGCGACGGTGCAGGGCATCAAGGCCGCGATCGCGCAGGCCTCGACGGTCACCATCGCCAACGGCGTGACGACACTCGACCGGCTTGTGCTCAACCTTGGCGGCGGCACCGCGACGGTGACAGGCAAGGTCGCGCAGGCGCTCGACATCAACGCCAACCTGTCCCGGGTGCCGATCTCGCTCGCCAACAGTTTTTCGCCGGGCCTCGACGCGGCCGGCTCGGTCTCGGGCACGGTCAAGGTCACCGGCGCGCCGGCGACCCCCTCGGTCGCCTTCAACATCGATGCTTCCGGCGTGCAGACCTCGCAGACGCGTGGCGCCGGGCTCGGTGGCATGAATGTGTCGTCGTCGGGAACTTTTGCCGGCAACAAGCTCGCCTTCGACGCCAACATCAGCGATGGCGCCGGCCTCGGCCTCAAGGGCGGCGGCTCGGTGACGACGGCGGGTACGCCGGCCCTGGTGCTCGACTTCAACGGCAAGGTGCCGTTCTCCTTCCTTGCCTCGAAGCTCGCCGCGCAAGGGCTGGGACTGACCGGGACAGCCAATGTCAATGTCCAGGTGCGCGGTCCGGCATCGTCGCCGGTGATCGGCGGAACGGTCAGCACGTCCGGCGCCCGGCTGGTCGATGCGCGTTCCGGCCTGGCGGTGAACGACATCGCAGCCGACGTTTCGATCGGCGGCGGCGTCGCCAGGATCAATCGGCTCACCGGAACGCTGTCGACACGAGGCAAGCTGTCGGCCAGCGGCACGGTTGGCATCACGCCGGCGCAAGGTTTTCCGGCCGACCTGTCGATCAAGCTCACCGATGGCCGCTACACCGACGGCCGGGTGGTAACCGCCAATCTCGGCGGCGACCTGACGATCAAGGGGCCGCTCGTCTCCGCGCCGGTGATCGCCGGCACCATCAACCTGGCGAGGACGGTCATCACCGTTCCGGACAAGCTGCCGGGCTCGCTTTCGGCGCTGGACGTGAAGCACAAGAATGCGCCGGCGTCCGTACGGGCGCAGGACAAGGCGCTGCGCCCGGCGACGGCCAGTGGCGGCAGCAAGGGCGGCAGCGGCCTGACGCTCGACGTGACGGTCAACGCACCGAACCAGATCTTCATCCAGGGCAGGGGCGTCGACGCCGAGCTCGGCGGCTCGCTGAAGTTGACGGGACCTGCCTCGGCGCCGCAGGCGGTCGGCACTTTCACCCTGCAGCGCGGACGGTTGATCATCCTCTCCAAGCGGCTGACCTTCACCGAGGGCACGATCGGGTTCCAGGGGTCGCTGGTGCCCTACCTCAACATGACGGCGACCACGACGACCAGCAGCGCCACGGTCACGATCCTCGTATCGGGGGAGGCGACCAATCCGAAATTCACCTTCTCCTCGGTGCCGGCGCTGCCGCAGGACGAGGTCCTGGCGCAGCTCATCTTCGGCCAATCCATGTCGAAACTGTCGCCGCTGCAGATCGCGCAGCTTGCGAGCGCAGCCGCGCAGCTGGCCGGCGTCGGCGGCTCGACCTCGCTGCTCGAGAATTTGCAAAGCGCGATCGGCGTCGACGATCTCGACGTGACGACGGACGAGAAGGGCGGCACCGCGGTTTCGGCAGGAAAATACCTCAACGACCGCACCTATGTGACGATACAGAAGGGCGACAAGCCAGGCTCCGGCAAGGCCACGATCGACCTCAATGTCGGCCGCGGCGTGAAGTTGCGCGGCGAGGCCAATGACGCCGGCGAAGCAAAGGGCGGCGTCTTCTACGAACGCGAATACTGAGGGCGCGGCGTTCCCCCGCTGTCGGGCCAGGGAGGCATTCGCCGCGCCACCGAAGCCCTTATCCGCCTAAAATGTCTTGATTTAATCACCCGATTCGATTTTTCCGGAAATGTGCGGCGCACTAGCAAATTTGCGTCAAGACTGTCGCTATCGCGCGAACCGGTCTCATTCCAAAGTTGCAGAGTCCCTAAACAATGTTTCTCACTCCATACCCTCTTTGACATGAGGGCCTGGATGCGGAATGTTAAAAGGCGGAAAGCCAACAATGGGAGATAGTCATGACAATCTATAAGAGTAACAGCGACCGCGTTCCGGATCACATCCTAGCCCTGGCCGAAGAAGCCAAGGCCGGAAAGGTCGACCGCCGCGAATTCCTGGCCTTGGCCAGCGTCTTCGGAGCCTCCACGGCGATGGCCTACGGCCTGCTCGGTCTCGCTGATCCGACCCCTGCGAGAGCCGATGACGTTAAGGGCAAGAAGGGCGGCACGCTGAAGGTCGCTCAATGGGTCAAGGATCCGAAGGATCCGCGCAAGGCCGATTGGTCGGAAATCGCCAATGCCGAGCGCCAGGCGCTCGAGCCGCTGGTCAAGTACACCACCGAATACACCTTCCGTCCCTACCTGTTGGAAAGCTGGGACGTGAACGACGACGCCACCGAATACACGCTGCATGTTCGCAAGGGCGTGACCTGGTCGAACGGCGATGCCTTCACCGCCGACGACGTCATCTTCAACCTCAAGCGCTGGGGCGACAAGAAGGCCGAGGGCAATTCGATGCCCGGTCGCCTGGGCACGCTGGTCAAGGACGACAAGCTCGACGAGAGCGCCGTGACCAAGGTCGACGACATGACCGTCAAGCTGAAACTCGGCAAGCCGGACATCGCGCTGATCCCGAATATGTGCGACTACCCTGGCCTGATCGTCCACAAGAGCTTCGACGAGAAGGGCGGCGATTTCAAAGCCTGCCCGATCGGCACCGGCCCGTTTGAGCTCGTCTCCTACGACGTTGGCCAGAAGGTCGTCTACAAGCGCCGCGCCGACAACAAGTGGTGGGACGGCGAGGTGTTTCTCGACGGCATCGAGTTCATCGACTACGGCACCGATCCGGGCGCCATGGTCAGCGCCTTCGAGGCTGGTGAAGTGCATACCAACTTCGAGACCTCGGCCGACTATGTCTCGATCCTCGACAAGATGGACCTGGTGAAATCCGAGGTCGTGACGGCGGCCACCATCGTGTGCCGCACCAATGTCAACAACAAGCCCTACGACAACCAGAAGGTTCGTCAGGCGCTGCAGCTCGGCGTCGACAACGCCGTCGTCCTGCAGCTCGGTTACGGCAATGCCGGCACGGTCGCCGAGAACCATCACGTCAGCCCGATCCATCCGGAATATTTCGAGTTGCCGAAGATCAAGCGCGACGCCGCCAAGGCCAAGGCCCTGATGGCGGAAGCCGGTCAGGCCGATTTCGAGCACGAGTTGATCACGGTCGACGAGGACTGGCACAAGAACACCGGCGACGCGATCGCCGCCCAGCTCCGCGACGCCGGCATCAAGGTAAAGCGCACGGTGCTTCCCGGCTCGACCTTCTGGAACGACTGGACGAAGTATCCGCTGTCGATGACCAACTGGAACATGCGGCCGCTTGGCGTGCAGGTTCTTGCGATCGGCTACCGCACCGGCGAAGCCTGGAACGAGACCGCATGGTCGAATCCGGACTGGGACAACAAGCTCAATGCCGCGCTTGCCGTCGCCGACGCCGCCAAGCGCAAGGAGCTGATGAAGGACATCGAGCAGACCCTGCAGGATGCCGGCATCATCATCCAGCCGTACTGGCGCAAGCTCTACAGCCACTCGGTCAAGGCGGTGCAGAATTACAAGATGCACCCGACCTACGAGCACGACTACGGCAAAGTCTGGCTCGACCAGGCCTGATCCGAGCGAATGGACAAAGGGGCGTTCCGCCCCTTTGTCCCCTTCCTTGCATGACCTGGAACCGGAGAGCCTCTGCAGCAAAAAAGTTGCGGACTCATCGAGCGGGGTCATGCAATAAACAGGGTTGATCGCATTCGAAGGTCTGTTTGCCGGCTTGCTCCGCCTCGTGGCGGGATGGCTGCGTAATCAGGCTCCCCCAACCCATCGGCAGGGGCCCGCCATGCTTTCTTTCATCTTGAGACGTCTCGGTACCATGGCGCTGACGATGCTGTGCCTGACGTTGATCGTCTTCTTCCTGATCAATCTCGGTCCCAATCTGAAGAAGCTGGCGATCAGCCAGACCGAAATGCACACGTCGGCCGACCAGCTCGAAAACTGGTTGGTCGATCATGGCTACCGGCAGAATTTCTTCGTGCGTTACGGCCAATGGCTGGGCGTCCTGCCGAAGCAACCGATCACCGATCCGGCAACCGGAAAGGCGGCGCAGCGCTTCTCTTTCTGCAATGACCCGGTCGTGCCGACATTCTCCGGTGTCTTGCAGGGCGATTTCGGCTGCTCGACCAAGTTCAAGACAACTGTTGGCTCGAAACTCTTCCCGGCGCTCGGCGCCACCGGGCTTTTGATGTTCTGGGTGCTGGCGGTGATGGTGCCGATCTCGCTGTTGATCGGGATACTCGCCGGCATGCGCGAGGGCTCGCGCACGGACCGCACGCTTTCGGTCGCCTCCATCGCCTCGACGGCGACGCCAGAATATGTGTCGGGCGTCATCTTCACCGTCATCTTCGCCTCGTGGCTCGGCTGGCTGAACGGATCGGCGGCCTCGGCAAGCCAGGGCCTCACCTTCTACAACTTCACACTTCCGGTAATGACGCTGGCCATCTACGGCATCGGCTATATCGCGCGCATGACACGGGCCTCGATGGTCGAGGTGATGACGCAGCAATATATCCGTACCGCCCGCCTCAAGGGCCTCTCCTTCGGCAGCGTGGTCGTCAAGCATGCGTTGCGCAACGCGCTGATCGCGCCGTTCACCGTGATCATGCTGCAGTTTCCCTGGCTGCTCACCGGCGTCGTCATCGTCGAGGTCATGTTCCGCTACCAGGGCTTCGGCTACACGTTGGTCGAAGCCGCGGGCAACAACGACATCGATCTGCTGCTCGGCTGCTCGCTGGTCTCGGTGTTCATCGTGCTGATCACGCAGCTCATCTCCGACGTCGGTTACGCGTTCCTCAATCCGCGTATCAGGGTTCAATAGGGGGCAGGGCGGATGCAGACCGAATATATCAGTGCCTTCGACATCGTGGTCGGCGTGCTTTGGCGCTTCTGGCCGGTATGGGTGGGGCTTCTCCTGGTGATGGGTGCAAGTTTCGCCTTCAAGAAGAAGCTCGGCCTCTACGGCCAGCTTTTCGACAGCGGCGTCGGCATTGCCGGCGTCTTCATCTGCCTGTTCTGGCTGTTCACGGCGATTTTCGCCTCCACCATCTCGCCCTTCGACCCGCTGGCGCAGGTGTCGATCATGAAGGACACGCTGCCCGGCGCGATCGAGCCGGCGTCGAAGCTCGTCTACTATTTCGGTGGCGACAAGCTTGCCCGCGACGTGTTTTCGCGCATGGTCTTTGGCAGCCAGATCGTGCTGATCATCGCACCGGCGGCGACCGGTTTCGCGCTGATGGTCGGCATCACGCTCGGCCTGCCGGCCGGCTACTATGGCGGCAAGATCGACACGCTGCTGTCGTTCCTGGCCAACCTGGTGCTGGCCTTCCCGGTCATCCTGTTGTTCTACCTGCTGGTAACGCCGGGCATCATGGACACGCCGATCCCCTATGCGATGGCAGGCCTGTTCTTCCTGTTCCCGATCATATTCTTCAGCGTGCTGTTCTGGACGCGTTTCAAGAACCGGCCAGACCGGCTCTACATCCTGCTCGGCATCACGCTGATCGTCGGCGGCTGGATCTATGTGGGCCTCGTCTTCGACAAGGATCCGCTGCACATCGTCCACATCGATCCGAACCAGCTCAACATCTTCGTGGCGGTGGTGTTCGCCTCCAGTCCCGGCGTGTTCCGCATCGTGCGCGGGCTGACCATGGACATCAAGACACGCGATTATGTGGCGGCGGCGCAGACGCGCGGTGAATCGCCCTGGTACATCATGCTGTGGGAGATCCTGCCCAATGCCCGCGGTCCGCTGATCGTCGATGCCTGCCTGCGCATCGGCTACACGACGATCCTGCTCGGAACGCTCGGCTATTTCGGCCTCGGCCTGGCGCCGGAAAGCCCGGACTGGGGCACCGCGATCAAGGACGCCAGCCGCCTGTTGCGCTCCTTCATCCACCCGGCGCTGCCGCCGACGATCGCGCTGATGTCGTTCGTGCTGGGGCTGAATCTTTTGGCGGACTCGCTGCGTGAGCAATCGATGAAGGATTGATGGTGGGGCGTTGAGCCCCATCTTCCAGAGAACCAAGGATTGGAGCGACCCATGAACGAGGCAGTTCGAGATCCAGCCAAGGCGACCGGTCAGCCGATCATCGAGATCGAGAACCTCTCGATCTCCTTCTTCACCCGCAAGGGCGAGATCCCTGCCGTGATGGATTTTTCCTGCACGGTGATGCCCGGTGAGGCGATGGGCATCGTTGGCGAATCCGGCTGCGGCAAGTCGACCGTGTCGCTCGGCATCATGCGCGACCTCTCCAATATCGGGAAGATCGTCGGCGGGCGCATCAAGTTCCAGGGCAAGGACATGGGCGAGCTCTCCGAGGAGGAGCTACGCTCCATCCGCGGCAACAAGATCGCCATGATCTACCAGGAGCCGATGGCGAGCCTCAATCCGGCGATGAAGATCGGCCAGCAATTGATGGAAGTGCCGCTGATCCACGACAAGGTGTCGAAGGAAGAGGCGCATAATCGCGCGCTGGAGATGGTGCGGGCGGTGAGGCTGCCCGATCCGGAGCGCATGATGCGCTCCTATCCGCACCAGCTTTCCGGCGGCCAGCAGCAGCGCATCGTCATCGCCATGGCGCTGCTGTCCAAGCCGGCGCTGCTTTTGCTCGACGAGCCGACCACCGCGCTCGACGTCACCGTCGAGGCCGGCATCGTCGAACTGGTCAAGGGGCTCGGCGAGAAGTTCGGCACCTCGATGATCTTCGTGTCGCACAATCTCGGCCTCATCCTCGAGACCTGCGACAAGATCACGGTGATGTATTCCGGCGAGGCGGTCGAGACCGGCAAGATCGAGGACGTGTTCGACCGGATGCGCCATCCCTATACGCAAGGGTTGTTCCGCTCGATCCCACTGCCCGGCGCCGACAAGAACTCGCGGCCGCTGATCTCCATTCCCGGCCAGTTGCCGCTGCCGCATGAGCGGCCGAAGGGCTGCAATTTCGGCCCGCGCTGCCACCATTTCGTCGAGGGCGTCTGCAACGCCGCGGAAATCCCGATGATCCCGGTCGACGGCCATGAGGGGCATTTCTCGCGCTGCGTGCGGTTCAACGAGATCGACTGGGAGGCGCTGCCGCCCGGCGCCAAGAAGGTCAACGAAAAGGTCGAGCCCGGCGCGCCGGTGCTCAAGATCGAGGATCTCAAGAAATACTACAAGGTCGGCGGCAGCGAGGTGTTCGGCTCAAGCGAAGGCCGCGTCGTCAAAGCCAACGAGACGATCTCGTTCACCGCGCGCGAATCCGAGACGGTCGCGATCGTCGGCGAATCCGGCTGCGGCAAGTCGACACTCGCCAAGGTGCTTCTGGGGTTGGAGACCGCTAGCTCCGGCACCGTGACGCTGGGCAACAAGGAGATCCAGTCGACCGGCATCGAGAACCGCAATGTCGAGACCGTGTCTTCGATCCAGATGGTGTTCCAGAACCCGTTCGACACGCTGAACCCCAGCCACAGCGTCGGCTCGCAGATCATCCGAACGCTGGAGAAGTTCAAAGTCGGCAAGAATGTCGCCGAGCGGCGCCAGCGCATGCTGGAGCTGCTCGATCTGGTAAAGCTGCCGCGGGCCTTCGAGACCCGCAAGCCGCGCCAGCTCTCGGGCGGCCAGAAGCAGCGCATTGGCGTGGCGCGCGCCTTTGCCGGCGATGCCAAAGTGGTGGTGGCCGACGAGCCGGTCTCGGCGCTCGACGTCTCGGTGCAGGCGGCGGTGACCGAACTGTTGATGGATATCCAGCGCAAGAACAAGACGACGATGCTGTTCATCAGTCACGACCTGTCGGTGGTGCGCTACATCGCCGACCGCGTCGTCGTCATGTATCTCGGCTACATCGTCGAGCAAGGCACGACCGACCAGATTTTCTCGCCGCCTTACCATCCCTATACCGAGGCGCTGCTCTCGGCGATCCCGATCGCCGACACCAGCGTGGTCAAGAAGCACATCGTGCTGGAAGGCGACATCCCGTCGGCCATGAATCCGCCGACCGGCTGCCCGTTCCAGACGCGCTGCGGCTACAAGAAGCTGGTCCCGGACAATCTGTGCGAGACCAAGGTGCCGCCGGTGAAGAACCTCGGCGATGGCCATATGAGCCTGTGCTGGCTTGCCGACGACGTGCTGGCGAAGATGGAGCCGGTCATCAAGTTCGACAAGGAACATGCCGCGCATGAGGGCGTGCCGGAAGATGCGCCGCAGGGCGCGGGGCCAGGCCTTGCGGGAACGGCGCCGAAACGCCCACGTGGCAAAACGGGCAGCGCGGAAGCCGACCAGATCGGGGACGCGGTGGAGCAGGACAAGGCCGGCATGAAAGCCCGTCGCCACGAAGTCCGCGACGAGACATCGGAAACGGGTGTTAAAAAGCCGAAAGATACGACAAGGCGGCACTAGCCCCGGTTCCTTATCACAGAAGTTTTGACCGGTTGGCTATGTGTGCGTTGGCAGATCCCATGCCTTGGCGATTGGCCGAGACGCCTATCGCGGTCGTCATCCACGGGCGGAGCAAGGAGCGAAGCGACGCGCGCAGACCCGAGGATCCATGCCGTGACTTGGAAGCGCCGCGGCGGTCCAGAATTCTGCACCG
>NZ_JAVIIV010000008.1:0-240419 GCF_033977215.1 Mesorhizobium humile
ACAAAGACATGCTTAAAATCAAACACTTAAAGCAGGTCGCGTGAATCCTTTTTCACGCGACCTGCTTTAAGCTGCGGAGAGGTGCGCCTGTGCCGGCAAGCTGTCGCCAGGTCAGCGCTTGTGGCTGCCCAACTCGCCAAGGAGCTTGGTCATCTCGTCATCGAGCGAAGGCTTGGCCGCGGGCTTGGCGATTGCCGGCTGGGAATGCTGGTCGTCGAGAGAGGTCTCGAGCTCGTGCATCAGCGTGTCGTCAATGGAGTCGTTTGAAGGCGGCGGCGCATATCTGGTGCTGCCATTCGTCGTCCCATAGCTCGGCAGCGGCGTGACTTTCGCCGTCGACTGGCTCGGCGCCGCCGGCTTGGGCGCGGGTGCCGGCGCGCGCGGACGTGCGGCGGCGGCTGGCTGGGCGGCAGGCGGCGGCGCCTGCCTGGCCGGGGCGGGTGCGGGAGCTGGCGCCGGTTGCGGCGCGCGCGGGCGCGGGGCGGTGGCTGCCGCCTGCTGCTGCCCGCTGTCGCCGGTCAGCGCAGGGCGGCGAGGTGCCGCCAGCCTGATGTCGCGCTCGACCACGACATCGGTCGGCCCGCCGATCAGGATCAGGTGCTCGATGTCGTCGCGGCGCACCAGCACCAGCCTGCGATGGCTGTCGACGGCGGTGGCATCCATGACCGCAAGGCGCGTCTTGCGGTTCCTGCCGCCGGCGACGAAGGTGCCGAAGGTCAGGTTGCGGACCACCTTGATGGCGAGCAGGACGACAACCAGCAGGATGAGGGCCGCTACCGTCCACAGGATTGCAGCGACATAACCCGGGCCCGCCACGTTATCCAGCCACTGCATCGGTGCACCCCAATCGCCATCTTTGAAGTGAGGGGACACTAGACCGTTGGGACCAGCGACCGCAAGTTGGCTTCACCTTTCGTGAACAGTTTGAAACATGAATCGTTGATTTTATCGGACATTTGCCGCCGGGGCCTTTTCCGTTACAGGAGAATGTGATTCAACCGGCCGTCCGCGCCCGTCGGACACCGGAATCACGAGCAGGGGGAACATGGCCAAGGAAGCGCGCGGCGATTTCTATCCGGTACCGATCGTCGACCAGAACACGCGTCCGGGCGCCGTCACCAGGCTCATCGTCTTCATCGTCGTGCTGACCGGCGCCGCGATCGTCTTCGGACTTTTCCGCGAGCGCCTCGGCGATCCTTTCCTGCTCGGCATGCTCGGCGTGCTCGCCATGATCGGTGTCGGCTTCCTGTTCGCGACCGCGATCGGCTTCGTGCAGATCGCGCCGCGTTCGACCGGCGACGAACTGTCGAAAGCCTTCGTCGACTCGATGTCGCAGGGCTTGCTGGTCACCGACACCAAGGGCCGCGTCGTCTACGCCAACCGCGCCTATGCCGATATGACGGGCGCTGCCTCGGCCGCCGATCTCAAGACCGTCGAAGGGTTATTGTCGGACGTCCCCGAGGCGTCGATGACGATCTACCGGCTGGCGTCGGGCCTGCGCGACGGCCAGCCTGGCGACGGCGAGTTCCGGCTGGCGCAGTCGATCAAGCCGGGCGCCGAGCCCGGCGCGCGCTGGTACCGCGCCCGCGCCCGCGCCTTCAGCATGCCCGGGCAAAGGCTGCCGATGCTGGCCTGGCAGCTCGCCGACATTTCGCAGGAACGGGCGGAGCAGGAGCGTTTCTTCCTCGACCTGCAGAAGGCCATCGACCATCTCGACCATGCGCCGGCCGGGTTCTTTTCGGCCGATCAGGAAGGCCGCGTCACCTATATCAACGCGACGCTCGCCGAGTGGCTGGGCATCGACCTCGCCTCCTTCACGCCGGGCGCCATCACGCTGCCGGAAATCATCGCCGGCGACGGCATGGCGCTGGTGCGCTCGGTCAAGGCCGACCCCGGCACCACCCGCAACGCCGTCATCGACCTGGACCTCACCACCATGAGCGGCCAGGCGCTGCCGGTGCGCTTCATGCATCGCGTTTCGGCAAGCCGCGAGGGCGTGAACGGCCCGACCCGCACGATCGTGCTCAACCGCACCCAGGGCGAGGACGCATCCGCGGAGCTGCGGGCCTCCGAGGTTCGCTTCACGCGTTTCTTCAACTCGACGCCGATGGCTATTGCCGGCGTCGATGCAAACGGACGCATCCTGCGCACCAACGCGCCATTCCTGCAGCTGTTTTCATCCGTGGTCGACCGCGATGCCGTCGACCGGCGGGTGCGCTTCGAGACCATCATCCACGAGCGCGACCGGCCCGCTTTCGCCGCCGCCTTCGAGAAGGCCCGGCAGCGGCAGGCCAATATCGAGCCGATCGACTCCGTGCTGCCCCGCAACGAGGAGCGCCACATCCGCTTCTACGTCAACGCCGTCGCCGACAGCGCGGGCAGCGAAGGCGCCGAGGAATCGGCCATCGTCTATGCGGTCGAGACCACCGAGCAGAAGGCGCTCGAGGGCCAGATGGCGCAGAGCCAGAAGATGCAGGCGGTCGGCCAGCTCGCTGGCGGCATCGCGCACGACTTCAACAACGTTTTGACCGCCATCATCATGGCGTCCGACCTTCTGTTGACCAACCACCGTCCGTCGGATCCGTCCTTCCCCGACATCATGAACATCAAGCAGAACGCCAACCGGGCGGCCTCGCTCGTGCGGCAATTGCTCGCGTTCTCGCGCAAGCAGACGCTACGGCCGGAAGTGCTCAACCTGACCGATGTTCTGGCAGATCTCAGGATGCTGCTCGCCCGCCTGGTCGGCAATGACATCAAGCTGAAGATCGACCACGGCCGCGACCTGTGGCCGGTCAAGGTCGATATCGGCCAGTTCGAGCAGGTGGTGGTCAATCTCGCCGTCAATGCGCGCGACGCCATGCCGAGCGGCGGCGATCTCACCGTGCGCACCCGCAACGTCACGGCGGAAGAGTGCAAATCCTTCGCCTATCGCGAGCTGACGCCGGCCGACTATGTGCTCGTCGACGTCGAGGATACCGGCAGCGGCATCGCGCCCGACGTGCTGAAGAAGATTTTTGAGCCATTCTTCACGACCAAGGAAGTGGGCAAGGGCACGGGCCTCGGCCTGTCGATGGTCTACGGCATCATCAAGCAGACCGGCGGCTTCATCTTCTGCGATTCCGAAGTCGGCAAGGGCACGGTGTTCCGTATCTTCCTGCCGCGCCACATCGCCGAGGTGAAGAAGCAGGCAGAGCCCGGCGAGGCGCCTGCGGCCACGGTCCCGGCCAAGCCGGCCGACACTGCCAAGGATCTCTCCGGCTCGGCCACCGTGCTTCTGGTCGAGGACGAAGACGCGGTGCGCATGGGCGGCGTCAGGGCGCTGACCTCGCGCGGCTACACCGTGCATGAGGCGTCATCGGGCGTCGAGGCGCTGGAAGTGTTCGAGGCGCTCGGCGGCAAGGTCGATATCGTCGTGTCCGACGTGGTGATGCCGGAGATGGACGGGCCGACATTGCTCGGCGAGCTGCGCAAACGCCAGCCGGACATCAAGTTCGTGTTCGTTTCGGGTTATGCCGAGGACGCCTTTGCCAAGAACCTGCCGGCCGATGCGCAGTTCGGCTTCCTGCCGAAGCCGTTCTCGCTCAAGCAACTGGCGACGATCGTCAAGGACGTGCTGGAATCCTGAGCAATTCCAGGAAAAGTGTGAGCGGTTTTCCGTTCGGAATTGCGTAGGACAAGGAGATAAGTCCGTTCGGCATTTTTCTGGGATTGCTCTAGGTAAGCCAGCGCTTGCGCATTGCGGCCACCCTGTCATGATGGCGACCGGATGGGTCTATCATGGGGGGTGGTAGCGCGTGACGCCGCATATCGAGGCGCAGAGGGGGGATTATGCCGAAACGGTGCTTTTGCCGGGCGATTCCGAGCGCGCTCAATGGATGGCGGAAACCTTTCTGGAAGTGCCGCGCTGCGTCAACCGCCGAAGGGGCGCGCTGGGTTTCACCGGCCGATTCCGCGGCAAGCCGGTCAGCATCCAGGCGACCGGCATCGGCGTTTCATCGTTCCTGATCTACGCCCATGAACTGCTCGACTATCATGGCGTGAAGACGCTGATCCGCACCGGCACATCAGGCGGCTTGTCGCAAGATGTGCCCCTGCGCGGCATCGTCATCTCCAGCGAAGCGCGGGCGGAGGGCGCAATCAGCGGACAGGTGTTCGGGCTTTACCAACCGGCGGGACCGGACCAGGCGCTGCATGCGCTGGCTTTGCGACGCGCGGCCGATCTCGGCATCGCCTGCAGCGCGGGTCTGACGATCTGCAGCGACGTGTTTCATCATCCCGACGGGCGCGCCCGGTTCGACGAACCGATGGCGCTGGGGGCGTTGGCCGTCGATATGGAAACCAGTGCGCTCTATCGGATTGCTGCGCAGTTCGGCGCGCGAGCGCTGTCACTGCTCACCGTTGTCGATCATATCGCCACCGGCGAGTTGACCGAGTATTCGGAACGCCAGGCCTTGTTCACCGACATGACCCGGCTGGCGCTCGAAGTCGCCGCGGAGAGCTAAAGCGGTTCGGCGGTTGGAAGAGTCGCTGAACCACCTTGGCCGTTTCTTGGCCCGCAGTTGCGGACGGAAACCGCTAAGCACTATTCCTGGAATTGCTCAGGCGGCTTCCCGCTTCAACGCGGCTTGGTCCTCGGCGCTGGGCCGATGGCCGCGCAGATAGAGCGCGCAGGTCGTGCGCAGCATGGAAGCGAAGTTCGGGATCTGGCCGTTGATCTCGATGGCCTCGTCATAGAGCTTCGAGATGAATTTCGGCGTCGTCAGTCCCTGGCTGTCGGCGATCTCGTCAAGCAGATCCCAGAACGTCGCCTCGAGCTGGATGCTGGTCGAATGACCGTCGATACGGATCGACCTGTTGATCTGCCGATAGCCTTCCGGGTCCTGCCCGGCAAAGACTCTGCACATCGATACCTCCCATTGTTGTTTGTCTTGGGCGCCGATTTGGGTTGGCTGGCGCCTTTTTGAACACTGCCTGCGTTTATCATTTTCGATCCGATAGCCGGCGACGGCAATCGGACTTTCGTCCTTAAAGCGCGCCGCTCGAAACCGTTTCGGCGCGACGCGCTTCAAGCCTTTGTTTGCTGCATGCCGATCCCCGAAACCGCGGCACGCTTTTTGGGCGGCATGCAGCTAAAACTGGGGCGACATTAGCCTTTTTCCAGCCCCATGCGTGGTAATCGGCTGCCACCACCTTTTTTCGCCGGCGCGCATAATCGTTTTCGTAAGCACCAGAAGCTGCGGAGACCGATTTGGCGAAGGCGATCCATTCCATGATCCGGGTTCTCGACGAGGCGCGGTCCGTCGATTTCTACAACAAGGCCTTTGGCCTTGAGGTGGCGCAGCGGCTCGATTTCGAGACCTTCACGCTCGTATATCTCAGCAATGGCGACTCGCCGTTCGAGGTGGAGCTGACCGTGAACAAGGGACGCACCGAGCCATATGCGCTCGGCGACGGCTATGGTCATCTCGCAGTCTCGGTCGCCGATCTCGACAGCGAGCACGACCGGATCGGCGCGCTCGGCCTCAATCCGAAGAAGATCGTCGAGTTCAACCGCGACGGAGCGCTGATCGCCCGCTTCTTCTTCATCGAGGATCCCGACGGTTACAAGATCGAGGTCCTGCAGAGAGGGGGGCGCTTCCAATAGGGGATATTGCCGCGCAGAGGCGCGGCGCCAGCAACGGCACTCTCAAGGGTGCGCACAGCAAGCAGGGAGGAAATCATGGTCACAGTCTACGAAAAGAGGCCGGTCGATGAGAAGAAGATTGGGCTTTCGCGGCGCGAGCTTCTCAAGCGCGGCGGCGCGGGCGCGCTGCTCATCATCTCCGGCAGCGCAGTCATCAGCCCCGAACATGCCTGGGGCCTCGAAACCGCGGCGCTGAAGCCCGAGACGATGGCGACGCTCATCCAGATGGCGCGCGACATCTATCCGCACGACCAGGTGCCGGACAAATACTACGCCATTGCCGTCAAGGGTCACGACGAAACGGCCGCCAAGGACCCGGCCCACAAGGAACTGATCGAAAAGGGCATCGCCGAGCTCGACAAGAAGGCCGGCAAGGGCGGCTATCGTGGGCTCGGCTGGGAGGAGGAACGGGTCGCGCTGCTCACCGGCATCGAGAAGACGCCGTTCTTCCAGGCGGTGCGCGGCGGCCTCGTCGTCAGCCTCTACAACCAGAAGGAGGTGTGGCCGATCTTCGGTTACGAGGGCGAGTCCTACTCCAAGGGCGGCTACATCGCGCGCGGGTTCAACGACATCGAGTGGCTCTGAGCCGCTCTGTCTCGAACCGCATTTCGACAGATTTCATGGGAGGAAACCATGGCAGCATCATTTGATCTCAACAACGACGGCGTGGTCGTCATCATCGGTTCCGGCGCCGGCGGCGGCACGCTTGGCAACGAACTGGCGCAGAAAGGCATCGACGTCGTCATCCTCGAGGCGGGCGCCCGCCGCGAATATGAGGACTTCATCAACGACGAGTGGGATTCCTTTGCCCAACTTGCCTGGAAGGACAAGCGCACCACCTCGGGCGACTGGCGCGTGGCGAAGGATTTCCCGAACCTGCCGGCCTGGATCGTCAAGTCGGTCGGCGGCTCGACGACACACTGGGCGGGCGCCTCGCTGCGCTTTCAGGAGCATGAATTCAAGGCGGCCACGACCTACGGCAAGGTCAAGGGCGCGAACCTGCTCGACTGGCCGGTGACGCTGGCCGAGATGGAGCCCTATTACGCCAAGGCCGAAGCCAAGATGGGTGTGACAGGCACCAACAACTGGCCGCGGCTGCCTGGCAACAACAACTTCAAGGTGCTCAAGGCCGGCGCCGACAAGCTCGGCTACAAGGAGTGCCATACCGGCAACATGGCCATCAATTCGATCGAGCGCGACGACCGCAATTCCTGCCAGCAGACCGGCTTCTGCTTCCAGGGCTGCAAATGGGGCGCCAAATGGTCGACGCTCTACACCGAGATCCCGAAGGGCGAAGCGACGGGACATCTGGAGGTCCGGCCGAACTCCATGGCGATCAAGATCAACCATGACGCTTCAGGCAAGGTGACCGGCGTCGTCTACGCCGACAAGGACGGCAAGCTGCAGGAGCAGAAGGCCCGCATCGTCGCGGTCGCCGGCAATTCGATCGAGAGCCCGCGCCTGCTGCTCAATTCGGAATCGAGCAAGTTCCCGCACGGGCTTGCCAACTCGTCCGGCCAGGTGGGCAAGAACTACATGCGCCACACCACCGGCTCGGTCTATGCGATCTTCGACAAGCCGGTGCACATGTACCGCGGCACCACCATGGCCGGCATCATCCGCGACGAGGCGCGCCACGATCCCTCGCGCGGCTTCGTCGGCGGCTATGAGATGGAAACGCTGTCGCTCGGCCTGCCGTTCATGGCGGCCTTCCTGAACCCTGGCGGCTGGGGCCGTTCCTTCACCACGGCGCTCGATCATTATGACCATATGGCGGGCCTGTGGATCGTCGGCGAGGACATGCCGCGCGAGGAGAACCGCATCACGCTGCACAAGGACGAAAAGGACGAGCACGGCATGCCGATCGCCGACGTCCATTTCGACGACCATCCGAACGATGAAGCGATGCGCGACCACGCCTACAGCCAAGGCCAGGCGCTCTATGCCGCCGTTGGGGCGACCAGGACCTTCCCGACGCCGCCTTACCCCTCGACCCACAATCTCGGCACCAACCGGATGAGCGAGAAGGCCGAGGACGGCGTCGTCAACAAGCACGGCCAGTCGCACGACATCAAGAACCTGTTCGTCTCCGACGGCAGCCAGTTCACCAGCGGCGCGGCGGAGAACCCGACGCTGACCATCGTGACGCTGGCGATCCGCCAGGCCGACTATATCGCAGCCCAGATGTCGGCAAAGACCATTTGACCTCCCGACTGCCTGCTGGCGCGGGACCCGCGAGGGTTCCGCGCCTTTTTTATGCGGGGCTATCTTTTGGTGCAGGTCGAGGCCGTGAAGGCGCCGTCCTGCTGCTTCATGATGATATCGAAGGAGGGACCGCTCGGGTCGTCCAGCGTCGCCTGCGTCATCGAGATCGAATTGCCGCCGCTGGTGTAGCCGCCGAGCGGACCAAGCCAGGTGATCTCGCCATTGGGGTTCATCTGGTAATTGTAAGGCGGCGGCGCGGCGCCGAAGGTCACCGGGCCGCTATAGAGGCTGCCTTTGATGGTGATCTCGCCCAGGTCGAGGAACAGGCCGAGCAGGTAGACCTCGCAGTGATAGACGCCGTCCGGCAGCTTGCCATCGGCAAAATCGGCGCGGGCGCCGCCGGCGGCGGACACGAGAAGCAGGAAAGTCAGGATCGTGCGCAGGGCCATGACGTTGCTCGTTTGCGCGGCGACCTTGCCCCATTTTGCCATAGGCCCGCAACAGGGCTGATCAGCCTTGCTCTGCCTTTGCGGTGAAAGTTTAGGCATTTTTACTATTTGGGCAAAATCTAGGCAGCGTTGCGTAAACTTTTCTCAACCTGCCGCAACGCAGCGGATGTGAAAACTTTCCCGGCTACCGGATAACAGACTGTAATCTCTTCGTTATCCCGAAATTCCGTTGAGCGCACTCTCGTCTGGCACGTCGCTTGCACAGTCTATGCTGCGATGCAAAACAACCACGCTTGGGAGTGTGTCATATGAGGGGTAACTTCGCGAAAATAACAAAAATCCTGTCGGCGGGCGTCGTCGCGGCCGGTCTGTTGGCATCGGCTTCCGCCAAGGCGGCTGAAGACACGATCAAGGTCGGCATCCTCCATTCGCTGTCGGGGACCATGGCGATTTCGGAGACGACGCTGAAAGACGTCATGCTGATGCTTATCGAAGAGCAAAACGCCAAGGGCGGCCTGCTCGGCAAGAAACTGGAAGCGGTGGTCGTCGATCCGGCGTCCAACTGGCCGCTGTTTGCCGAAAAGGCGCGCGAGCTGATTTCCAAGGACAAGGTCGCCGCCGTGTTCGGTTGCTGGACCTCGGTGTCGCGCAAATCGGTGCTGCCGGTGTTCTCGGAACTCGACAACATCCTGTTCTACCCGGTCCAGTATGAGGGCGAGGAGAGCGAGCGCAACGTCTTCTACACCGGTGCCGCGCCGAACCAGCAGGCCATTCCGGCCGTCGATTACCTGATGAGCGCCGATGGCGGCTCGGTGAAGCGCTGGGTGCTCGAAGGCACCGACTATGTCTATCCGCGCACCACCAACAAGATCCTCGAAGCCTATTTGAAGGCGAAGGGCGTGCCGGCGGAAGACATCATGGTCAACTACACGCCGTTCGGTTTCTCCGACTGGCAGACCGAAGTCTCGGCGATCAAGAAATTCGGCTCGGCCGGCAAGAAGACGGCCGTCGTCTCGACCGTCAACGGCGACGCCAACGTGCCGTTCTACAAGGAACTCGGCAACCAGGGCATCAAGGCCGAGGACATCCCGGTCATGGCATTCTCGGTTGGTGAGGAAGAACTTGCCGGCCTCGACACCAAGCCGCTGGTCGGCCATCTCGCCGCGTGGAACTATTTCGAGAGCGTCAGCACGCCTGAGAACAAGAAGTTCATCGCCGACTGGCACAAGTTCATCAAGAACAACAAGCGCACCACCAACGACCCGATGGAAGCTCACTATATCGGCTTCAACATGTGGGTGAAGGCGGTTGAAAAGGCCGGCACCACCGATCCGGACAAGGTCATCGATGCCATGGTCGGCGTTTCGGTGCCGAACCTGACCGGCGGCTATTCGACGATGATGCCGAACCACCACATCACCAAGCCGGTGCTGATCGGTGAAATCCAGGCCAATGGCCAGTTCCAAACGGTTTCGAAGACGCCGGGCCTGGTGATGGGCGACGAATGGTCCGACTACCTGCCCGACTCTAAGGACCTGATTTCCGATTGGCGCGCGCCGCTCGGCTGCGGCAACTTCAACGTCAAAACCGGCAAGTGCGGCGGCAAGGGCACGAACTGATCCTCCCCGGGCTGGACCTTCAGGTCCATGCCCAAGACCGCGCGCGTCCGGACAGTTCCTCCACTGTCCGGACGCCCCACTTCAAGCTTCAAGGGTCACCAAAAACCGATGAAGATTTTGCATGCGATTGGCCTGACGCTTTTATTCCTGCTGACGACGCTGTCGTCTTCGGGCGCTGCGGAAGCCGATCTGCGTGCCATCATCGCCAAATTCGCGACAGTAACGGACTTTTCCGAGACGGGAACAGTCGTTCAAGAGTTGACGGCCACAGGCGATCCGGCTGTCGAACGGCCGCTTGCTGCATTGGCGGACGGCAATCTTTACATTCGTACGGCCGACTCGATGGTGTTTGTCGGCAAGGAAGGCGACGAGAACATCCAGCTTTTCGACCCTCTGAGCGGCGAGGCAGCAGGCGAGGCCTCCGAGGACGACATAACCAAGATCAGCGTCAACAACACGTTGCGCCGCACTATCCGCGATGCATTGGGCACGTTGACGCTTGGTTCCAAGGATCCGACTGTGCGCATCGCCGCCGCAGACACAATGTTCAAGACACCGGACGCCGCCAATATCAGCCCGCTCGACGCAGCCATCGCCAGCGAAAGCGTGGCGAGCGTCAAGGCTTTGCTGGAACAGGCGCGTGCCGCTTCCATTCTGGTTTCAGACAAGCCCGATGCAGACAAGCTCGCCGCAATCGCCGTGATCGGTGCGCGTGGCGACCGTAGCGCGGTTTCGCTGCTCACCTCGGTCGAGGCCAACGCCTCTGGAGCAGTCAAGGAAGCCGCGACAGCTGCAATCGCGGGCATCAATTCGACGTTGGCCTTTTGGGATGCCGGACAGAACATCTGGTACGGCATTTCGCTGGGTTCCGTGCTGCTGCTGGCCGCGATCGGGCTCGCCATCACCTTCGGCGTCATGGGCGTCATCAACATGGCACATGGCGAGATGGTGATGCTTGGCACCTACACCACCTTCGTCGTCCAGCAGGTGATCCGCACCTCGTTCCCCGGCCTGTTCGACTGGTCGCTGGTCATCGCGCTGCCGCTCGCCTTCCTTGTGGCAGGGCTGGTCGGTCTTGCCATCGAGCGCGGCATCATCCGGTTCCTCTATGGCCGGCCGCTGGAAACGCTTCTGGCTACCTGGGGCGTCTCGCTGAGCCTGCAGCAGGCGGTGCGCACGATTTTCGGGCCGACCAACCAGGAGGTCGGCAACCCGTCCTGGATGTCCGGCTCGTTCGACGTCGGCCAGCTGGCCATTACCTGGAACCGACTCTGGATCCTGGTTTTCGCGCTCACCGTCTTCGGCGTGTTGCTCTATGTGATGAAGCGCACGCCCTGGGGCCTACAGATGCGCGCCGTCACCGCCAATCGGCGCATGGCCGCCTCGATGGGCATCAGGACGCCGTGGGTCGACGCGCTGACCTTCGCGCTCGGATCCGGCATCGCCGGCATTGCCGGCGTGGCGCTCAGCCAGATCGACAACGTCTCGCCCAATCTCGGCCGCGGCTACATCATCGACAGCTTCATGGTCGTGGTCTTCGGCGGCGTCGGCAATCTGTGGGGCACGCTGGTCGGCGCCTTCTCGCTCGGTATCGTCAACAAGTTCCTCGAGCCCTATGCCGGCGCGGTGCTCGGCAAGATCGTCGTGCTGGTGCTGATCATCCTGTTCATCCAGAAGCGCCCGCGCGGCCTGTTCGCGCTCAAGGGCAGGGCGGTGGAAGCATGATCGCGCAGCGCTTCCTTTCCGCCGACCGCCGCATCGCCGCCACGATCCTCGCCTTGCTCGCGGCCGCCATCGTCGTGCCGCTGCTCAACCTGGCGGTGTCGCCGCAAAGCGCCTTCTACATCCCGCCCTACATCGTGGCGTTGGTCGGCAAATATCTGTGCTACGCGCTGCTGGCGCTCGCGCTCGATCTGGTCTGGGGCTATTGCGGCATCCTTTCGCTCGGCCACGGCGCTTTCTTCGCGCTCGGCGGCTATGCGATGGGCATGTATCTGATGCGCCAGATCGGCTCGCGCGGCGTCTACGGCAATCCGATCCTGCCGGATTTCATGGTGTTCCTGAACTACAAGGAACTGCCCTGGTTCTGGCACGGCTTCGATCATTTCTGGTTCGCGGTGCTCATGGTGCTGGCGGTGCCGGGCCTGCTCGCCTTCGTTTTCGGCTGGTTCGCCTTTCGCAGTCGCGTCACCGGCGTCTATCTGTCGATCATCACCCAGGCGATGACCTATGCGCTGCTGCTCGCCTTCTTCCGCAACGACATGGGGTTCGGCGGCAACAACGGCCTGACCGACTTCAAGGATATTCTGGGCTTCAACGTGCAGGCCGATGCGACGCGCTCGGCGCTGTTTGCGGCGAGCGCCGTCACGCTGGCGCTCGCCGTCTTCGTCACCGCGGCGATCGTGCGCTCCAAATACGGCAAGCTGCTGATGGCGGTGCGCGATGCCGAGAGCCGCACCCGCTTCCTTGGCTGGCGGGCCGAGAACGTCAAGCTCTTCGCCTTCACCGTCTCGGCCATCATGGCCGGCATCGCCGGCGCGCTTTACGTGCCGCAGGTCGGCATCATCAATCCTGGCGAGTTCGAGCCGTCGAATTCGATCGAGGTGGTGATCTGGACCGCCGTCGGCGGGCGCGGCACCATCGTCGGCCCGATCATCGGCGCGCTGCTCGTCAACGCCGGCAAGTCCTGGTTCACCGGCGTGCTGCCGGAATTCTGGCTGTTCGCGCTGGGCGGGCTGTTCGTCGCCGTCACGCTGCTTTTGCCCAAGGGCATCGTCGGAATGTGGGACGGCTGGCGCGGCAAGGCGAGGGCGCTGCGCGCCGCTTCGCTCGCGGCCGAAGCCGGTGCCGATCCACAGGCGCCGGAGCCAAAGATCGTGCGCTCGGCGGCGAGAACACCGGGCGCCTGGTCGACCGCCGGCGCCGAACCGCAGCCGGCGGAGTGAGCGATCATGAACAAGTCGAATACCATCCTCTATCTCGACGGCGTTTCGGTTTCCTTCGACGGCTTTCGCGCCATCAACAATCTGTCGCTGGTGCTCGACAAGGGCGAGATGCGCGCCATCATCGGACCCAACGGCGCCGGCAAGACGACGATGATGGACATCGTCACCGGCAAGACGCGGCCGGACGAGGGCGAGGTGTTCTTCGACGGCCAGGTCGATCTTACCCGGCATGACGAGGCCGAGATCGCCATGATGGGCATCGGCCGCAAGTTCCAGAAGCCGACCGTCTTCGAGAGCCACAGCGTCGAGGACAATCTCATGCTGGCGCTGAAGGGACCGCGCTCGATCTTCCCGGCGCTGTTCCATCGCCGCTCGGCGACCGAGACGCGGCGCATCGACGACATACTCGGCGTCATCCGTCTCGGCGACAAGCGTGACGAGTTCGCCGCCAATCTCAGCCACGGCCAGAAGCAATGGCTGGAGATCGGCATGCTGCTTGCGCAGGATCCGAAGCTACTGCTCGTCGACGAGCCGGTCGCCGGCATGACCGATGCCGAGACCGAGGAGACCGCGCGCCTGCTCAAGGACATCGCGCGCGACCATTCGGTGGTCGTCGTCGAGCACGACATGCATTTCGTGCGCGAGCTCGGCGTCAAGGTCACCTGCCTGCACGAGGGCTCGGTGCTGTCGGAAGGCACGCTCGATTTCGTTTCGGCGGACGAGCGGGTCGTCGAAGTCTATCTGGGGCGCTGAGCATGGTCTGGCGGGTTTCGTTCCACCGTTTCGATTTCGCTTTTCTGAAGCGCTGGCGAAGGGGCTGAACATGCTCGAAGTCTCCAACGCCACGCTGCATTACGGCGCCGCCCAGGCGCTGCGCGGCGTTTCGCTGACGGCCGGCGCCGGCAAGATCACTTGCGTGCTCGGCCGCAACGGCGTCGGCAAGACCAGTTTGATGAGATCGATCGTCGGCCATCACCGGCTGACGAGCGGAAGCGTTGCCTTCGAGGGGAAGGCGCTCGACCGGAGCGCGGCGTATGATCGCGCCCGGTCGGGCATCGCATTCGTGCCGCAGGGCAGGGAGGTTTTTCCCCTGCTGACGGTGCGCGAGAACCTGGAATCCGGTTTCGCGCCGCTCAGGCGTGCAGACCGTAATGTTCCAGCGCATGTCTTCGAGCTGTTCCCGGTCTTGAAGCAGATGCTGTCGCGCCGCGGCGGCGATCTTTCCGGCGGGCAGCAGCAGCAGCTCGCCATCGGTCGGGCACTGGTGATGCGGCCGAAGCTCCTGGTGCTCGACGAGCCGACCGAAGGCATCCAGCCTTCGATCATCAAGGATATCGGTCGCGCCATCCGGTATCTGCGTGACCAGGCGGGGATCGCCGTGCTTCTGGTCGAGCAATATCTCGACTTCTGCCGGGAGCTTGCCGACGAGGTCAACATCATGGATCGCGGCCAGATAGTGCATACCGGTTCCGCCGAGGACCTCGACCGCGCGGATGTGCGGAAGTTCCTGACAGTCTAGAATCGTCGCTCGACTTCGGCTGACACCGCGAACCGATAGCAAGCCCAATATTTCTCTCCGTCGTCTCTGCCCAACTCTGGTGCGCCGAATACCGCATGCTAGTCTTTTCTTGGCCTTGGTGAGTCGGCCGCTTTCCGTACCAGTCGCGAATGAGGGGGAAGGCGCGCGGACACCGCCCGCAAGTTCCACGCAAGCAAGCCTGCTTAGCTTTCCCCGCAGTGATTGTCGGTCAATGCGTCCAAAAAGAATCTTGCCAGGGGACGGCGATGGAACGTTTTGTCGAGGACTACCAGAAGCGGCGCCTGACCGAGCGCGTCGATATCATGACCGCGATCAACATCCTGATGTCGCAAGGCTATGACGAGGATCATCTGCTGGATGAGATCACCAAGGTCTTCTACGTCGATCTCGACGCTTTCAACGAAGTGATCTCACACCATTGAGAGTTCGCACGCCGCGGTAGAATTCAACCGGCGCGGCGAAAATCCAGGACGCGGTTGCGGCCGCCGCGCTTGGCGGCATAGAGCGCCTTGTCGGCGGCGCTGAGCACCTTGTCGAAGCTCATGCCGTCCGCGCTGCCGAAGGCGAAGCCGGCGCTCACCGTGCAGCGCAATGGCCCGCTCTCGGTCTCCACCGTGCGCGCGGCGAACGCGGACCTGACACGTTCGGCCGTCGCCTCGGCTGTCTCGGGCAAGGTGCGTCTCAACACCATGGCAAATTCCTCGCCTCCCATGCGGGCGACGGAGTCGCTCGGGCGCAGATCAGCGGAAAGCACTTCGGCGAAGACCTTCAGCACCTCGTCTCCAGCGGCGTGACCGAACTGGTCGTTGACCGCCTTGAAGCCGTCGAGGTCGAACACCACCACGGCCGTGAAGGCACCGACGGCTGTCTTGCCGTGCAGGTCGAACAAGGCGCGGCGGTTGAGCAGCCCGGTCAAGGCATCGGTTTGCGCCTCGCGTTGATGATGGCGGGCAAGTCGCCCCTGGTTGAGCGCCAACGACAAGGCGCCGATACCGGTCATGGAGGCGATGACGATGACGAGGCTCAGGTCCTCCGCCCAATTGCTCGGTGCATGGCCGAGGACGAGCTTGCCGTCCCATGCCAGCACGGCAGCGCACAGCACGAAGGATACGGCGGTCAGCGAATAGAGCAGCGACACGCCAATGAGATGGACGGGCGCTTCCGCGCGACCCCGCCAATATTCATACGCGGTGCCGAACAGGAGCAGCGCGGCCAGCGCATTCTCCAGAATGAAGCCCAGGCCGTCATAGCCGAGCGCCATCGGCGGCAGGGCCAGCGCGAAGGACAAGCCCGCGCCAAGCGCGATCCGCGGCACGGGCGAGCGTCTTGTCCTGTATTGGTAAGCGGCACCCAGCATGACCGAAAAGCCGAGCAGCAGCAGCGCCAGCGTCAGCACGCCAAGCGCCGCTCCGGGCTGCTTGATATAGGCGTCATAGGCAAAGACCTCGACCACCACGACCAGCACGCTGATCGCCCAGGTCAGCAGGAACCTGTCCGAACGCGCGGTCAGCCAGGTGCCGAACAGCGTGAGGCTGAGGCAAGCGGCGGAGAAGCCGACGGCCAGAAGCAATGAATTGTAGTCGAGCAGCATGTAGGCTTCCTTGCCGCCGCCGGGCTTCTGCAACCTGGCGTAGGTCCATTAGTGCAGCAAGGAAGTATCGATTACGTTACGACAGCGATGAGGGCGCCGTAATTCCGCAACGTCAGAGGACCGCCATCGACAGCAACAGGAGGATGCCGACCGCCATCATCAGCAGACCCGGCCAGTTCTGCGACAGGCCGAGGAAACCAAGTCCGCGCCGCCGCGGCTCCAGTGTCGGGCCCGGTGTTGCCAGGTTCGGCGCCGGGCGATCCGGCGCTGTTGGTGCTGGGTCACTCAGTCGTCCGCGCCGCAGAGCGGCGCCTGCCATGTACACGATGCCGGCGACCGTAAGCAACGCACCGAGGATGACGGTCATCTTTCCTCGCTCCTTTTCCGACGCAGCGGGATTTGGCGAGCGTTTTGCGAGGCGTCAACCTCGCCGTACCGGCCCTCGGCGGTGTCCTGCGGCCGGCGGTTGAGACCAGAACGGTCAAGATGGCCGGCAGGTTCCGACAAGCCAGCCGCCGATAGCGCCGCGTCGCCCCGGCAAAGCTCAAGCGTGGGAATAAAGGGCTGGGTAGCTCTAATGCATATCGCTCAGAAGTGTGCAGCGGCGACGCGCTCTAGGCTGCCACCCGTTTCATCAGCGCCATCGCGCCGAAAGGCGCGCGCACCTTGCCCTCGGTGATGAAGTAGACGAACACGTCACGCGGCTTAACCGGTGCGTCGGTCTTCGGATCGGCGCGCAGCAGGTCGGCTGGTTGCTTGCCCTCCGCCCAGGTCTTCACGCGTCCCGCCCATTCGTCGAGGCCTTTCGGCGTATAACAATCCGGATTGTCGTCGCTACCGGTCTGCAACCGCGCATAGACGAAATCGCCGGTCACATCCGCGATTGCCGGATATTTGGCATGGTCGGCATAGACGATCGCGGCGTTGTATTTTCGAGCGAGCGCCGGGAATTCCGGCACGACGAAGCTGTCGTGGCGGACCTCCAGCGCATGGCGCAACGGCACGCCGTCCTGCTTTTCGGGCAGAAGTTTCAGGAAAGCTTCGAAATCGTCGGCGTCGAATTTCTTGGTCGGCGCGAATTGCCAGAGAATCGGGCCGAGCTTCTCGCCGAGCGCGGCGACGCCGGAGCCGAGGAAGCGCATCATCGATTCACCTGCTTCGCCGAGCACCCTGCGGTTGGTGACGAAGCGGTTGCCCTTGAGCGAGAAGACGAAGCCGTCAGGCACGTCGTTGGCCCATTTGATGAAAGTCGGTTCCTTGAAGCTGGAATAATAGGTGCCGTTGACCTCGATGCTCGGCACATGGCGGCTGGCGTAGTGCAGCTGCTTGGCCTTGGCGAGTTTTTCCGGATAGAAGGAGGTGTCCCAGGGCTCGAAAGTCCAGCCGCCCATGCCGGAGCGGATCTTTCCTTGGCTCATTGTCTTCCTCCTCCGTGTCTTGAAATACGATCAGGCGGCTCGGTCGACCGGCTTCGCCATGTCGACCAACGTCCACCCTGGCCGGTACGGGTTGGCCCGGCGACCCGTTTCGCGATAGCCATAGGCCGCATAGAGCGCGATGTTCCGTTCCATGCGCGAATTGGTGTAGAGCCGTACCTCCGGCACGCCCCATGACCGCGCCTGCTCCTCGGCGAAGTCGAGCAATTTGATGCCGAGCTTCCTGCCCTGGAAAGCCGGCGCGACGGCGACACTGAAGATCATGGCGTGGTCGGAATGACGCTCGAGCACGATCAACCCGGCGAGCTTTGTGTCTTCTTCCAGCAGCCAGACCTCACCGCGCTCGATGCGCGGCGTGTAGTCCTCGGTGACCGGGACCGGGGGTCCGCCGAAGATCGGCGTGTAAGGCGCATAGGCTTCGGCGGTCAGTGCGACGATGGCGGTGAGATCGTCGGGGCGGGCAAGTCTCACGATTGATCCACCCCGGCAGCAGCCGCGACAACCTTTTTCATGCCTGCGGCAATCGCCGCGACGGCGTCGCGGCTGGCGTTGCCAAGTCCATGCCGTTCGGCGAGCCACCGCGCATCATTGTAGGACAACCAGACCTTGCCGTTCTCGTCTTCCCAGGCCAGCGCCTTGATCGGCAGATCGATGCCCGCAAACTGGCGGTCCTGCATCAGCGGCGTGCCGCCCTTCGGATGGCCGAAGATCAGCAATTCGGTCGGTCGCAGTGGCGCGCCGACCTCATGCGCGCCGGCGGCATGGTCGATCCGCGCGAAGACGCGCAGCCCGGCGCCAGTGACCGTCTCGACCAGCCGATCGATGGTTTCACCGACACCGAAGCGGCTTTCGATGGAGACTAGGCCGTTACCTGCCATCACTCGGCCGCTTCGCGTTTGCCTCCGGGGCGCCGTTCCAGAAGCTCCTTGAGGAACTGGCCGGTGTAGCTGCGCTTCTCGCGCACGATCGCTTCCGGTGTGCCCGATGCCACCAGTTCGCCGCCGCCGTCACCGCCTTCTGGGCCGAGATCGAGCACCCAGTCGGCGGTTTTTATCACCTCGAGATTGTGCTCGATGACAACCACCGTGTTGCCCTGGTCAACCAGTTCGTGCAGCACTTCGAGCAGCTTCGCCACGTCGTGGAAATGCAGGCCGGTGGTCGGCTCGTCGAGGATGTAGAGCGTCTTGCCGGTCGCCTTGCGCGACAGTTCCTTGGCGAGCTTGATGCGCTGCGCCTCGCCGCCCGACAGCGTCGTCGCCTGCTGGCCGATATGGATATAGCCGAGGCCGACCTGGTTCAGCGTTTCCAGCTTGTCGCGAACGCCAGGCACCGCCGCGAAGAAATCGACGCCTTCCTCGACCGTCATGTCGAGCACGTCGGCGATCGACTTGCCCTTGAACAACACGTCGAGCGTCTCGCGGTTGTAGCGCTTGCCGTGGCAGACGTCGCAGGTGACGTAGACATCGGGCAGGAAGTGCATCTCGATCTTGATGACGCCGTCGCCCTGACAGGCCTCGCAGCGGCCGCCCTTTACGTTGAAGGAGAAGCGGCCCGGCTGATAGCCGCGCGCCTTCGCCTCCGGCAGGCCCGCGAACCAGTCGCGGATCGGCGTGAAGGCGCCGGTGTAAGTGGCCGGGTTCGAGCGCGGGGTTCGTCCAATCGGCGACTGGTCGATGTCGATGACCTTGTCGAGGAATTCCAGCCCCTCGATACGGTCGTGCTCGGCCGGATGCTCGCGCGAGCCCATGATGCGGCGCGAGGCCGCCTTGAACAGCGTCTCGATCAGGAAGGTCGACTTGCCGCCGCCTGAGACACCGGTAACGGCGGTGAAGGTGCCGAGCGGGATCTCCGCGGTCACGTTCTTCAGATTGTTGCCGCGCGCGCCGACGATCTTCAGCCGCCGGTTTTTCTTGGCCTCGCGCCGCACGCCAGGCGTCGCCACTTCGAGCGCGCCCGACAGATATTTGCCGGTGATCGAATTGGGATTGGCCATCACCTGCTGCGGCGTGCCCTGCGCGATGATCTCGCCGCCATGGATGCCGGCGGCCGGACCCATATCGACGACATAGTCGGCATGCAGGATGGCGTCCTCGTCATGCTCGACGACGATGACCGTGTTACCGATGTCACGCAGGTGCTTAAGCGTGTCGAGCAGGCGCGTGTTGTCGCGCTGGTGCAGGCCGATGGACGGTTCGTCCAGCACATAGAGCACGCCGGTAAGGCCGGAGCCGATCTGCGAGGCAAGCCGGATGCGCTGGCTCTCGCCGCCCGACAGCGTGCCGGAATTGCGCGACAGCGTCAGATAGTCGAGGCCGACATCGTTGAGGAAGCGCAGGCGCTCGCGGATTTCCTTGAGCACGCGGACCGCGATCTCGTTCTGCTTCTCGTTGAGCTGCGTCGGCAGGTCGGTGAACCACTGGTCGGCCTTGCGGATCGACTGCTCGGTGACTTCGCCGATATGCTTGCCGCCGATCTTCACCGCCAGAGCCTCGGGCTTCAACCGGTAGCCGTTGCAGGCGGGGCAAGGGGTGGCCGACATGAAGCGCTCGATCTCCTCGCGCATCCAGGCCGATTCCGTTTCCTTCCAGCGCCGGTCGAGATTGGGGATGACGCCCTCGAAGGTCTTGGTGGTCTTGTAGGAGCGCAGGCCGTCATCATACTGGAAGGTAATCTCGCGCTCGCCGGTGCCATGCAGCACGGCTTCTTTAGCCTCCGCACTCAGATCCTTGAACTTGTCGCCGAGCTTGAAGCCATAGGCCTTGCCGAGCGCTTCCAGCGTCTGCGCGTAATAGGGCGAGCTCGATTTCGCCCACGGGCTGATGGCGCCGTCGCGCAGCGAGACGTTCTCGTCCGGCACGACGAGGTTGGGATCGATGGCGCGCTGGCTGCCGAGGCCATCGCAGGTCGGGCAAGCGCCGAACGGATTGTTGAAGGAGAAAAGCCTCGGCTCGATCTCGGGAATGGTGAAGCCGGATACCGGGCAGGCGAATTTTTCCGAGAACAGGATGCGCTCATGCGTCTCGTTCTTCGACTTGTTGACGGCATCGTCGCCGGTCTGGCTGGCATCGAGCGGCCGGTCGGCAAACTCGGCCACCGCCAGGCCCTCGGCGAGCTTCAACGCCGTTTCCATCGAATCCGCGAGCCGCGTCGCCAGGTCGCCGCGCACGACGATGCGGTCGACCACCACGTCGATGTCGTGCTTGTACTTCTTGTCCAGCGCCGGCACGTCGGCGATCTCGTAGAAGACACCGTCGACCTTGACGCGCTGAAAGCCCTTCTTCTGCAGTTCCAGCAGTTCCTTGCGGTACTCGCCCTTGCGGCCGCGCACGATCGGCGCCAAGAGGAACAGGCGCGTGCCTTCGTCCAGGGCCAGCACGCGGTCGACCATCTGGCTGACCGTCTGGCTCTCGATCGGCAGGCCGGTAGCCGGCGAATAGGGGATGCCGACGCGCGCGAACAGCAGCCGCATGTAGTCGTAGATTTCGGTGACGGTGCCGACCGTCGAGCGCGGGTTCTTCGAAGTGGTCTTCTGCTCGATCGAGATGGCGGGCGACAGGCCATCGATCTGGTCGACATCCGGTTTCTGCATCATCTCCAGGAACTGGCGGGCATAGGCCGACAGGCTCTCGACATAACGGCGCTGGCCCTCGGCATAGATGGTGTCGAAGGCGAGCGACGACTTGCCCGAGCCCGACAGGCCGGTCATGACGATCAGGCTGTCGCGCGGCAGGTCGAGATCGACGTTCTTGAGATTGTGTTCGCGCGCCCCGCGAACGGAAAGGTATTTATGGTCGGCCATCGCCGGTCGCCGCCTCAGATCTGGAATTTGCTGGATTGGGCGGGTTTGTCCCGGCCATCCCTTATGTAGGTTGTTTTGCCGCCGCGTCGAGAGACGCCACAATCTCGACGGAAGAAGCCAATGATGGGTTTAACCGTCTTTCGCGCGAGCGGGCAAGCGGAAAGAACAAAGGTCGAACACGCTCCTGACAAAGCGTTGTGGAAACAGCCGCGTTGGGCGCTGTGGAAACAGTCGCCCTAAGCGTTATCGAAAGCGTTGTGGAAACAAGTGCCGCCGATACCCGGCTCGTTGATCCACAAAGACGCTGGACTTACCTGCACGTAACCTCCGCGCGATCACATTTTTTGGTAACCGGCTATTCAACGGTTGACGTGCCAGGCCCTGGGGAGCAGTCTCGAAGGCGTCAACGAAGCCGGCCGTCTTTCGATGGCCTCGCCGCCCAACAGGCGGCCTGCGAGACGCCGCAGGCGATAGCGATTTGCGCTTCGAACGACATTGTCGCAACGGACCCAGGAGCGGAGCATGACGCCACCGGACAGTCCCTTGAGGCTCCACACGGAGATGGAGCCGCGGCGGGCATAAGTGCCAGGGCAGACTTGAAACGCCAGCCCGACAAACCGTGACTCGCCGATTCCCAACAATCAGAGACGATAGTCGGATCGTCGGCTGAACGCCGCGTTGCATCCGAAATCAAACGCCGGCTGTCCACTCCCGGCTAAAGTTGGATTTCAGATCCATGAAGCCCCATCCATCTGCCAAGCAGGGATGGGGCTTACATTTTGTGGCACTGCTTTGTGACACTGCCAGGTTCGCAGTTGGCCGGAGCCTTCGCAACGTCGTCATTCTAGGGCGGAGCGACGGGAAGCGGAGCGCAGACCATAGAATCCATGCCGTTACCTCAGCCGAGGGGCACAACGGTGCAAATTCTGCACCGTCGCATCGCATTGGCGTAACGGCATGGATTCTATGGTCTACACCGCGTCGCTTCGCTCCTTGCTTCGCCATAGAATGACGAGTTGAGAAGCGCCTCGGCCAATCGCCACAGCGCGCTGACAGTGCTAAGGGGACACACCCAATCCGGCAAAATTTCTGTGCAGGATGATCAGTGGTTCGGCAGCTTCATGCCGCCCGTTGCCATGTCGATCGTTATGCTGCCGCCGATCCTGACATCGGTATTGCCGATTTTGAACGTGCCGTCGTTGCCGGCTGGCAGCGCGTCGTCCGGTTCCGGTTGCGGCGCCGGCTTGGCGATGCGGTAGTCGCCGCTGACGCCCGGCAGTTTCTGCGACGAGCTGTCGTCGGCAAAGGCGAAGCCAGCCATCAGCACGCCGGCAAGCACGGCGAGGGCAGCGCACAGACGCCTGGATTGAAGCGGATTGATCATGCGCGGACTATAGAGACGCGGCTGGGGCGATGCCAGAAGCGCGGCGATCAAATTGCCGCGCCCCGCTCAAGGTCAGGCGGCCTTCTTGCGCGTGTCGTAGACGTGGTCGACGAGGCCCCATTCCTTGGCTTCCGCCGCGCTCATGAAATAGTCGCGGTCGAGCGTGCGTTCGACCTCCTCGTAGCTGCGGCCGCAATGCCTGGCATAGAGCTCGGTCATGTGCTGCTTGGTGCGCACGATGTCCTCGGCATGGCGCTGGATGTCGGAGGCCTGGCCCTGGAAGCCGCCAAGCGGCTGATGCAGCACTATTCTCGTGTTGGGCAGCGCGATGCGCCGCCCCGGGGCGCCTGCCATCAACAGGAAGGAGCCCATCGAGGCGGCAAAACCCATACACACCGTCGAGACCGGGCAGGAGATGTACTGCATCGTGTCGTAGATGGCGAAGCCGCTGGTCACCATGCCACCCGGCGAGTTGATGTAGAGCGAGATCTCCTTGTCGGGATGGTCCGATTCCAGCGACAGAAGCTGGGCGCAGACCAGCGCCGAGACGTTGTCGTTGATCTCGCCGTTGATGAAGACGATGCGCTCGCGCAGCAGCCGCGAAAAGATATCGAAGGAGCGCTCGCCGCGGCTCGACTGTTCGATGACCATCGGCACCAGATTGGCAATGCTCATGACGGGTTTCCTCGGTTCTCTTTTGATCAGGCCGCGCGCAGCATCATTGAGGGCGCATTGGCGGCGATCGGATTCCTTCGCGCGTCGAGCGAAAGCCCGCATCCGGCGCCGGCAATGGCAACGGGCTCAGCCACCCGCACGAAGCCGTCATGGACGATGCTGAGATGCGTGCCGCCCGAGGCAGTGCGCGCCAGCGTGAAGGTGACGACGCTATCGAAAGCGGGCAGCCGGCTGGCATCATCGGCACCGGGCCGCTCGCGCCACGAATAGCGCAGCACCCTGCCGGGCTCGGCCTCGAGCACCTCGCATTCGATCGGCGCATCCGGTCCGGCAAAGGCGAAGCGGGTGCCGGCCTTAGCCATCATGTCGTTCGGCATCAGCCAGGCGGCGAGCAGTTCCGGTTCGGTCAGCGCGCGCCAGACCTTTTCCGGCGGCTCGGCAACCTCGCATTCGAAGCTGAGCGGCGCCTCGGCCGCTGCCGGGTTCTTTCTCTTGGTCATTGGTCCATTCCCTTCAGAACCGTCTTCAACTTCTCGATGCGTTCCGGCCAGAAGGCGCGGTAGCGTTCGACCCAGCCGAGCAGCGGGTCGAGCCCTTGCGGATCGGCGCGGTAATAGGCGTTGCGGCCGGCGCGTCGCTCGACCACCAGACCGGCGCCGCGAAGCACGGCAAGGTGCTGCGAGACCGCCGGCTGCGACACGCTCATGCCGGCGCGCAGCTCGCTCACGCTCATCTCGCTGGCGGTAAGCCGCTCGTAAACGGCGCGTCGTGTCGGGTCGGCGAGCGCCCGGAAAATCTCTGCTTCGATCATGGATAAAGCATAAGTCGATACTTATTGATTTGGCAAGCCTCCATTTGATCGCCATATCAAGGAGCATGTTCAGCCAAGGCCTTTGCTGACATTCCTTGACAGAAAGGGCGGTTGCGACTAGAACGAAAAGAGAACAAAAACCTTGTGGGAAAAGCCAGCCTTTGCGGGCGGCGGCGACCCGCAGGCTGTAAGGTGAGCGACTTAAAATTTGTTTCGGATGAGCGCGGAGAAGTAAGATGGCGGGTAGCGTCAACAAGGTCATTCTGGTCGGCAATCTCGGGGCGGACCCTGAAATCCGCCGCCTGAATTCCGGTGATCCGGTCGTCAACATTCGCATCGCCACGTCGGAAAGCTGGCGCGACAAGAACTCTGGCGAGCGCAAGGAAAAGACCGAGTGGCATAACGTCGTCATCTTCAACGACCAGCTCGCCAAGGTGGCCGAGCAGTATCTGAAGAAGGGCATGAAGGTCTATGTCGAGGGCCAGTTGCAGACCCGCAAATGGCAGGACCAGACCGGCGCCGACAAATACACGACCGAGGTCGTGCTGCAGAAATTCCGCGGCGAGTTGCAGATGCTCGACGCACGCGGCGAGGGCGGCGGCGGCCAGGTCGGCAACTATTCCGGCGGCAGCAGCCGCGGCTCGGATTTCGGACAGTCCGGTCCGAACGAAGGCTTCAGCCGCGGTGGCGGCGGCGGTGGTTCCCGGGGTGGCGGTGGTGGCGGCGGCGCGTCGCGCGAGCTGGACGACGAGATCCCGTTCTAAGCGTCTCGACATGGTCGTTTAGGGGAAGGCGCGATGTCGCTCGGACCGCTTCTGTCGGCGCCGCCTCCCATTCCATGGCATGCCTTCGCGGCCTTGGCCGCGTTGGCGGTGGGCGGCGCCCAGCTGGCGCTGCCGAAAGGGACGATGCGTCACCGCGTGCTGGGTTATGCCTGGGTGGCGCTGATGCTGGTCATCGCCATATCGAGCTTCTGGATCCAGCAGATACGGCTCATCGGTCCTTTCAGCCCGATCCACCTGCTGTCGATCCTGGTGCTGATTACGGTGCCGCTCGCGGTCTGGCACGCGCATAACCATCGGGTGGCAAAGCATCGTAAGGTGATGATCTCGCTGTATGTCTTTGCACTGATTGGCGCGGGCGTTTTCACGTTGCTGCCCGGCCGGATCATGCACGCCGTGGTGTTCGGCCAATAAGGCGGCCAGTTCAGTAAGGAAGACTACAGTGAAAGCACGCGTCAAATGGGTTGAGGAACGCACTTTTGTCGGCGAATCCGGCAGCGGCCACAAAGTGGTGCTGGGCACCGCGCACGGACCGGACGGCAAGACGCCGGGACCGAGCCCGATGGAGCTGGTGCTGATCGGCACCGGCGGCTGCTCGGCCTATGACGTCGTCCACATCCTGGAGAAAGGCCGCGAGGCGGTCGAGGACTGCGTGGTCGAGCTCGACGCTGACCGGGCCGAGACCGACCCGAAAGTGTTCACCCGCATCCACATGCATTTCGTCGTCAAGGGTCGCGCGCTCTCGCATGACAAGGTCAAGCGCGCGATCGATCTGTCGATCGAGAAATACTGCTCGGCCAGCGCCATGATGGCGAAGACGGCGACGATCACGCATGACTTCGAGGTGGTCGATACGGCGGCGAAGTAGGCAGCAGGCAGTAGGCAGTAGGCAGTAGGCAGTAGGCAGTAGGGCGGTAGGTCGACTGCTTCGCAGCCGGTTAGGCCGCCATCAGCGCCCTGACGCCGTCGGCCACGAACTGCACCGCCAATGCCGCCAGGATGACGCCCAGCAGCCTGGTCAGGATCGAGCGGCCGGTCTGGCCGAGGATGCGGTCGATGCGTTCCGACAGCACGAACACCAGATAGGTGATGACGAGGCAGAGGAAGATGATGCCGACCAGCGCTGCCTGGGCGGCAAAGCCTTCAAAATGTCCCGACAGCAGCACTGTTGCCGAGATGGCGCCCGGACCGGCGATCAGCGGGATCGCCAATGGGAAAGCGGCGATGTTGTGGATCATGTCCTTGGTGATGGCGACGTCGCCGATCTTCTCCTTGCGGTCCTGGCGGCGCTCGAAGACCATTTCGAAGGCGATGAAGAACAAGAGGAAGCCGCCGGCGACGCGGAAGGCCGGCAGCGTTATGCCGAACACCGACAGGATCGAGGCGCCGGCAACCGCAAAAAGCGCCATGACCAGGAAGCCGATCACCGAAGCGCGCACCGAAACCTGCTGGCGCTCCTCGCGGTTCATGCCGCGCGTCACGGCGAGGAAGAGCGGCGCCAGTCCCGGCGGGTCGATGGTCACCAGTATGGTGACGAAGGCGTTGAACAGGCTGTCGAAACTCGGCATCGCTGGTCCCCTCCCGCCGGGCGAAGCCAGGCTACCAATTGGTAGAGCAAAGCCGGGGCGCTGAAAACAGCGCGGAAGAGGAAATCAGCCGGCTATTCGGGCCTGCCGCAATAGGCCTCCAGGTGGTAGCCGTCCGGGTCGATGACGAAGGCGGCGTAATAGTTGTCTCCATAGGCCGCTCGGAGCCCAGGCGGGCCATTGTCCTTACCGCCTTGGCGCAATGCCGCGGCATGAAAAGCGTCAACGCTGGCGCGCGTCGGCGCCGCGAAACAGAAATGCAGGCCAGACTCCGTTTCGGCCGGAACCGGCCGCCCGGCGTCGTTCACCCAAAGCTGGATCGCTTGGGCGCCGTAGCCGAGGGAACCGGGCGACTGGCTTAGACAGGAATAGCCGAGCGGCTTGAGCGCCGCGTCGTAGAAGGGTTTCGAAGCGCCCGCGTCGCGGACGCCGATCGAGATGTGGTCAAGCATTGTTTCCTCCATGATTACAATTGGTTGGTCGCTCAGGCTGGAGTCGCGCGACGGGCCAGGAATTCGACCTCCATGCGCCAGGTTGAGCCGCCGTCATGCGAGCGTTCGCCGAGCCAGCGGAACGAATTCCCGGTGATGCGTGAAAAGCTCCAGCGCACCGAGGCACCGGTGCCGTCGGCGCCGATCTGGACGATCGTCTCGCCCTCGGCGCGGCCTTGCTGCCGGCTGTAATACTGGTTGCGCGGATCGCTCCAGAAGATGTGCCACGTGTCGGCGGCGGGATCGTAGACGCGCAATGTCGTGCCGTAGAAGGTCCATGGCCCGAGCGACGGGGAGGGGCCCGCATCGCGCGCGGGCAGGATCCAGACATCCTGCACGGCGCGGCCTTCGAGAACCCAGCCGAAATGCACCTCGCCGCGACCCGTGAGCCTGGTTCCATCCTCGAGAATGCGCGTGGCGTCGAATGTCCAGGCGCCGATGAAGCGGCCATAGAGCTTGAGTTTTTCGGCGAGATCTGGATTGGGCCTGTCGCTGTGCAGGGCCTCGGCAAAAGGATCGGTCATTGTTGCGGCCTCGTTTGTCAGGAGAGGCCAAGCAATAGGGGCGCAGCAGGGTTCTTCGCTTGGGAAAAATTGCTATCTTTTCGCCATGACGACCACCCAGAGAACTTTTGCTTCCGGGCATGGCTGGCAGGTGTCCGACGTGGTGTGCGCTGCGGTCGCCGGCGACAGGCCATTCGAGGAAGAGCATCGCAGCTTCTGCGTCGCTGCCGTGACCAGAGGCACGTTCCGCTATCGCACGCGCCAAGGCACGGCGATGCTGGCGCCGGGCGCCATCCTGCTCGGCAATCCCGGCGCCTGCTATGAATGCGGCCATGAGCACGGCGCCGGTGACCGCTGCATCTCCTTCCATTTCTCGCCGGCCTATCTGGAGCGCGTTCTGGCCGACTTGCCGGGCGTGACACGGCTCGGCTTTGCCGATCCGCGCCTGCCGCCCTTGCCGGCGCTGGCGCCTTTGCTCGCCGAGGCGGAAGCCGCGCGGGAAACGGGCGACGGCGAAGCGTTCGAGGAACTCGGCCTGCGCATCGCCGGCGCGGTCGCCCTAGCCGCGGCCGGATCTTCCACGACTGCCCGGACGCCCAGCCGCCGCGACCAGAAACGCGTTGCCGAGGCGGTGCGCCTGATCGAAATCAACGCCGATCGACCCTTGTCGCTGACCGAGCTGGCCGACGGCACGGCCACCAGCCCTTTTCATTTCCTGCGCATTTTCCGGCACGTCGCCGGCATGACGCCCTATCAATTCCTGCTGAGGACGAGGCTGCATCGGGCCGCGGTGCGACTGCGCGCGTCGAACGCCGCGATCTCGACGATCGCGTTCGATGCCGGTTTCAGCGACCTGTCGACCTTTAACCGCCGCTTCCGGCGCGAAATGGGAGAAAATCCCGGCGCCTATCGCTCCCGCCGCGCGGGCCAATGAGGTTTGCCACTTTCGGCGGGTGCGCGGTCAATCCGATGTCGGGCCGCACCAGCCAGGCAGATAGTCCGCGTCCTTGCTCCTGGCGAGCGCCAAGGCATCCTTCATCGCCTTGTCGAAATTCTTCGCGACCGCGTTGCGGTCGATGCGGCGGCGCAGGAAATCCGCCCAGATGAACTCGCTGAACGGCGTCGTGTCCTTGGCGTAACCGCCCTGGCGGCGCAGTTCGCCCGCCATGCTCCGGTAGGGATCGTCGACCAGCTCGCCGATGGTCTTCGGGATCGCCGCGTAATCGCGGCGCCGACCGTTCTCGTCGAACGGGTGCATCCAGCCGCGATTGTCGAGCACGAAAAGAAACGCGTCCTTGTCGAGCGCGGACAGGTCGCTGATCACGGTCACCAGCACGTCCTTGACGCCTTCCTCGAGCAGGGCGCGGGCGAGATGATGGTGATCGGTGACGTAGTTGCGGTTTTTGGGGCCCAGCACCACCGGCACCATGTGTCTGCCGAGAAAGGCGCCGGTCTTCTTCTTTGCGTCTTGCGCCCGGATCATCTGGCGCTTCAGCCCGACCTCCCGCATGCCGACCGTTATCTGCGTAGGCCGCAAGTCCTCGACGGGGACCGGGGTCACAATGGGTTCTCGGGGATCGATCATGGCACTCCATCCTGTTTCTGCTGTTGCGGTTTCCCCGGACCAAGTGATTTGATCGCAGCGTCGACGCTGTGGAATATGCGCTCTGTGCCGACGATTTCAGCGATGCCGAACCGCTTCAGCGCCGCCTGGGCGCGCAGCGATTCCATGCGCGCGATCGCAAAGACCGCGCCTTTGTCGCGACAATGGCGGATGGTGTCGATCAGCGCCTGGGCGGCGGTGTAGTCGATCTCGACGATGTTGCTGGCTTCCAGCACCACCAGCTTCAGGTCCTCGCTGGCGTCGATCAGGTCGCTCAGGCCACGCTTGAAACGGTCGGCATTGACGAAGGAAAGCGGTGCCTGGAACGCTGCCACCAGCACGCCGGGATCCTGCTCGCCCGCGCTGAAATCGCCCGGCGGCCACCAGACCGACGTGCCCGGTACCTGCGCCAGCTCGATCGGCTCGGTGCGCGTCGAGCCCCAGATCCCGTGCAGAAGCGACAAGCCGATGCCGATCGCGACGCCGGTTTCGATCGGCAGCACGACGATCGCGATCATGGTGATCAGGATCAGCGCGAACTCGCCCTTCGCCTGGCGCCAGACCTTGGCGAACACCTGCCAGCGCAGGATATGCTGGGCCACGAACATCAGCACGCCGGCGAGCGCGGCCTGCGGCACATTGGCAAGCAGGCCGCCACCGAAGGCGCCGAGCGCCAAGACGATGGCCGCCGCGATCAGGCCCGAGAACTGCGAGCGACCACCTGTCTGGGCGACGATGGCCGTGCGCGGCGGGCTGGCGTTAACGGCAAAGGCGCCGAACAGGCCGGACAGGATGCTGCCCGCGCCGACGCCGACGAAGTCGCGGTTGACGTCCGGCGCGTCGCTGTCCCGCGGCGCGAAGGAGCGGCTGGTGGCCGCCGTCTGCACCATGACGACGATGGCGATCAGCAGCGCGAGAGGGACAAGCGCCTGTGCGTCCTGGAAGTCAACGGTCGGCATGCCTGGGGCCGGCAACCCGTTCGGCAAGGCGCCGAGCACTTCGACGCCCCGGTTCTTCAAGTCGAAGGCGATGACTGCAAGCGTCGCCAGAACCATGCCGATCAACGCGGCCGGAATCCGAGCGCTGATATGCTCCGAGACGAAGACGATGCCGAACACGCCGAGCCCAAGCGCCAGACTCCACGGATTGGTGAGGTGGAGATTGGTCGCGATTTCGCCGATGCGCCGCACCGTCTCGCCACCTTCCGTCGGCAGACCAAGCAGACCCGGCAGCTGCGAGACGATGATATGGACGGAAATGCCGGCGAGGAACCCGGTCGTGACTGGCACGGACAGGAGATCGGCGATCCAGCCGAGACGGAAAACGCCGCTGAGCGTCACCAGCAGCCCCACCATCAGCGCCAGCATGGCCGCCAGCGCCAGGTAATGCGGCGAGCCGGACGTGGCGATCAGCGCCAGCCCGCCGGCGAACAAGGGCGTGATCGTCGAATCCGCCCCGGCCGACAAATGCCGGTTGGCGCCGAACAGCGCGAAGGCCAGCGAGCCGGCGACGAAGGCAAAGAAGCCGATCTCCGGCGCGAAGCCGCCGAGGCGCGCCGTCGCCATCTGCTCGGGAATGGCGATCGCGGCCAGTGTGATGCCGGCCGCCAGATCGCCGTTGAGGTCCTTGACGCTCCAGCCGCTCAGCGCCCGCAAGGGCAGCCATGAGGCCAGGTTCACAGCACTTGCGGTTTTTGCCCGATCCATCGCCGACCTTGCCGCATGACGGCGAAAACGACGGTGGCCATATCGTCGCAATCAGCGGTATCCATTTGAAATTACCATCAAAATTGTCTCTGGAAAAGTCCGGCCGAGATTGGAGTTTCGGCAAGGCTTCCTATATAAGCATGCAGTGATTCCCGACTGGATTGTGACCTGATTTGACCGACCAGAAGACACCGCGCGGGCCGGACGGCGGCCCCACCGGCATCGAGCCGATTTCGATCATCGAGGAGATGCAGCGCTCCTATCTCGATTACGCCATGAGCGTGATCGTCAGCCGCGCGCTTCCCGACGTGCGCGATGGCCTGAAGCCCGTGCATCGCCGCATCCTCTATGCCTCGCATGAGAGCGGCTACCACTGGAACCGCAAATATGTGAAGTCGGCCCGCCCGGTCGCCGACGTGATGGGTAAATACCATCCGCATGGCGACGCCTCGATCTATGATGCGTTGGTACGCATGGCGCAGGACTGGTCGCTGCGCGTGCCGCTGATCGACGGTCAAGGCAATTTCGGTTCGATCGACGGCGATCCGCCGGCGGCGATGCGCTATACCGAGTCCAGGCTCACCAAGGTCGCGCATGAGCTCCTGGAGGACATCGACAAGGAAACCGTCGATTTCCAGGACACTTACGATGCGTCCGGCAGCGAGCCCAAGGTGTTGCCGGCCCGTTTCCCGAACCTTCTGGTCAACGGCTCCGGCGGCATTGCCGTCGGTATGGCCACCAACATCCCGCCGCACAATCTCACCGAGGTCTGCAACGGCGCCATCGCCCTGATCGACAATCCGGCGATCGACCTGACGGCGTTGATGGAGATCGTGCCCGGTCCGGATTTCCCGACCGGCGGCATCGTGCTCGGCCGTTCCGGCATCTACAACGCCTATTCGACGGGCCGCGGCTCGATCGTCATGCGTGGCCGCGTCGAGATCGAGCAGCGCGGCAATGACCGTGAATCCATCATCGTCACCGAGATTCCCTATCAGGTGAACAAGGCCTCGATGATCGAGAAGATGGCCGAACTGGTGCGCGACAAGCGCATCGAGGGTATCTCCGACATCCGCGACGAGAGCGACCGCCAGGGCTACCGTGTCGTCGTCGAACTGAAGCGCGACGCCGTGGCCGACGTTGTCCTCAACCAGCTCTATCGCTTCACGCCGCTGCAGACGTCGTTCGGCGCCAATATGGTGGCGCTCAACGGCGGCAAGCCGGAAGTGCTGACGCTGATCGACATGCTGAAGGCCTTTGTCAGCTTCCGCGAGGAAGTCGTCAGCCGTCGCACGAAGTACCTGCTGCGCAAGGCGCGCGAGCGGGCGCATGTGTTGGTCGGTCTGGCGATTGCCGTCGCCAATATCGACGAGGTGATCAAGCTCATCCGCACCGCGCCCGATCCGCAGACGGCGCGCGAGCAGTTGATGGAGCGGCGCTGGCCCTCGCACGACGTCGCGCCGCTGATCAAGCTGATCGACGATCCGCGCCATCGCATCAACGAGGACGGCACCTACAATCTCTCCGAGGAACAGGCGCGCGCCATCCTCGAACTGCGCCTGCAGCGCCTGACCGCGCTGGGTCGCGACGAGATCGCCGACGAGTTGAACCAGATCGGCGCCGAGATCGTTGATTTCCTTGACATTTTGTCGTCGCGTGCTCGTATCCAGCAAATCGTCAAGGACGAGCTGGTCGCTGTCCGCGACGAGTTCGGCACGCCGCGCCGCACCGAGCTCTCCGACGGCGGCTCGGATATGGAAGACGAGGATCTGATCCAGCGCGAGGACATGGTCGTTACCGTCAGCCATTCCGGCTACATCAAGCGCGTGCCGCTCTCGCTCTACCGGGCGCAGCGCCGCGGCGGCAAGGGCCGCTCCGGCATGTCGACCAAGGAAGAGGATTTCGTCACCCGGCTGTTCGTCGCCAACACGCATACGCCGGTGCTGTTCTTCTCCTCGCGCGGCATCGTCTATAAGGAGAAGGTCTGGCGGCTGCCGATCGGCAACCCGCAATCGCGTGGCAAGGCGCTGATCAACATGCTGCCGCTGGAGCAGGGCGAGCGCATCACCACGATCATGCCGCTGCCGGAGGACGAGACCAGCTGGGGCGAGCTCGACGTGATGTTCGCCACCACGCGCGGCACCGTGCGCCGCAACAAGCTCAGCGACTTCGTCCAGGTCAATCGCAACGGCAAGATCGCCATGAAGCTGGAGGAAGAGGGCGATGAGATTCTCGGCGTCGAGACCTGCACCGACAATGACGATGTGCTTCTGACGGCGAATTCCGGCCAGTGCATCCGCTTCCCGGTCTCCGATGTTCGTGTCTTCCAGAGCCGCAATTCGGTCGGCGTTCGCGGCATAACCATGGCCGAGACCGACCGCATCATCTCGATGTCGGTGATCGAGAATGTGGATGCGTCACCCGCCGAGCGGGCCGCCTATCTCAAGCGCGCCGCGGCCGAGCGTCGGCTGGCAGTCGGCGCTGCCGGCGAGGAAGAAGAAATCGCGCTGACCAATGAGGAAATCGGCGAGGAGGCCGAGCTCTCCGAGGAGCGCTACGAATTCCTCAAGGCGCATGAAAAGCTCGTGCTGACGGTGACCGAATATGGCTACGGCAAGCGGTCGTCGTCCTACGATTTCCGCCTGACGGGCCGCGGCGGCAAGGGCATCCGCGCCACCGATGTGTCGAAGGTAGCTGAGATCGGCCGGCTGGTCGCGACCTTCCCGGTCGGCAATGACGATCAGATCATGCTGGTTTCGGACGGCGGCACGGTCATCCGCGTGCCGGTCAACGGCATACGCTTCGCCAGCCGCGCCACCAAGGGCGTGACGATCTTCAATACGGCCGAAGGCGAGAAGGTTGTGTCGGTGGAGCGGATTTCGGAGCCGCAGTCGGACGAAGAGGCCGAGGACGTAGCCTCGGGCGAAAGCGGCGCGGACGATACGGGCGAAAGCGAATAGGTTCGTCCAGGTTTCACCGGCCCCTTTGGGCCGGTTCGGTCATGGCGGGGATCAGTGGCGACGGTAAACGTTGCGATGGGCGAAACCATCGAGCCGCTTGGTATTGACCTTGACGCGCACCCGCCCTGCTTCCTGGTGCAACCCGAATGCAGTCGCGATCAGCATCACGATGGTCATTGCAGTGGCAAGCATGTAGATCAGCATTTGCGTGTTCTCCTGCACCTTACAACGATAAGATGGGAATTTGGTTTCATCCCTTGAAGCGGCAACCTAGTGAACGCTGCGTGAAACGTTCGTGATCGTCGCATTCATCTGTCGTTCATCGGGCGAAAAGGTTCACGCACGCCTCGTCAATCGGATTTGCCTTTGTTTGAGAGGCTCGCTAGAAGCCTGCCATGACCGAACGCACCGCCCTTTACGCTGGCTCCTTCGACCCGCTGACCAATGGCCATCTCGACGTGCTCAAGGCGTCGCTGGCGGTGGCGGATACCGTCTATGCGGCGATCGGCATTCATCCTGGCAAGAAGCCGTTGTTTTCCTTCGAGGAACGCGTGAAGCTGATCGAGGCCGCGACCAAGGCCGAATTCGGCCGCGACAGCGACCGCATCAAGGTCGTGTCCTTCGACGGGCTGGTCATCGACGCATCCCGCAAGCATGGCGCCTCGATCATGATCCGGGGGCTGCGCGACGGCACCGACCTCGATTACGAAATGCAGATGGCCGGCATGAACGAGACGATGGCGCCGGAACTGCAGACGGTTTTTCTGCCCGCCAGCCCGTCGGTGCGCACCATTACCGCCACACTTGTGCGCCAGATTGCGTCGATGGGCGGCGACATCCGCCCATTCGTGCCAGCGGCCGTTGCCGGCGCGCTCACCGCCAAGTTCACCAAATAGGCTTTCCCGGAGATTCCTATGCAGCTGAAGAAGCTCGCTTCGTTCCTTGTCGTGCTTGCCGGCCTTTTCGCGGCATCCATTTTTTCGGCATCCGGCCCGGCCGTCGCTGCCGACAAGGAAAACACCATGATCATCACGCTCAAGGATGGCGACGTGACGATTGCGCTGCGTCCCGATCTGGCGCCGAAGCATGTCGCGCAGATCAAGAAGCTGGTGCGCGACGGCGCTTATGACAATGTCGCCTTCCACCGCGTCATCGACGGGTTCATGGCGCAGACCGGCGACGTCAAGTTCGGCAACATGAAGAAGGGGTTCAACCCCGAAGCCGTCGGCACCGGCGGCTCCGATCTTCCCGACCTGCCGGCCGAGTTCTCGCAGAGCGAGCAGTTCACGCGCGGCGTTCTCGGCATGGCCCGTTCGCAGGACCCGAATTCGGCGAACTCGCAATTCTTCATCATGTTCGCGCCGGCGCCGAACCTCGACGGCCAGTACACCATCGTCGGCAAGGTCGTCGGCGGCATGGACCTCGTCGACAAGATCAAGAAGGGCGACGAGGCCGACAACGGCACGGTCACCGACCCCGACCGCATGATCAAGGTTCGCATCGCCGCCGACAGCAAATAACTCCCTCAATTTTCAAAGGATTTTCTGACATGGCTGAGATCAAGGATCGCGAGAACGCGCTCATCATGGAAACGACCAAGGGACAGGTCGTCATCGAGATGTACCCTGAATTGGCGCCCGGCCACGTCGCGCGCATCAAGGAGCTGGCGCGTGAAGGCGCCTATGACGGCGTGGTGTTCCACCGCGTCATCGACGGCTTCATGGCGCAGACCGGCGACGTCAAGTTCGGCAATTCAAGCAAGTCCACCTATGCGCCGTCGCGCGCGGGTATGGGCGGCTCCGACAAGCCGGACCTGAAGGCCGAGTTCTCCAACGCCAATCACGGCCGCGGTGCCTGCTCGATGGCCAGGGCCCAGAACCCGAATTCGGCGAATTCGCAGTTCTTCATCTGCTTCGACGATGCCGCTTTCCTCAACCGCCAGTATACGGTGTGGGGCCAGGTCATCGAAGGCATGGAGAATGTCGACAAGATCAAGCGCGGCGAGCCGGTGCAGGATCCCGATAAGATCGTCTCGCTGAAAGTCGCGGCGGACGTCAAGTAAAGGCGGAACGATGATGGGCGCTGTCTGGTCCCTGCTCGGCATCCTGTCCGGCGCCTTCATTGCCATCCAGGCACCGATCAATTCGCAATTGGCACGCGGCCTCGGCCTTCCGGTCGCGGCGGCGGCATTCTCCTTCCTGTCGGGCGCTATCGTTCTCGGCATTATCGCCTTCGCGGTGGTGAGGCTGCAGGGCATATCGCTCGACTGGAAGGCGCCGGCACCCTGGCTGTTCATCGCCGGCGGTATGCTCGGCGGCTTCTATGTCACGCTCTCCACCATTCTCACGCCGCGCATCGGCGCGGCGGCGCTGATGGCCTTCCTGGTCGCCGGCCAGCTGCTTGCCGGCATGCTGATCGACCGCGCCGGTTTCCTTGGCGTGGCGGTGCGCGAAATCTCGCTTGGCCGCGTCGCCGGCGCCGTGCTCTTGCTTGCCGGGGCGCTGCTCATCCGGCTCTACTGATGCGCGTCGACCTGTTCGACTTCGACCTGCCGGAAGAGCGCATCGCGCTTCGCCCGGCCGAGCCGCGCGACAGCGCCAGGCTTCTGGTCGTCAAATCCGGTGAACCGCTGCAGGACCGCATCGTCAGCGAATTGCCGTCGCTGCTTCGCGAAGGCGACGTGCTGGTGTTCAACGACACAAAGGTTATCCCGGCGCAATTGAAGGGCGTGCGCAAGCGCGGCGAGGCGGTGGCGCAGGTCGAGGCGACTCTGCATATGCGCGTGGCGCCGGACCGCTGGCAGGCCTTCATGCGGCCGGGCAAGCGCATCGCCGCCGGCGACCGCATCCATTTTGGCCATGACGGCAATTCCTGCTTTCTCGGCCAGCTCGACGCCACGGTGATCGAGAAGGGCGAGGCGGGCGAGGCGCTGCTCGGCTTCGACCTCTCCGGGCCGTTCCTCGACGAGGCGCTGCACGCCGTCGGCCATATTCCGCTGCCGCCCTATATCGCCTCGAAGCGCGACGACGACGAGCGCGACCGCGCCGACTACCAGACCATCTATGCCAGGGAAGAGGGCGCGGTCGCTGCCCCCACCGCCGGCCTGCATTTCACGCCGGAGCTGTTTGCCGCGCTCGACGCCAGGGGTGTCGATCGCCGCTTCGTCACGCTGCATGTCGGCGCCGGCACCTTCCTGCCGGTGAAAGCGGAGGACACGGCCGATCACAAGATGCATGCCGAGACTGGCTCGGTAAGCGCGGAGACGGCGGCGGCGCTCAACGCGGCCAAGGCACGGGGAAGGCGGATCGTCTGCGTCGGCACGACATCGCTGCGGCTTTTGGAAAGTGCCGCGCGCGACGACGGCGGGATCGAGCCCTGGTCCGGACCGACCGACATCTTCATCACGCCCGGCTACCGCTTCCGGACGGCCGACATGCTGATGACCAATTTCCATCTGCCGCGCACGACGCTGTTCATGCTGGTCTCGGCCTTCAGCGGGCTGGAGACGATGCGCTCGGCCTATGCGCATGCCATCGAGAGCCGCTACAGGTTCTATTCCTATGGCGACGCAAGCCTGCTTTACCGGGCGGAGACGAGCGATGGACGATGATCTCGACAGCATGGACCGCGATATGCTGACCGCGGAGGTGAAGAAGCTGCGCGCCGGTATCCGCGCGCATCGCGACACGACCGGGCATGATCTCTGCTGGCATCACCCCGACCTCTGGGACCTTTTGCCGGAAAAGACCGAGCCGTCGATCGCCGTGCCGCCATGGCCGAAATTCATGCGCGGCTGCATCCGCTACCGGCAGTCGCTCGACGAGCAGGCGCCGGGTGCTCCGGTGCACGACAAGGAATTCAATGGCTGAGACTTTTTCCTTCGAGGTGCTTGCGACCGATGGCAAGGCGCGGCGCGGCCTTGTCTCGATGCCGCGCGGCGAGATCCGCACGCCGGCCTTCATGCCGGTCGGCACCGGCGGCACCGTCAAGGCCATGTATATGGACCAGGTGCGTGGCGTCGGCGCCGACATCATCCTCGGCAACACCTATCATTTGATGCTGCGGCCCGGCGCCGAGCGCGTGGCCCGGCTCGGCGGCCTGCACGAGTTCGCCCGCTGGCCTTATCCGATCCTGACCGACAGCGGCGGCTTCCAGGTGATGTCGCTGTCGAAGCTGAGGAAGCTGACCGAACAGGGCGTCACCTTCCGCTCGCATATCGACGGCGCGCCTTACGAGATGTCGCCGGAGCGGTCGATCGAGATCCAGGGGCTGCTCGATTCCGACATCCAGATGCAGCTCGACGAATGCACAGCGCTTCCCGCCAAGCCCAAGGAGATCGAGCGCGCCATGGAATTGTCGCTGCGCTGGGCCGAGCGCTGCAAGGCGGCCTTCGGCGACCAGCCGGGCAAGGCGATGTTCGGCATCGTCCAGGGCGGCGACAGCGCGGCCTTGCGCGTGTGCTCCGCTCAGGCGCTGAAGGCGATGGACTTGAAAGGCTATGCCGTCGGCGGGCTGGCGGTCGGCGAGCCGCAGCCGGTGATGCTGGAGATGCTCGACATCACCTGCCCGGAGCTGCCGGCCGACAAGCCGCGCTACCTGATGGGCGTCGGCACGCCTGACGATATCCTGAAATCGGTGGCGCGCGGCATCGACATGTTTGACTGCGTGATGCCGACGCGTGCCGGCCGCCATGGCCTTGCCTATACGCGCCGCGGCAAGGTCAATCTCAGGAACGCCCGCCATGCCGACGATCCGCGGCCGCTCGACGAGGAAAGCGATTGCCCGGCCGCGCGCGATTATTCGCGCGCCTACCTGCATCACCTCGTACGCTCGCAGGAGGCGCTCGGCGCCATGCTGCTGACCTGGAACAACCTGTCCTATTATCAGAGGCTGATGCAGGACATCCGCGCGGCCGTCGAGGCGCAGGCTTTTGACGCGCGCGCCGCCGAGATCACCGAAGGCTGGGCGCGGGGCGATATCCCGGCCCTTTGATTGGAGCAATTCCAGGAAAAGTGTGAGCGGTTGGGCTCGGCGACTTCGCCGTAGCCTTTCGTCCGGAGTTGCGTCGAACAAAAGAGATAGGGCGTTTCGCTGTTTCTATGAAACGGTGAAACACCCCAGTGAACCCTCGGAGAACCTTTCATAAATCAGATGAGGAGTAAGTATCCCTTGCCATATCGAGGCAAAGGGCGGCACGGCTTTGGTGAAAATAGACGCGTCGACTGCTGACGATCATGTAGCAGGCGCTAATGTCGACCGGCCAGGATCGGCGGCGATCCGGCCATGGAGCTACAGTCTATTACTCGTAATTTCAGCGGTCGTTCTTGCCGGCTTGACCTTGCGTCTGCTCGGCGCGCGCGGGGACCTCTGGCACGACGAGATCTGGAGCATCGTGCTGTTGAAGCCCCTGACGTCGGTCGACCAGATATTCTGGCGCATAAACCACGACAACAATCACTTCCTGAATTCGATATATCAGTATGTCGTCGGCCCCGATGCCGCGCCGCTCGTCCAGCGCGGCCTGTCGATAACGCTTGGTGCGTGCACCGTCGTTGCGGCCGCGGCGATATCGCGCGGACGCTGGGCCATGGTTGCGTCGGCGCTGCTGTTTGCCGTGAGCTACCCGATGGTCCACTACGGCTCGGAGGCGCGCGGCTATGCCGGCCTGGTGCTGTTCACACTCGTTTCCGTGGCTCTTCTGGAGCGCTGGTTCGACAAGCAGGGGCCGTACAGCATCGCTCTTGCCGTCGCCATTCTGCTTGGCTTCCTTTCCCATCTGACGATGATCGAAGCGGTAGCGGTGCTCGCGGTCTGGACAATGTGGCTAAGCTGGCGACGCAGCCGCAGCCTGATTGCCGTCAACAGGGAAGTTATCCAGGCCTTCCTGCCTGCTTTCCTAGCCGTGCTTCCGCTCGCCGCGGCAATCCTCGTGGGCGCGCGATTGTTCAGCTTCAACGTCGGCGGGTATTCGTCCTTCTCGCTTGAGAAGTTCGCCGCCGGCTATGGCGGAATGATCCGCTATCTTTTCGGTCTGCCGGACTGGATCGGCGACTGGACATGCGTCGCGATCGTTTGCGCCCTGGTTTTGGCATATGCAGGCGTCTCGCGCGATCGCCGGGCCAGTCTCTATGTTGTCGGCGTCGTCGGGCTGCCTGCCTTGATGGCGGCCGCGCATCTGCCGAATCTCGAATTCCCGCGCTATTTCATCGTCAGCGGAGCCTTGTTGCTGCTTTGGGCTGGAGAGATGATCGGACGCGGCTTCGACGCCGGCGGTGTGAGAAGGCTTTGCGCCGCCGGGGTGCTCATGCTTGTGGCCGGCGGCAACGTGGCGTTGCTGGCTCGTTTCTATGAGCAAGGGCGCGGTTCCTATTCCAGCATAGTGGACGAGATGACAAGGAGCGGCGCCGCCACATATGCCACCAACGCCGATTTCCGCACCGGCATGGTTGTCGATTATTTCGCGGCGCGCATGGGCCGCCAGGCCTCGCTCGTCACCCAGGACAAGATTTGCGCCGGGCGCGCCGACTGGCTCGTTCTCGAAGGTGATCCCCAAAAACTGCCGGAGCGCGTGGGCTTCGATTGCGCGCTTGCCTACGAACGAGCCGGAGCCTCGACCTACTGGGGTCTCTCCGGTTTGGGCTGGACACTCTATAGCCGTCGGGATTGAGCGGTCACGCCGGGCGGTCTCAGGTGCTGACCGAAGTCGAAGCGCGCAGGCTGCAGCCGGTGATCTTGAAACTGCCGTCCGCCTGCTGCTGCAGCGTATAGACCGCCTCATAGTCCTTGCCGTCGGGCCCGACGATCAGCACCTGCTGGACGATCGAACCGGGCCCGGTCTCTTCGACCTTGCCGAAGGAATAGGATTGGGGCTTGCGCACCGGCGCGTAGCCATTGGTCACCATGTTCATGAAGGTGTCGACGGTCGGAAAGATCTGCTTCACGTTCGGCGCGGCGAAGCTGTAGGCGGTGGCGCCGTCATTGGCGATGAAGGCTTTCAGTTGGCTGTCGATGACCGTCTGCGCGGCCTTGATCTCGGCATCGCCGGCGAAGGCAAGCGAAGCTATCAACATCGGAACAAGAGCTAGTGCGAACAATGCGCGGCGCATGGCCTGCCTCCCGGAACTCGCGCTTGGCGAATGCAGTCTAACATACGCGCTTCGGCATGGCCTGGTTTCACCGAGCTGCGAAGATTCCGCCATTTCGGCGTCGGGAGGCGGGATCAGCTACTCTTTGAGGTGCGCGGTGCGTGAAGCTTGAAAGCCGGGCGGCAGTCTGCCACAAGGGCCGCTTAATCTTGAAGCAGGCTGGCAGGACCGGGCAATGAAGGCATTTTTCGTGCAGATCAAGTGCGACCTGGGCAAGTCCTATGAGGTCGCCAGCGCGCTCGCCGATGCCGAGATCGCCTCCGAGATATACTCGACCGCCGGCAATTACGACCTGCTCGCCAAATTCTATATCGACGACGAGGAAGACGTCGGCCACTTCGTCAACGAGCGGGTGCAGATTCTGCCTGGAATCAAGGACACCTTCACGATCGTGACCTTCCGGGCGTTCTGACGGACCTGGCGATGCCCCGCCGGGAAGCAGCAGCTGACCCGGCCTTGCCGTTGGTGCCTTAAATTTAGGCAATTCGCATAGACCGGCCATCATCGGCTCTTAAATCATCGATTGCGCTTGATTTTCTCCGGCGAGGCCAGTGAAATGGTCGCAGAGGGGAGTACGCGATTGGCAGCTTTCGACGAAATGCTTCCGGAAGTTTCCGGATTGAGAAGACCTTATGAGGCTTACGATCGCTGGCTGAAGGAGCAGGACCCGGCCAGGCTTACCCAGAAAATGCAGGACGCCGAGCGCGTCTTTCGCAAGACCGGCATCACCTTCGCCGTCTATGGCGAGCAGGAAGCTTCCGAGCGGCTGATCCCTTTCGACATCGTCCCGCGCATCCTCTCCGGCCAGGAATGGCGCCGGCTGACGCAAGGCATCGAGCAGCGCGTGCAGGCGCTGAACGCCTTTCTCGACGATATCTACCACCGCCAGGAGATCCTGCGCGCCGGGCGCGTGCCGAGGGAGCTCGTCGCGAAGAACGAGGCCTTCCTGCCCGAGATGATCGGGGTCAGGCCTCCGGCCGGCGTCTACACCCATATCATCGGCGTCGATATCGTCCGCATCTCGGAGAACGAGTTCTACGTGCTGGAGGACAATGCCCGCACGCCGTCCGGCGTCTCCTACATGCTGGAGAACCGCGAGACGATGATGCAGCTCTTTCCGGAGCTGTTCCAGAAGATCAAGGTGCGGCCGGTCGAGAACTATCCGCAACTCCTGCGCCAATCGCTCGCCGCGGTGCGGCCGCAAAGCGCCAAAGGCGCACCGACCATCGCCGTGCTGACGCCGGGTTCCTACAACTCGGCCTATTTCGAGCACGCCTTCCTCGCCGACCAGATGGGCGTGCAGCTCGTCGAGGGGCAGGATCTGCGCGTCGTCGACGGCCATGTCGCGATGCGCACCACCGAAGGCTACAAGCAGATCGACGTGCTCTACCGGCGCGTCGACGACAACTTCCTCGATCCGCTGACCTTCCGGCCGGACTCCGCGCTCGGCGTGCCGGGCATCATGGATGTCTACCGCGCCGGCAACATCACCATCGCCAATGCGCCCGGCACCGGCATCGCCGACGACAAGGCGATCTATTCCTACATGCCGGAGATCGTCGAGTTCTACACCGGGCGCAAGGCGATCCTCGGCAACATCCCGACCTGGCGCTGCTCGGAGCCGGACAGCCTGAAATACGTGCTGGAACACATCAGCGAGCTGGTGATCAAGGAAGTGCACGGCTCAGGCGGCTACGGCATGCTGGTCGGCCCGGCGGCGACCAAGAAGGAATGCCAGGAGTTCGCCAAGAAGCTGCAGGCAAAACCCTCGAACTACATCGCCCAGCCGACACTGGCGCTGTCGACCTGCCCGATCCTGACCGAAAAGGGCCTGTCGCCACGCCATGTCGATCTTCGGCCTTACGTGCTGGTCTCCGATCGCATCCAGATCGTGCCGGGCGGCTTGACGCGTGTCGCCCTGAAGGAAGGCTCGCTGGTTGTGAACTCATCACAAGGTGGCGGGACGAAGGACACGTGGGTGTTGGATGATTGAACAGCGAATAGCGAGTAGTGAGTAGGCAGTAGGCAGTAGGCAGTAGGCAGTAGTGGAAGGATAGGGGACAGGGAAATGCCATATTCCATTGAGGTTCAAATGTTTACTACTCCCTACTGCCTATTCCCTACTCACTAGCCCGAAGGGCGTTCCCATGCTTCTCGGCCGCACCGCCAACGGTCTCTACTGGATGAACCGCTATATCGAGCGGGCCGAAAACATGGCGCGCTTGGTCGACGCCGGCCTGCGCATGGCGCTGACGCGCACGCAGAGCGCTTCTGAGGAATGGAATTCGGTGCTGCTCAGCGCCGGCTCGGACATCGCCTTCAGCCAGAAGTACCAGGATTATACCGCCGCCAACGTCTCCGACTTCCTGCTGCGCGACACCTCGAACCCGTCGAGCACGATGTCGTCGATCGAGACGGCGCGCAACAATGCCCGCATGGTGCGCACGGCGCTGACGCGCGAGACCTGGGAAAGCATCAACGAAGCCTGGATGTCGCTGAAGCGCATGCTGGCGAGGCCGATCGACGAGCGCGACCTGCCGACCGTGCTCGATGCCATCAAGCGCGAGACGGCACTGATCCGCGGTTCGTTCTACGGTACGATGCTGCGCAACGAGATCTTCGATTTCTCGCAGTTGGGCACCTATGTCGAGCGCGCCGACAACACGGCGCGCATCCTCGACGTGAAATATTATGTGCTGTTGCCTTCGCTCTCCTGGGTCGGCTCGACGCTGGACAACTACCAGTGGGAGTCGATCCTGCGCTCGGTGTCGGCGCACCGCTCCTATCGCTGGGTTTATGAGGCCGACTACAAGCCGACCAACATCGCCGACTATCTGATCCTCAATGTGCGCATGCCGCGCTCGTTGACCTTCTGCTATCGCTTCCTCGGCGAGCATCTGAAATTCCTCGCCGACGATTACGGCGAGCGTCATGCCTGCCATGCCACGGCCGAGAAGATCCAGACGCTGCTCAAGAGAGGATCGATCAAGGACATATTCGATCACGGCCTGCATGAATTCCTGGCCGAGTTCATTCGCGACAACACCAGGCTGGGCGACGAGATCGCCCAGGATTACCGGTTCAATTGAGCACAGCCGAGGGCGAGCGCTATGCGGCTCAAGATCACCCACCGCACCGAGTACCACTACGATCAGCCGGTGCAGTATCTGCTGCAGCGGCTGCGCCTGCTGCCGTTGAGCGGGCGTACGCAGACCGTCGGCTCCTGGGCGATCAAGGTTGAAGGGGCTCGCGAGGAGGTGCGCTTCACCGACCATTTCGGTAACGACACGCGGCTGGTGAGCGCCGAGAGCGGCCAGAACGCGATCACCGTCGAGGCCGCCGGTGACGTGACCACGCATGATACGGCGGGCATAACGGGTCCGCATCAGGGCTTTGCGCCGCTTTGGCTGTTCGGACAGCAGACGCAGCTCACCACAGCCGGCGAGGGCATACGCGAATTGGCCGGCGCGGTCGGGCAGGGCACCGAAATCGAGCGACTGCACCGGTTGATGGGCGCCATCGGCGAACGCGTCGTCTACAGGCCGGGCACGACCAGCGTCGTGACGCCGGCGGAAGAAGCCCTGGCGTTGAAGACCGGCGTCTGCCAGGACCACAGCCACATCTTCATCGCCGCGGCCGGCGTGCTTGGCTTTCCCGCCCGCTACATCAGCGGCTATCTGATGATGGATGCGGCCGTCGAGCAGGCCGCGAGCCATGCCTGGGCCGAGGCCTATGTCGTGGGGCTCGGCTGGGTTGCCTTCGACCCGGCGAACGGCATCTCTCCCGACGAACGCTATGTGCGGGTGGCGACGGGGCGCGACTATCGCGACGCCTCGCCCGTGTCGGGGATACTGCTGGGGCAGTCGCAGGAGAAGCTTGCCGTCACCGTCACGGTGGAGCAGTAATCTTCGCAAGATTCTCTGCCGGAAGAGCGACCATGACCTATTGCGTCGGCCTCAAGATCGATCGCGGGCTCGTGTTCATGTCGGACACGCGCACCAATGCGGGTATGGATTCGATCTCGACCTTCAAGAAGATGCATGTGTGGGAACAGCCCGGCGAGCGCGTCATCGTGCTGATGTCGGCGGGCAACCTTGCCACGACGCAGGCCGTCGTCAGCCTGCTCGACGAGCGCAACAAGGCGGTCGGCGACCGCCACGAGAAGCTGCTCGAGACCCCGTCTATGTACCAGACGGTGCGGCTGGTCGGCGAAACGGTCAAGGAAGTGATCGCGCATGCGTCGCCCGACGGCGAGAAGGCGGATTCCTATTTCAATGCTTCCTTCATCCTCGGCGGCCAGATCAAGGGCAGCCCGCCCAGGCTGTTCATGATCTATCCGGAAGGCAATTTCATCGAGTCGACCGACGACACGCCATTCTTTCAGATCGGCGAGACGAAATACGGCAAGCCGATCATCATTCGCGCCTATGACCGGGCCATGAGCCTGGCCGAGACGGTGAAGCTGCTGCTGGTGTCCTTCGACTCGACGCTGAAATCCAACCTTTCAGTCGGGCTGCCGCTTGATCTTCTGTTCATGGAACAGGATGCGTTCAAGGTGGGGCTGAGCCGGCGGATCGGCCAGGACGATCCCTATTACCGCACCATTTCGGACGGCTGGTCCAAGGCGCTGAAATTGGCCTTTTCAAACCTGCCGGATTTTCCGGGGTAAGCTTTCGGTTCTCACCGTTGCTTCACTATATTTAACATGTTAATTAAAAGCCAAGGGCGGTTCGACCGGCCGGTATCTTTGACGGCTGCTGGGAGGAAACTATGGACAATGAGGAATTCCGCGACTGGTCAAGGCGGGCGGCCGATTGGGGCGCCGATTACCGCGCCGGCCTGCGTGACCGCCCGGTGCGGCCAGCGATCGCGCCCGGCGAGATTTTCAGGAGCATCGAAGCCTCGCCACCCGAAATGCCCGAGCCGATGGAGAAGATCTTCGCCGATTTCGAAGAAAAGATCGTGCCGGGCATGACGCATTGGCAGCATCCGCGATTCTTCGCCTATTTCCCGGCCAATGCGGCGCCGGTGTCGGTCGTGGCGGAATATCTGGTCTCGGCGATGGCCGCGCAGTGCATGCTGTGGCAAACCTCGCCGGCGGCGACCGAGCTCGAGATGCGCATCGTCGACTGGATGCGCCAGGCGCTCGGCCTGCCCGAAGGCTTTTCCGGCGTCATCCAGGATTCGGCCTCGTCGGCGACGCTTGCGGCGGTGCTGACCATGCGCGAGCGCGCGCTCGACTGGCAGGGCAACAGACAAGGCCTCGCCGGGCAGGGCAAGTTGCGCGTCTATTCCTCCGACCAGGTCCATACCTCGATCGATCGCGCCATCTGGGTCTCCGGCATCGGCGAGGAAAACCTCGTCCGCATCCCGGTCAGCGGACGTTTTCGCGCCATGGATACGGCCGCGCTGGAGGCGGCGATCATTGCCGATCGCAAGGCCGGCCTGTTGCCCGCGGGCATCATCGCCTGCGTCGGCGGTACCAGCACCGGCGGCACAGACGACATCGCGGCGGTGGCGGAGGTCGCGAAGCGGCACGGGCTTTACCTGCATGTCGATGCAGCCTGGGCCGGGTCGGCGATGATCTGCCCGGAATACCGGCATTTCTGGACAGGCGTCGAGGGCGCCGATTCCATCGTCTTCAATCCCCACAAATGGCTGGGTGCGCAGTTCGACTGCTCGATCCAGTTCGTGCGCCAGCCCGAAGACCTGGTGCGCACGCTGGCGATCAAGCCGGACTATCTGAAGACCCGCGGTCATGACGGCATCATCAACTATTCGGAATGGTCGGTGCCGCTCGGGCGCCGCTTCCGTGCGCTCAAACTCTGGTTCCTGCTTCGCGCCCATGGCCTCGAAGGCTTGCGCAACATGATCCGCAACCATGTCGCCTGGAGCGAAGGGCTTGCCGCGCGGCTGGCCCGGGAAGCGGATTTCGAGCTCAGCAGCGAGCCGATGCTGTCGCTCTTCTCGTTCCGGCATCGCGCGGCACCAGGCATCGATCCTGACGAGCACAATCTGCATCTGGTCGACGCCATCAATGCCGATGGCCGCATCTATCTCACGCAGACGAGGGTCGACGGGCGCGTGGCGATACGCTTTCAGGCGGGACAGTTCGAGTCGACGCCAGCGGATGTCGACGCAGCGTTCGACGTCATAACCGAGATCGCCCGGCGCCCGTCCTGAGGCGGCGGACGTGTTCCGAACTGGTTTGCCTTTTGCAATCAGGTGATTTTCGTTAGCCGGCTTATACCTTTTCTTCGCTTTCGTTTTCCGATATAGACGGAAAAAAACGAAAATGGAGGACCAGCAATGTTTCTTTCGCCACGCCATGCCGAGATCATCCAGATGGCGAAAGACCATGGCCGGGTGCTGGTCGACGACCTGGCGACGCATTTCAATGTGACGCCGCAGACCATCCGCAAGGACCTCAACGATCTGTGCGATCAGCGACTGCTGACCCGCATCCATGGCGGCGCCTTGTTTCCGTCCGGCATCGAGAACATGGAGTACGAGGCGCGCCGCAAGATCGCCGCCGACGAGAAGGAAGCGATCGGCAGCGCTGCGGCGCGTCTGATCCCGGACAATGCCTCGCTGTTCATCAATATCGGCACCACCACCGAGGCAGTCAGCAAGGCGCTGCTCGACCATAACGGGCTTATGGTCATTACCAATAACATCAATGTCGCCAATAGGATGCGTATCTATCCTACCATCGAGGTGGTGATCGCCGGCGGCGTGGTGCGCGGTTCCGACGGCGGCATTGTCGGCGAAGCGGCCGTGGATTTCATCCGTCAGTTCAAGGTCGATTACGCCGTCATCGGCGCCTCGGCGATCGACCATGACGGGGCGCTGCTCGACTTCGATTTCCGCGAGGTGAAAGTCGCGCAGGCCATCATCGCGAATGCCCGCCACGTCATCCTGGTCTCCGACCAGACCAAGTTCGAGCGCACGGCGCCGGTTCGTATCGGCCATCTCTCGCAGGTGAATACCTTCATCACCGATCGTTGCGAGATCCCGTCGATCCGCCGGATTTGCGAGGAAACCGAGGTCCGGCTCATCGAGACGGCGCTCGAATAGGCGCGTACCACTGCTGGCTCACACAGCCGTGATATTTCGTTTGACATTCGGTTTGAGTTCGAAATAATTCCGTCACGGTTTCGTAAAACACAAAAATGGTGCAATGCGAAATCGTTGGAGGACTCCTTGGACGCAATTCCGATCCATGACATTTTCGTCATCGGCGGCGGCATCAATGGCTGCGGCATAGCCCGCGACGCTGTCGGTCGCGGATTTTCGGTCTATCTCGCCGAGATGAACGATCTGGCGAGCGGGACCTCGTCAGGCTCGACCAAGCTCATCCATGGCGGCCTTCGCTATCTCGAATTCTACGAGTTCCGGCTGGTGCGCGAAGCGCTGATGGAGCGCGAGGTTCTGTGGAAGAACGCGCCCCACATCATCTGGCCGATGCGCTTCGTGCTGCCTTACGCCAAGGGCCTCAGGCCCGCCTGGCTGATCCGGCTCGGGCTGTTCCTCTACGATCATATCGGCGGGCGCAAGCTCCTGCCGGCGACGAAGACGCTGGACATGGCCAGCGATCCGGCAGGCAAGCCGCTCAAGCCATTGTTTCGCAAGGCTTTCGAATATTCGGATGGTTGGGTCAATGACGCGCGCCTGGTGGCGCTGAACGCCCGCGACGCCGCCGACCGGGGCGCCATTATCCGCACCCGCACCAAGGTCGTCAGCGCGCGGCGCGACGGTTCGACCTGGACCATCAAGACGCAGAACCTGCTTACGGGTGAAAACGAAGAGGTTCGCGCGCGGCTTCTCGTCAACGCCGCCGGCCCCTGGGTCGATCACGTGCTCTCGACCGCCGTCGGCCAGAACGAAGTCCACAATGTCCGCCTCGTGCAGGGCAGCCACATCGTCATCGCCAAGAAGTTCGACGATCCGCGGGCCTATTTCTTCCAGAACAAGGATGGCCGCATCATCTTCGCCATTCCTTACGAGGAAGAATTCACGCTGATCGGCACCACCGACCGCGATTATCCCGGCGATCCGCATGAGGTGAAGATCTCCGATACGGAGATCGACTATCTGTGCGCCGCGGCGAGCGAATATTTCGCGCAACCGGTAAAACGCGCCGACATCGTCTGGACCTATTCGGCGGTGCGCCCGCTCTATGACGACGGCGCCTCGAAGGCGCAGGAGGCGACGCGCGACTATGTGTTGAAGGCCGATGGCGGGGAGGGCGTCGCCCCGCTGGTCAATGCCTTTGGCGGCAAGATCACGACCTTCCGCCGGCTAGCGGAATCGATGCTGGAGAAGATCGAAGGTTTTCTCGGCAAGCGCGGCAAGCCTTGGACGCATGACGCGCCGCTGCCGGGTGGCGATTTCCCCGCGACCGGTTTCGATGCCCAGGTTGCCCGGCTGAAGACCACCTATCCGTTCCTGGACCAGCGGCTGGCGCGTCGCTTTACCCGGCTCTACGGCACGCGCGCGGAAAAGCTGCTCGGCCTCGCCAAGTCGAATGCGGATCTCGGCCGCAATTTCGGCGCCGACCTTTACGAGGCCGAGGTGCGCTATCTGGTCGAAAACGAATGGGCGGTCGCCGCCGAGGACGTGCTGTGGCGGCGCACCAAGCGCGGCTTGCATTTCAGCCGCGAGCAGACGGCGGCGCTGGAAGAATTCATGCGCGGACTGAGCAACCGTCATGTCGCGGCGGCGGAATGAGGATCGACCGCTGATGCGCAAGGCCTGGGAGGAGGCGTGATGCTGGAACTGAGGAACGTGACGAAGACGGTCGGCGCGCAGGAGCATATCCGCGACGTGTCGCTGACGCTTCAGCACGGCTCGCTGAATGTCCTGCTTGGGCCGACGCTTTCCGGCAAGACCAGCCTGATGCGGCTGATGGCGGGCCTCGACGCGCCGACTTCCGGCTCGGTCTGGTTCGACGGCAAGGACGTCACCGGGCAGAAGGTGCAGAAGCGCAACGTCGCCATGGTCTACCAGCAGTTCATCAACTATCCGGCGATGACGGTCTACGAGAACATCGCCTCGCCGCTCAGGGTGGCCGGCGTCGAGCAGGCGAAGATCGACAAGGAGGTGCGCAACGCGGCCGCGCTCCTGAAGCTCACGCCCTTTCTCGACCGCACGCCGCTCAACCTGTCCGGAGGCCAGCAGCAGCGCACCGCGCTTGCCCGCGCCATCGTCAAGAATGCCAGCCTGGTGCTGCTCGATGAGCCCTTGGCCAATCTCGACTACAAGCTGCGCGAGGAATTGCGCGCCGAATTGCCGAAGATCTTCGCCGCCGCCGGCACGATCTTTGTCTATGCCACGACCGAGCCGCACGAGGCGCTTTTGCTCGGCGGCAACACGGCCACGCTTTCGGAAGGGCGCGTCACGCAATTCGGCCCGACGGTCGAGGTGTTCCGCAAGCCTGTCGACCTGGTGACGGCACGGACCTTCGCCGACCCGCCGCTCAACACCATCGTGCTCTCCAAGAAGGGGACGAACTTCCTGCTCGAAGGCGGTGTCAAGCTGCCGGTGCCGCCGGAACTCAACGGCATTCCCGATGCCAGCTACACGATCGGCTTCCAGCCGCATCACCTGTCGCTGGAGCGGCCGAACGCTTCAGCCGTGCCGGTGCGGGCGAAGGTCACCATCACGGAGATCACCGGCTCGGAAAGCTTCGTTCATATGGATTTCGCCGATGCGCGCTGGGTCATGCTTGCGCATGGCATTCTCGATTTCGAGACCGATGACGAGGTCGAGGTGTTCATCGACCCGCGCCACATCATGGTGTTCGACCAGAACGGCCGCGCCGTGACGGCGTCGAAACTGGCGGCCTGAGGAGCAAACGATGGCGCGTATTGATGTCAACCACATCCGCCACTCCTACCTGCCCAACCCGCAGAAGGATTCAGATTTCGCGTTGAAAGAGGTGCACCACATCTTCGAGGATGGCGGCGCCTATGCGCTGCTCGGGCCGTCGGGCTGCGGCAAGACCACCTTGCTCAACATCATTTCGGGACTTCTGCACCCCTCGCACGGCCAGCTTTTGTTCAACGGCCGGGACGTGACCAAACTGTCGACGCAGGAGCGCAACATCGCGCAGGTGTTCCAGTTCCCGGTCATCTACGACACCATGACCGTCTACGACAATCTGGCCTTCCCGCTGCGCAACCGCCGCGTGCCGGAAGCCGATGTCGACCGCAAGGTGCGCGAGACGCTCGACATGATCGATCTCGCTTCGCTGGCCAAGAAGAAGGCGCGCGGGCTCACCGCCGACCAGAAGCAGAAGATCTCGCTTGGCCGCGGCCTGGTGCGCTCGGACGTCAACGCCATCCTGTTCGACGAGCCGCTGACGGTGATCGACCCGCATATGAAGTGGGTGCTGCGCTCGCAGTTGAAGCAGCTGCACCGCCGCTTCGGCTACACCATGGTCTATGTCACGCATGACCAGACCGAGGCGCTGACCTTCGCCGACCAGGTCGTCGTCATGTATGACGGCGGCATCGTCCAGATCGGCACGCCGGCCGAATTGTTCGAGCGTCCGCGCCACACCTTTGTCGGTTATTTCATCGGATCGCCGGGCATGAATGTGCTGCCGGTTGCGCTGGAAGGCAGGACGGCGAAGCTCGGGGCGCAGCGCCTCGAATTGCCGGGCGTGCCGAAGGCCGAAGCCGGCGCCGTCGAGCTCGGTATCCGCCCCGAATATGTGCGGCTCGGCCGTGAGGGCATGGCGGTGAAGGTTAGTAAGGTCGAGGATGTCGGCCGCCACAAGGTCGTTCGGGCCAACCTCGAGGGCAAGGAGATCGCGGCCGTCATCGGCGAGGACGACGAGGTGCCTGCCGAGCCGAAAGTCCGCTTCGATCCGGCCGGCATCAACATCTACGCCGATTCCTGGCGCGTCGAGATGGGGGCATAGATGGACAAGACCTGGAACAACAAGGCCTGGTTCCTCGTGCTGCCGGTGTTGGTGCTGGTGGCGTTCTCGGCCGTCATCCCGCTGATGACCGTCGTCAACTATTCGGTTCAGGACACGTTCGGCAACAACGTCTTCTTCTGGGCAGGCACAGAGTGGTTCGAGGAATTGCTGCATTCGTCCCGCTTCTGGGAAGCGATGGTGCGCAACCTGATCTTCTCCTTCATCATCCTGGCGATCGAGGTGCCGCTCGGCATCTTCGTCGCGCTCAACATGCCGAAGAAGGGCTGGGGCGTGCCGGTCTGCCTGGTGCTGATGGCGCTGCCGCTGCTGATCCCGTGGAATGTCGTCGGCACCATCTGGCAGGTGTTCGGCCGCAACGACATCGGCCTGCTCGGTTACTATGTCAAGGCGCTCGGCATCGACTACAACTACGTGCAGGATCCGATCGACGCCTGGGTCACAGTCATCATCATGGATGTCTGGCACTGGACGAGCCTGGTCGTGCTGCTTTGCTATGCCGGCCTGGTCTCCATTCCCGATGCCTTCTACCAGGCGGCCAAGATCGACGGCGCCTCGCGCTGGGCGGTGTTCCGCTACATCCAGCTGCCTAAGATGCAGCGCGTGCTTCTGATCGCCGTGCTTTTGCGCTTCATGGATAGTTTCATGATCTACACCGAACCCTTCGTCGTCACCGGCGGCGGTCCCGGAAACTCGACAACGTTCCTTTCGATCGATCTCGTCAAGACCGCGCTCGGCCAGTTCGATCTCGGTCCGGCGGCGGCGATGTCGCTGGTCTACTTTCTGATCGTCCTTTTGCTGTCATGGGTCTTCTACACCGTGATGACCAACTACGACGCGGAGCGCTGAGATGAGCGGCGCCAACGAAAGAACGGACAGAGTGGGCGAGACAGCGGTTTCCGAAGGACTGGCCAGCACCCTGTCGCAGGATGAAGTGGCGCGGCTGATGCGGCGCCGCGGCGAGGAATCGCGCTGGTGGTGGATCGTGCCGACGATCTACATCTTCGTCTTGCTGCTGCCGATCTACTGGCTCGTCAATATGAGCTTCAAGACGAATGAGGAAATCATCTCTTCGCTGACGCTCTACCCGCACGCGCCGACGCTGAACAATTACTACATCATCTTCACGCAGTCGGCCTGGTACTCGGGTTACATCAATTCCATCACCTATGTTGTGATGAACATGGTGATTTCGGTCGCCGTCGCACTGCCGGCGGCCTATGCCTTCTCGCGCTACCGCTTCCTCGGCGACAAGCACCTTTTCTTCTGGCTGTTGACCAACCGCATGGCGCCGCCGGCGGTCTTCGCGCTGCCGTTCTTCCAGCTTTACTCGGCCTTCGGCCTTATCGACACCCATATCGCGGTGGCGCTGGCGCACTGCCTGTTCAACGTGCCGCTGGCGGTGTGGATCCTGGAGGGTTTCATGTCCGGCGTGCCGAAGGAGATCGACGAGACCGCCTATATCGACGGCTATTCCTTCCCGCGCTTCTTCGTGAAGATCTTCATGCCATTGATCGCCAGCGGCATTGGCGTCGCCTGTTTCTTCTGCTTCATGTTCTCATGGGTGGAACTGCTGATCGCCCGCACGCTGACCACCACTGACGCCAAGCCGATTGCCGCCACCATGACCCGCACCGTTTCGGCCGCCGGCATGGACTGGGGCCTGCTTGCTGCCGCCGGCGTGCTCACGCTGATCCCCGGCGCTTTGGTCATCTGGTTCGTGCGAAATTATATCGCCAAGGGCTTTGCCCTGGGGAGGGTCTAAGCCATGAACCTCGACTTCTCCTGGATGGCGTGGACGTGGCCGACGGCCGCTTTCTTCATCGTCATTGCACTGATGCTCTGCGGCATGGGCGTCTGGGAATATGTCTCGCCGGGTGGCAACCCGCGCGTCGGCGTGCTGCGCTTCGAAACGACGCGCGGTGACCGTCTCTTCCTATCGCTGCTCGGCAGCGCGTTTATCCATCTCGCTTGGCTGGGTCTCGTTGGGCCTAACCTGTGGTGGGCTCTCGCTCTCTCCGTGGTCTACGCCATCGGCGTGTTCCGTTACGTATAGAGGGGGAAATAGCTGGAGCGACCGCGTGCTGGCGGCCGCTCCATATCGCACTTGAAACCTTTAACTGTGGAGGAAACACATGCGACGGCAATTTTTAACATCAACGACTGCCCTTGTCCTATTGCTCGGCGCGGGCCACGCCTATGCCGGTATGGACGAAGCAAAAGCCTTTCTCGACAAGGAGATAGGCCCTCTATCGACGCTTTCGCGCGCCGATCAGGAAAAGGAAATGCAGTGGTTTGTCGACGCTGCCAAGCCGTTCGCCGGCATGGACATCAAGGTCGTCTCCGAAACCTTGACCACGCACCAGTACGAATCGCAGGTGCTGGCTCCGGCGTTCACAGCAATCACCGGCATCAAGGTCACGCATGACGTCATCCAGGAAGGCGACGTCGTCGAAAAGATCCAGACCCAGATGCAGACCGGCCAGAACATCTATGACGGCTGGGTCAACGACTCCGACCTGATCGGCACTCACTGGCGCTACCAGCAGGTGCGCAACCTGACCGACTGGATGGCTGGCGAGGGCAAGGACGTCACCGATCCGATGCTCGACGTCGACGACTTCATCGGCACCAAGTTCACCACCGCGCCGGACAAGAAGCTCTACCAGCTTCCCGACCAGCAGTTCGCGAACCTCTATTGGTTCCGCTACGACTGGTTCAATGACGAGAAGAACAAGGCCGACTTCAAGGCGAAATACGGCTACGACCTTGGCGTGCCGGTCAACTGGTCGGCCTATGAGGACATCGCTGAATTCTTTACCGGCCGCGACGTCGGCGGCAAGAAGGTCTATGGCCACATGGACTACGGCAAGAAGGACCCGTCGCTCGGCTGGCGGTTCACCGACGCCTGGCTGTCGATGGCCGGCAACGGCGACAAGGGCCTGCCGAACGGCCTGCCGGTCGACGAATGGGGCCTCAAGGTCGATGAGAATTCTCGTCCAGTCGGCTCCTGCGTCGCGCGCGGCGGCGACACCAACGGCCCGGCCTCGGTCTATGCGATCCAGAAATACCTCGACTGGTTGAAGGCCTATGCGCCGCCGGAAGCGCAAGGCATGACTTTCTCTGAATCGGGTCCGGTTCCGTCGCAGGGCAACGTCGCCCAGCAGATATTCTGGTACACCGCCTTCACCGCCGACATGGTCAAGCCCGGCCTGCCGGTGATGAATGACGACGGCACGCCGAAATGGCGTATGGCGCCGTCGCCGCACGGCTCCTACTGGAAGGACGGCATGAAGCTCGGCTACCAGGACGTCGGCTCGTGGACGTTGATGAAGTCGACGCCGACCGACCGCGCCAAGGCCGCCTGGCTTTATGCGCAGTTTGTTATCTCCAAGACCGTGGACGTGAAGAAGAGCCATGTCGGCCTGACCTTCATCCGCGACTCCACGATCCACGACAAGAGCTTCACCGAACGCGCTCCCAAGCTCGGCGGCTTGATCGAGTTCTACCGCTCGCCGGCGCGCGTGCAGTGGACCCCGACCGGCACCAACGTTCCGGACTATCCGAAGCTGGCGCAGCTCTGGTGGCAGAATATCGGTGACGCCTCGTCGGGCGCCAAGTCGCCGCAGGAAGCCATGAATGGCCTCTGCGCCGATCAGGAGAAGGTTCTCGAACGTATCGAGAAGTCGGGCGTCCAGGGCGATATCGGTCCGAAGATGGCCGAAGAGCATGACCTTGCCTACTGGAACGCCGACGCGGTCAAGAAGGGCAACCTCGCGCCGCAGCTGAAACTCGACAACGAGAAGGAAAAGCCGGTCACCATCAACTACGACGAGTTGGTGAAGAGCTGGCAGAAGTAACAACTGCATGACACGGGCGGGCGCGTCCGATTAGAAACTGTGGGGGAGGCGGCCTGCCGTCTCCCCCATTGCATGAATGGTGGAGGAAGTGGGAATGAGCGGTTTTGTGCTGGCCATCGACCAGGGAACGACCTCGACCCGGGCGATCCTGTTCGACGACAAGATGAAGGTCGCCGGCACCGGCCAGCAGGAATTCGCGCAGCATTATCCGGCTTCCGGCTGGGTCGAGCATGACCCGGAAGACATCTGGGCGAGCGTTCTCGTCACGGTGAAATCGGCGTTGAAGGCCGCCGGTCGCGCGGCATCGGATGTCGCCGCGATCGGCATCACCAACCAGCGCGAGACGGTCGTCATCTGGGACAAGGCGACCGGCAAGCCGATCCACAACGCGATCGTCTGGCAGGATCGGCGTACCGCGCCACTCTGCCAGAAGCTCAAGAAGCAGGGACTGGAAAAGACATTCGCGAAGAAGACCGGCCTGCTGCTCGATCCCTATTTCTCCGGCACCAAGATCGCCTGGATGCTGGACAAGGTGAAGGGCGCCAGGAAGCGCGCCGAGAAGGGCGAGTTGCTCGCCGGCACCATCGACAGTTTTCTCATCTGGCGGCTGACTGGCGGCCACGTACACGCCACCGACGCGACAAACGCCTCGCGCACGCTGGTCTACAACATCGAGAAGAATGTCTGGGACGACGAACTGCTTTCGATCCTGAAGATCCCGGCCGCGATCCTGCCGCAGGTGAAGGATTGCGCCGACGATTTCGGCGTCACCGAAAAGAGCCTGTTCGGGGCCGAAATGCGAATCCTCGGCGTGGCCGGCGACCAGCATGCGGCGACCATCGGCCAGGCGTGCTTCGAGCCCGGCATGATGAAATCGACCTACGGCACGGGCTGCTTCGCGCTGCTCAACACCGGCGCCGATCTGGTGCGCTCGAAGAATCGCCTGCTCACCACGATCGCCTACCGGCTCAACGGCAAGACCACCTATGCGCTGGAGGGCTCGATCTTCATCGCGGGCGCCGCCGTGCAGTGGCTGCGCGACGGCATCAAGGTGATCGGCAAGGCGGAGCAGAGCGGTGCCCTGGCCGCCGCCGCCGATCCGGCGCAAGCCGTCTATCTGGTGCCGGCCTTTGTCGGCCTCGGCGCGCCGCACTGGGACGCGGAAGCGCGGGGTGCCATCTTCGGCCTGACGCGCAATTCGGGCCCGGCCGAGCTCGCGCGCGCGGCATTGGAATCCGTCGCCTACCAGACGCGCGACCTGCTCGACGCCATGCGCAAGGACTGGAAAGGTGCTTCGGCCAAGACGGTGCTTCGCGTCGACGGCGGCATGGTGGCGTCCGACTGGACCATGCAGCGGCTCGCCGACATTCTCGATGCGCCGGTCGACCGTCCGACGATCCTGGAGACGACCGCGCTGGGCGCGGCGTGGCTCGCGGCATCGAAGGCGGGCGTGTGGCCGAAGGCAAAGGAATTCGCCAAGAGCTGGGCGCTGGAACGGCGTTTCAAGCCGGAGATGGACGCCGCGACGCGCGGCGCGAAACTCGCCGGATGGCGCGATGCGGTGCGCAGGACGCTGAGCACGACCTGAGATCGGAAAAGAGAGAGCCCGCGCCTCTCGAGGCGCGGGCTCAGTCAACGACCCTGGGTACTAACTGGAGGCCGTCAGTAGGGCGAGATGCACTGCTGACGCGGGCCGTTGTAAGGCTGGAAGGTGTTGTCCGAGGCGCGGTACGAACGGTAGCGGTCGTAGCACCACTCAACATGCGAGTTGCCGCGATACACGCGGTTGTTCTCGCTGTTGACGATCGCGCCGGTGATCAATGCGCCTGTCGCGAAAGCGGCAAGCGGGAACCAGTAATCGCCATGACGGCGATAGCCGTGGCGGTATTCGCGATAGCCGCGATGGCCATTCCAATACATGCCGTCATTGCGCGAAAAACGCTGACCGCCGCGCCAATGGTTATGCCGCCAGCGGAAATCGCGCTCGGCGACCGTCTGGACATCGGACGAAGCCGGCGAAGCCTGCGGGACGAACACCTGCGCGGCATTGGCGGGCACCGCCGCGGCGGCGGCAAACGAAACCGACAAGGTGGCGGCAAGCAAGCCCGACACGATCTTTTTCATGGATATTCTCCTTGAGAGGGTTGGTTTGACGTCCCTGTGCCGGAAAAACGGAAAATGATCGCGATGGTTCCCGTTTGATTCTCAAGCCGTTGTTATTTCAGCAACTTCTGAGATATCCGGGCGGTTGGAAACCGCTATCGGGGTCGACGCGACGGATGCATGATTGCCGGCCGTCAAAATTCGCCAGACCCGTTGATAACTCCGGCTGGCAGCCATCTTTTTCCGGTTGACCGGCCGCGGCACTCTCCCTATGTTCCGCGCAATTTCGAGGGCGGCGTTTCGAGCCCGCGGGAGCGCGTAGCTCAGCCGGTAGAGCAACTGACTTTTAATCAGTAGGTCATGGGTTCGAATCCCATCGCGCTCACCAGAATTTCAAAAATCAAAAAGATGCCAGCACCGACCCGTGGGCTGCCATATCCCGTGCGACCGAAGCGGGACATCTCGTCTGCGTTCCGGGCGATCGGAACAAAAACTTATGCGCGGCTGTTTCCCCTGGTGAAGGGACTGCAATTCGGGACGCGAATAGTGGACGTATTAAATCTGGAACTGGACAGAGCCAGGCTGCGTGTCAAGCGCGCGGAGATTTCGCTCAATCATGCAAAGGAAATGCTGGATGAAGAATGCGGCGTCGGGATCAATCTCGCGCTGTGCGACCGCATAAGGTCGGAGAAGAAGCGCGTGGCGGAGGCAAGAAAGCGGCTGATGAAGATCGCTTCGACCGCCTCGGCCTGACGGGGTGACTTTCCCCAGCCAGGGGAGATCCTGCCGCGTTGCCTTGTCCCTGGACAGGGTCGTGGTTAAACTCGGGCCTCCGAGGGAGGCTCCAGGATGACACTTGACCTTTCGGTAGACGCTCAGGTTCCCAAGGCAGCGCCCAAGCCTGGAAAATATCTTTTCGGTCCGGTCGCCGACTTCCTCATGCTTGGCGGCAGCGCGTTTCTGATCCTGCCCGTGCTGTTCTTCGTGCCGCGTGAATACGAAGGCCCGTTAGCCGCGACGATGGTGGTCGTGGCCTATCTGGTGAACTACCCGCACTTCGCCCACTCCTACCAGATTTTCTACCGCAATTTCGGCCGCAAGGCGCGTGGCGACGGCTACGACAGAAGCCTGCAGCTTCGCTACATTTTCGCCGGCGTCGTCGTTCCGGCGATCATGGCATTGTTCTTTGCCTATGGCGCGGCGACGTCGAACACGCGGCTGCTCGGCTTCGCGGCCAACGCGATGTTCTTCTTCGTCGGCTGGCACTACGTCAAGCAAGGCTACGGCATGCTGATGGTCGACGCCGTCCTGAAACGCAAATTCTTCGATGATCGGGACAAGAAGGTGCTGCTCGTCAACAGCTACGCGGTGTGGATCCTGGCCTGGCTGCAGACGAATACGGCCGTGACGCGGGGGCAGTATTACGGCCTTCAATATTACACCTTCGCGGTTCCGTCCTGGATCACCGATATTGCCGTGCTGGCGGCCGTCGGATCGACGGCGGCCACGCTTTTGATGCTGGTCAACCGCTGGCGGAAAAATGGCGGCGGACTGCCTTACAACGGCATCGTGGCCTATGTCGCCTCGCTCTATCTCTGGATCCTGATCGCCAGGATAAACCCGCTCTGGCTGCTCGTGGTGCCGGCGCTCCACTCGCTCCAATACCTGGCCGTGGTGTGGCGCTATCAGACCAATGTCGAGCGAGACGTCGCGGATGCCACGCGCGATCCGGAGCCGAAAATGCTATCCGTGCTTGGGCCCCGCTACAGGCTGCGGGTGCTGGGCTTCATCATCGGGGGCGCGGCGCTTGGCTATCTCGGCTTCTGGCTGATCCCCTTCCTGCTGACCGCCCTGATCCCTTACGACAGCCAGGTTCTCGGTTCCTCATTGTTTTTCTTCATCGTGCTGATCTTCATCAATGTGCACCACTATTTCCTCGACAATGTGATGTGGCGCCGCGGCAATCCGGAAGTGTCCAAATATCTCTTCCGATAGGGAAGTCAGTGTTGTGGCCGCAGGTGCCAGATCACGCGATCAGCGAGACATTCCCGCCAGCGTGACGCTCGAGCCGTCCCGCCAGGTCGAGTTCAAGCAGCACCATCGCGATCTGCGCGGCGCTTAATCCCGTGTGGCGGATGATCTCGTCTATGCCTGTCGGCGTCGGCCCGAGCGCTTCCAGCACATCGGCGCGGTCGTTTTCGCCGGGCGGTGGCATGGCGGATATGTCGGGGGCCTCGGCAATCGGGGCGGTTCTTGGAGCCCGGGTGCCGGCGAGCGGCGCCAGCGCGCCGAGCACGTCGGCGGCCTCAGTGACGAGCGTGACACCGTCCTTGAGCAACGCGTTGCAGCCGGCGGCGCGCGGGTCGAGCGGCGAGCCCGGCACGGCGAAGACCAGCCGGCCCATCTCGTTGGCGAGGCGGGCGCTGATCAGCGAGCCGGAGCGCTGCGCGGCCTCGACCACCACCAGTCCAAGCGCCATGCCGGCAACCAGGCGGTTGCGACGCGGGAAATCCTGGGCGCGCGGCTGCCAGCCGAACGGCATCTCCGACACGATGGCGCCGCCGCGATCGGCGATCTCGTCGCACAGGCCGGCATTTTCGGGCGGGTAGGGCACATCGAGCCCACCAGCGAGCACACCGATCGTTCCGGTCGAAACGCTGCCTTTGTGCGCGGCCGTATCGATGCCGCGCGCCAGGCCCGAGACGATGGCATAGCCGTCGAGGCCGAGATCTGTTGCCAGCATCCGCGCCATCTTGATGCCGGCAAGCGAAGCGTTGCGGGCGCCGACGATCGCCACCGCGGGCAAACGGAAGACCGCGCCTTCGCCTTTCACCGCCAGCAGCGGCGGCGGGTTGTCCAGCGTCTTCAGCAGGGGCGGATAGTCGGCTTCGCCAATGCCGACAAAGCGGGCGCCGGCGCGCCGGGCAGCGTCCAGCTCGGCTTCGGCTTCGGCAACGGAGGGGATACGGATTATGCGATTGGCGCCGCCGGAGATCATCAGCTCGGGCAGCATTTCAAGCGCCGCTTCGGCCGAGCCGAAGTGGTTGATCAGCTCGCGAAACGAGGCAGGGCCGACATTGGGCGTGCGGATCAGCCGAAGCCAGGCAAGCCGCTGCCGGTCGCTGAGGCGCGGGCCGGCGGCCGGCGCGCTCATCCCTTTGCCCCGATCTTGCCTTCGGTGCCGGCCAGCAGCCGCGAAATGTTGGCATGGTGCTTGACGATGACGATCAGGCTCATCACGGCGAACAGGCCGGCGATCTGCGGCGTGCTTATGAAATAAAGCGCGATCGGCACGACCACCGCGGCAGCCAGCGCCGCCAGCGAGGAATAACGGAATAGGAAGGCCATCGCGAGCCAGACGACGGCGAAGACAAGCATGCCCTGCCAGGCGAGGCCGAGCAGCACGCCGAGATAGGTTGCGACGCCCTTGCCGCCCTTGAAGCCGAGCCAGACCGGGAAGAGATGGCCGAGGAAGGCTGCGAAGCCGGCCAGAAGCCCGTAGTCCGGCGAAAAATGCCCGGCGATCAAAGCGGCGGTCGTGCCTTTCAGCGCATCGAGCAGCAGCGTGGCGGCGGCAAGGCCTTTGTTGCCTGTCCTCAGCACATTGGTTGCGCCGATATTGCCGGAGCCGATCTGGCGAACGTCGCCCAGCCCGGCCGCGCGAGTGATCAGGAGCCCGAACGGGATCGAGCCGAGCAGATAGCCGAAAATGAGCGCGATCACGTAACCCATTGTTTCCCCTACATTCCTGTCGCGCAGCTTGCTCTCTAGGATTGAGACAATGTGCGCGATACAACCCTAATTTGCAAGGGCTCGCCTTGCTCAAGCATCAGTTGGTCATAATGGTAGAGTCGGTAGGGTTCGCCAAGCAAGCCTGTGCCGGGCAGGTTCGGAAGGGCTCAAGGTGATAGGTGGTCTGGATCAGGATGACGTTTCGTTGAATCGCCATCCTGATCCAACTCTTTGTTGGAGCATGATCTTCTGCGCAAACCGGTTCCCACGTCTCGGGATCATGCTCTAGGCAGAAAACACCGTGCGGCCCGCGACCACCGTCTGCAGGACCTTGCCCTGCAGGCGCGCGCCTTCGAAACACGTGTTCTTCGAGCGTGAGTGCAAGCCGCTTTCGCTGACGATCCACGGCTCGTCGAGATCGACGACCGCGAGATCTGCCGATGCGCCCGGCTTCAGCGTGCCGCCCGGCAGGCCGAACAGTCTCGCCGGCGCGGTGGACAGCGTCTCGATCAGCCTCAGTAGCGGCACGTCGCCATTGTGGTAGAGCCGAAGCGCCGCTCCCAGCAGCGTCTCCAGCCCGATGGCGCCGGCGGCGGCATCGGCAAAGGGCAGGCGCTTGGTGTCGACGTCCTGCGGGTCGTGGGAGGAGACGATGATGTCGATCGTGCCGTCCTTGATCGCCTCGATCATCGCCAGCCGGTCGTCCTCGGCGCGCAAGGGCGGGGTCAGCCGGAAGAAGGTGCGGTATTCGCCGACGTCGTTCTCGTTGAGCGACAGGTTGTGGATGGCTACACCTGCGGTGACATTGGCACCGTCGGTCTTGGCCCTGTTCACCGCGCCGGCCGCCATGGCCGACGAGATCTTGGCTGCGTGATAGGCGCCGCCGGTCAGCCGGGCCAGCGCCAGGTCGCGCTCGAGCGGAATGAGCTCCGCCTCGCGCGGGATGCCGGACAGGCCGAGCCAGCTTGCGTAGAGCCCTTCGTTCATCACGCCGGACGAAGCGAGGTCGGCGTCTTGCGTTTCATGCGCGATCACACCGCCGAAATCGCGCGCATAGGTCAGCGCCCGACGCATCACCAGGGCGTTGGCGATCGTGTGGCGGCCGTCAGTGTAGGCGACGGCGCCGGCCTCACGCAGCAGGCCGAATTCGGTCATCTCGCGGCCTTCAAGGCCCTTGGTGATCGCGGCCGCCGGGAAAATGTTGACGCTTGCGGTGTCGCGCGCCGTGCGCAGTACGAATTCGACCAGTGCCACATTGTCGATCACCGGGTCGGTGTCGGGCATCATGACGATGGAGGTGACGCCGCCGGCCGCCGCCGCGACACTTGCCGAGGCGATGGTCTCGCGATGCTCGCCGCCGGGTTCGCCGATGAAGACACGCGCGTCGACAAGGCCTGGGATGATCCTCTTGCCGGCGCAGTCGACGACGGTGGCGCCTTCCGGCACGCCCTGGTTCAACGCCGCTTTTCCGGCCGCGACGATCTTGCGGCCGTCGACGACGACGCTGCCGATCTCGTCCACGCCGCGCGACGGGTCGACGATGTGCGCCTTGCTGAAGACGGTCACGCTCATGCGCCGCGCCCCTCATGGTTGCGGCGTGGATCGAGCAGCGCCTCCATGACCGCCATGCGTACGGCGACCCCCATTTCCACCTGTTCCTGGATGACGCTTTGCGGTCCGTCGGCGATTTCGGAGGCGATCTCGACGCCTCGGTTCATCGGGCCGGGATGCATGACCAGCGCATCGTCCTTGGCGGCTTTCAGCTTCTCGGCATCGAGGCCGAAATAGCGGAAATATTCGCGGATCGAGGGCACGAAGGCGCCTTCCATGCGCTCGCGCTGCAGGCGCAGCATCATCACCACGTCGGCGTCCTTCAGGCCCTCGGCCATCGAGCGCGCGACGATCACGCCCATCCTGTCGATGCCGGACGGCAGCAATGTCGAGGGCGCGACGACGCGCACCTGCGCGCCCAGCGCGTTCAGAAGCATGATGTTGGAGCGGGCGACGCGCGAATGCAGGATGTCGCCGCAGATCGCCACGATCAGCTTCGACAACGGTCCCTTGGCGCGGCGGATGGTCAGCGCATCGAGCAGCGCCTGCGTCGGGTGCTCATGCGCGCCGTCGCCGGCATTGACCACCGAGCAGCCGACCTTCTGCGCCAGCAGTGCCGCGGCCCCGGCCGACTGGTGGCGGATGATGAGGATGTCGGGGCGCATGGCATTGAGTGTCATGGCCGTATCGATCAGCGTCTCGCCCTTCTTCACCGAGGAGCTCGCCACCGACATGTTCATGACATCGGCGCCAAGGCGCTTGCCGGCAAGCTCGAAGGACGACTGCGTACGGGTCGATGCCTCGTAGAACAGGTTGATCTGGGTGCGGCCGCGCAGTGTCGAGGTCTTCTTTTCCGATTGCCGCGAGATCGCCACGGCCTGGTCTGCCCGATCAAGCAACAGCTCGATATCGGCGGGGGAAAGATCGCGGATGCCCAGAAGATGGCGGTGGGGAAAGAGCGGCAGGGACGAAGCGTCGGTCATCTCAAGGCGCTGCTATAGGGTGCGGTCCAGCCTGCCGCAAGCGCCAGCTTTGGATTGCGGGCGTTCTCCCCGGTATTTTCGCTGCGTGGCTTGGGCTATAAGGCGGCGATGGCTTCGGATTCGCGACCGCGGCCTTCAAGATGCAAGGACCCTTCTGCCAATTGAAGGATTGGGCGTGACCGACGACGTGATCAACCAGCCGCCGCCGCTGACGGGCGGCAACGCATGGCGGGGCGATCCGTTGCTCATCCAGCTCGCCGAGCGTTTTTCCGACCCCGTGCGCAAGGATCTCGACGGGCTTGGCCGTTTCGTGATGACGCAGGAGGCCCAGGAGCTCGCTCGCCTCGCCAACACCGACACGCCGAAATTGCGGACGCACGACCGCCAGGGCCGCCGTCTCGACCTGGTCGAATATCATCCGGCCTATCACGCCTTGATGCGCCGCTCCGTCGCCGGCGGCCTGCATTCTTCCGTGTGGGAAAACGGCGATGCCGAGATTGGCCGCCGCCACCAGGTGAGGGCGGCGCGCTTCTACCTGACCGCCGAGCTCGAGACCGGACATCTTTGCCCGATCACCATGACCAGCGCCTCGCTGGCGGCCTTGATGGCGAGTCCGAAGCTGTTCCGCGAATGGGCGCCGCGCGTGACGACGCGCAAATACGACCAGACGCAGAAGCCGCCGGTGCAGAAGACCGGACTGACGCTCGGCATGGGCATGACCGAGAAGCAGGGTGGCACCGACGTGCGCGCCAACACCACCAGGGCGGAGCGCACCGGAAGCGGTTTCTACCGGTTGACCGGACACAAATGGTTCATGTCGGCACCGATGTCGGACGCCTTCCTGGTGCTGGGACAGGCTCCGGAGGGACTGTCCTGTTTTCTCGTCCCGCGCATCCTGGGCGACGGTTCCGGCAACGGTTTCCGCTTCCAGCGGCTGAAGGACAAGCTCGGCAACCGCTCGAACGCCTCGTCGGAGGTGGAGTTCGTCAACGCGATCGGTGAGATGGTCGGCGACCCGGGCGCGGGCGTGAAGACGATCATGGACATGGTGACGCTGACCCGGCTCGACTGCGCGGTCGCTTCGTCGGCGCTGATGCGGGCGGGCCTCGCCGAGGCCGTTCACCACACGCGCCATCGCCAGGTGTTCGGCTCGAACCTGATCGACCAGCCGCTGATGCAGCGGGTTCTGGCCGACATGGCGCTCGACGTCGCCGCGGCCACGGCGCTTTCGTTCCGGCTGGCGCGTTCTTTCGACGAGGCGGCGAGCGATCGCGGCGAGGCAGCCTTTGCCCGCGCCATGACGCCTGTCGTCAAATACTGGGTCTGCAAGATCGCGCCGCAGCTGCTTTACGAGGCGATGGAATGCCTCGGCGGCAACGGTTACGTCGAGGAAGCGCCGCTTGCCCGCTACTACCGGGAGGCGCCGGTCAACGCGATCTGGGAGGGCTCGGGCAATGTCATGGCGCTCGACGTGCTGCGCGTGCTTGGCCGTGCGCCCGGCTTGTTCGATGAAGTGCTGGCCGGCATCGACCGCGACCTCGGCGCCGGCGGGCGCGGCACCATCGGCGTGCTGAAGGCGGCCATGCAGGTGGCGGCGACCGACCAGGGCTCGGCGCGCCTGCTCACGGAACAGCTCGCGCTTTCGGCCGCCGCGGCGGAGCTTCGCAGGCTGGGAGCAGGGCGGATCGCCGACGCCTTCGTCGAAACGCGGCTCGGCGGCCAGTGGCGCACCACCTACGGCATGCTCGATTCGCGCCACGACGCGCGCATGATCGTCGACACGCTCTATCCTCCGGTGACCTGATCCGGCTCTAGATCAAAGAGATAGAGCATAATGCCGAGAAACCGCTTCACACCTTTCCGCATCATGCTCTAACGGCACATTGCCGATCTGTGGATAGCTGTTAACCTTAACAAATGGTTTCCGTTGCGGCGAGCCGTTGCAAAGCCCAATCTCCGCTTTGGAGTAGGGAACGGTTAACCATGACCTCCTCGAGCTCCGCGAGCGGGAAGCGTATGCGGCACGTATTGAGCTCAGTTCTGGCCTTGCATTGGGCGGTGGTTTTCGCCCTGCTTGCCTATATCTGCATGGACGGCAGCCGCGGCATAGCGGCGGCGCTTGGTGTGCTTGGCCTCTCACTCCAGGGCAGCCGGTTTCCCGAGCTTGATAATGTTGCCGTGGTCGCACCGCTTTCGATCGCGCTTCTGACCGTCGCGGTGTTGTTCTGCTGGGCCTTCGTCGAAACGCTGTTGAACGCAACGGCAAGGCCGGACGCGGGCGAGAGCGTGGCGCGGATCGCCTTCATCTCGGCATCCTTCCTGCTTTCGGTGATCCTCATCGGCGGCGTGGCGCAGGGGATCGATGGCCTGTTCATGATCGTCGCCATCCAGATGACGGCGCTGCTTGCCTCCTACATCGCCGTGCTGGCCGAACGCCGCTCCACCTTCGCCGCAATGAATCTGCCCGAGGGCGATATTCGCGCCGCCTCGCGCATGGCGATGGGGGCCGCGCACAGTTCGCTTCTTTCCCGTATATCCGGCCGCCCGGAAAACAAGCCTGGAGGCAGGCGCTGATGCGCACGATATTCACACTCTGGGCTGCTCCGATGGCCATCTTCTGGGGATGGTTCTTCCTATCGGCCAATGACATGAATTTCGGCTACGCGATGCTGAGCCGACAGGTGCACGATTTCGCTTTCCAGCTCTATGGCCAGATGCTCGGCGTCGATCCGGCTATCATCCCGGGCATGGTGGCGCGGACCTGCGTTTTCGACTTTTTCCTGCTCATGGGGCTTTGGGCCTTCCGCCGCCGGCGCAACATCGCCGAATGGATCAGGCAGCGTCGGCAGGGCGATATCAGCTCCGATCGGCTCGGCCGAGCGACTGAAGCCGGTCCAACGCTCCCTGCAGAATAAAGGCGGCGGCCGCCGAATCGATCTTGCCGGCGCGCTTCTTGCGCGAGAAATCCATCTCGATCAGTGTCCGCTCGGCCGCGACCGTGGAAAGCCGCTCGTCCCACAGAACGAAGGGCAGGTCGCAAAGCGGTGCCATGTTGCGGACGAAGGCGCGCGATTTTTGCGCACGAGGCCCTTCCGAGCCGTCCATGTTGATGGGAAGGCCGAGCACGATGGCGCCGACGCCGTCCTTCTCGAGCTGAGCAAGCAGTTGGGCGGCATCGAGCGAAAACTTCTTGCGCAGGATGACCGGGCGCGGATGGGCGAAGGACAGCCCGCGATCGGAAACCGCCACGCCGATCGTCTTATCGCCGAGATCGAGCCCGGCGAGCGTCCTGCCGCCGGCGAGCCGCTCCGGCAGGTCCTCGATTGAAATAATGCCCAACGGCTTGTCCTGACATCCGGGCGTCACATCCTTTTGACGGTGGGACGCGCCGCGCTACTTTCAATTTGCCGCCAGCGTTCTATCTTCCGGCAACGGAAAAATCGAGGAAGCATTCATGAAACTGACCTGGTACGGACATTCGGCATTTCGCGTCGAGACCAAGGACGCCACCATCCTCATCGATCCCTATCTGGTCGGCAATCCGTCCTGGACGGGCGGGTGGGAAGGGCCGGCTGAGGGCGTGACCCATGTGCTCCTGACCCACGGCCATAACGACCATGTCAGCGGCGCGGTCGAAGTGCTGAAGAAAAGCGGCGCCATGCTGGTCGCCAATTTCGAGATCTGCATGTTTCTCGTCGGCCAGGGCGTCAGCGGCGACAAGATCAATCCGGGCAATATCGGCGGCACCGTCGATTGCGGCCCTTTCACCACGACCTTCGTCCAGGCGCTGCATTCGTCTTCCTTCGGCGGCGAAGGCGGCACGAACACCTATCTCGGCAATCCGGGCGGGCTCGTCCTGCACTTCCCCGGGGACAAGACGCTCTATCACATGGGCGACACCGACATCTTCTCCGACATGGGGCTGATCAACGAGCTGCATGAGCCGAAGATCGGCATCGTGCCGATCGGCGACCGCTTCACCATGGGCGGCGCGGTGGCGGCGCTTGCCTGCCGCCGCTTCTTCGGCTTCGACACCGTCGTTCCCTGTCATTTCGGCACCTTCTCGATGATCGACCAGACCGCCGACAAGTTCGTCGCCGGCATGGAAGGCTCCGGCGTCAAGGTGGCGCTGCCGGAAATCGGCAAGGCGATCGAGATCTAGGTCGCTCCATCAGGAATCTGGAACGAAACCATGGCCTTAGGATAGGCTCTTTGCGTTTCGATGCTGGTCGCGGCGACACCCGCGCCGGCCACCGATGATTTGATCTAGGCGTCTATCTGCAATCGGAGGAGCCCTGCCAAGAAGGATACGCTGCAGACCGTGATCGACGCCGGCAACATCGTTCTGTCGGCGCAAGGCCTGGAAAGCGTGGGGTATAACGGCGTTAATTTGCCTTGATCTTAGCCGACCGTCACTAACCTCTGAGACGGCATGGAGATCGGTGTGAGCAGGGCTTTTAGACTGAATGCAGTGCCGGTATGCGTGGTGTTTTTGAGCCTTTTGGAGCTATCGGAACCGGCAATAGCGTGCGCAACGTTTCACGAACGTGATCTGAATTACTTCAGCAATGCCCAAATCGTAGTCCGCGCCAGAATGATATCCTATCAACCAATATTCGATCCCGAACTCCAGGAGCGGCGCCGCCAGTTTCGGGAAGCTCTGAGCAAGAATGGCAATCACCAATCGGCAGACAGCTTATCGGATCGCTCCGTCGACAGCGCTCGTATGAAGTTTGAAGTCAAGGAGACGATTTCCGGTTTCCCCAGATTGGGCGATTGGGAGGCAATTTGGGTAAATTCAACATTTGAAATGGCTGACCAATGGACTGGGCCGGAAAATGTGATCGTAGGTTTGCGCGCCGCCATTGACCGTCACGGAGCGCCAATCATTGAGGTGATACAGCAACCTTGCGCGCCGGTAATGATCCTTGAAGACACCCGAGACAACCGGAACGCGATCACCAACGCACTTCGAGACCAAGGCCGCAGGCACGCTGGCTATGTTTTTCAGTGAGGTCTGCCCCGCTGAAGCGTCAAATGTTGCCCGATATGTTGCGCACGCCACGTCGCGCGGCTATAGCGCGGGCAGGCTTTTCTAAGGTTTCAAAATGTCCGTTGATCTTCAGACCGTGAAGCGCGTCGCGCACCTTGCCCGTATCGCGGTGAGCGAGGAGGACGCCGAGCGCATGACCGGCGAATTGAACGCCATCCTCGGCTTCGTCGAGCAATTGAACGAGGTCGATGTCTCGGGCGTCGAGCCGATGACCTCGGTCACGCCGATGGAGATGAAGAAGCGCCAGGATGGCGTCACCGACGGCAACAAGGCCGTCGACATCGTGGCCAACGCGCCGGCAACGGAAGAGAACTTCTTCCTCGTTCCGAAGGTGGTGGAGTAGGCCGTGGCTGTCGAGATCGCCGTCGAGACGCCTTTGCAGGACGACGTGCGCGCGCTGGTCGCCGAACTCAACTCAGCGCTGCTCGAACTGACGCCGCCCGAGCACTGCTATCATCTCACCGTCGAGCAGATGGCGGGCAAGGATACGACGGTGTTCATCGCCCGCGACAATGGCCTTGCCGTCGGTTGCGGCGCGCTAAAGCGTCATGGCGACGCGGTCGGCGAGGTCAAGCGCATGTATACGCGGCCTTCGCATCGCGGCCGCAAGATCGGCGCCGATATCGTCGGACGGGTCGAGGCGCTTGCCCGGCAGGAAGGGCTGAGGCGCCTTGTCCTTGAGACCGGCGACCGGCACCCGGCCGCCTGGACCGTCTATGAGCGCGCCGGTTTCTCGCGTTGCGGACCGGTGCTGGATTATCCCGACTCCGAATGGTCGGTGTTTTACGAAAAGAGCCTTGCCTGATGAGCGACCTCACACATCTCACCATTTCCGAGGCCCGCGCCAAGCTGCGTGGCAAGGAGATCACCGCGGCCGAGATCACCGAGGCCTATCTCGCGGCGATCGATCGCGCCAATCCGGTGCTCAATGCCTATGTGACCGTCACCGCCGACAAGGCGCGCGACATGGCGAAGAGCTCCGATGCCAGACTCGCCAAGGGCGAGGGCGGCGCGCTGGAGGGCATTCCGCTCGGCATCAAGGACCTGTTCGCCACCGAAGGCATTCACACCCAGGCCTGCAGCCACGTGCTTGACGGCTTCAAGCCGCGCTACGAATCGACCGTGACCAGCAATCTGTGGGCCGATGGCGCCGTCATGCTCGGCAAGCTCAACATGGACGAGTTCGCCATGGGCTCGTCGAACGAAACCTCCTATTACGGCCCGGTCATCAATCCGTGGCGCCGCTCGCGCCTGCAGACCACGGTCAAGCCAACCATCCATGATGGCGGCGGGGGCTTTGTCGTGCCAGGCGGCGTCGAGCAGAGCCGCACCTACGACAACATGCAGCTGGTGCCCGGCGGCTCGTCCGGCGGCTCGGCATCGTCCGTCGCCGCCTTCCTGTGCGCCGGCGCCACCGCGACCGACACCGGCGGCTCGATTCGCCAGCCCGCGGCCTTCACCGGCACGGTCGGCATCAAGCCGACTTACGGGCGCTGCTCGCGCTGGGGCGTCGTCGCCTTCGCTTCCTCGCTCGACCAGGCCGGGCCGATCGCACGCGACGTGCGCGACGCCGCCATCCTGTTGAAGTCGATGGCTTCCGTCGATCCGAAGGACACGACCTCGGTCGACCGTCCGGTGCCGGACTACGAGGCGGTGATCGGCAAGCCGATCAAGGGCATGAAGGTCGGCATTCCGAAGGAATACCGCGTCGAGGGCATGCCGGAAGACATCGAGGCGCTCTGGCAGAAGGGTATTGCCTGGCTGAAGGATGCCGGCGCCGAGATCGTCGACATCTCGCTGCCGCACACCAAATATGCCTTGCCGGCTTACTATATCGTGGCGCCCGCCGAGGCCTCGTCGAACCTCGCCCGCTATGACGGCGTGCGCTACGGCCTGCGCGTGCCCGGCAAGGACATTATCGACATGTATGAAAAGACCCGCGCCGCCGGTTTCGGCCGCGAGGTCAAGCGCCGCATCATGATCGGCACCTATGTGCTGTCGGCCGGCTATTACGACGCCTATTATCTGCAGGCGCAGAAGGTGCGCACGCTGATCAAGCGCGACTTCGAGAACGTCTTTGCCGCGGGCGTCGACGTCATCCTGACGCCGGCGACCCCGTCGGCCGCCTTCGGCGTCGCCGACGAAGACATGGCTTCCGATCCGGTCAAGATGTACCTCAACGACATCTTCACCGTGACCGTGAACATGGCGGGTCTTCCCGGCATTTCCGTGCCGGCCGGCCTGGACGGCAAGGGCCTGCCGCTCGGCCTGCAGCTGATCGGCCGTCCGTTCGACGAGGAAACGCTGTTCCAGACGGCGCACGTCATCGAAAGGGCCGCGGGCAAATTTCAGCCGGAAAAGTGGTGGTAGCGTCGTCCCTCATCGAGCAAAGGTGAGGGATGTTCTACTACCTTTCGAAAATATTCTGGTTTTTCATCCAGCCGGTCAACCTGGCGATCTTCCTCCTGCTCGCGGGACTGCTGGCCGCGCTCTTCCGTCGCCGGCGATTGGCCGCGACGGGTAGCGTGGTTGCTTTCCTGATTCTGGCCCTCTCGGCCTGGACGTCGGTTGGCGCGATGATGTTGACTCCCCTGGAAGAACGTTTCCCCAAGCCGCCGTTGCCGGAAAAGGTGGATGGGATCGTCGTGCTCGGTGGCGGCTTCGAAGGCGCCATCAACCTGGCGCGCGGCGGCTATGAGTTGAACAGCGGCGGCGACCGCATGGTCGAGACCGCGATCCTCGCGAGGCGCTTCCCTCAGGCGAAGATCGTCGTTTCCGGCGGCAACGGCTCGCTTTTCCTCGACGGCGAAGGCGACGCCGATACGGCGCCGCGGCTGCTCGGCGCGCTCGGCGTTTCGGCCGATCGCCTGATTCTCGAGGACAAATCGCGTAACACTTACGAGAATGCAGTGTTCTCGCGAAAGCTCGTCGAGCCGAAACCCGGTGAGACGTGGCTGCTGGTAACCTCGGCTTTTCACATGCCGCGCGCCAAGGCGCTGTTCGACAAGGCGGGCTTTGCGACCATTCCGTGGCCGGTCGACTACCGCACCTCGGGCAGGGAAGGCGTCGGTTTCTACCGCGACAATCCGGTCGACTCGATGCAGGCGACCACCATCGCGGTGCGCGAATGGATCGGGCTTCTCGCCTACCGGCTTTCAGACAGGATCGATCAGTTCTTCCCAGGACCGGGCGGCTGACCGAGCACCGCCTGTCTTGCCGCCGAGAAGAACTGGCGGCGCACCAGCACGGCCAGAAGCACCATCGTCGACATCACGAAGACGACCGGATCGACGAACCAGCCGAGATAGCCGATCGAGAAGAAGACGGCGCGCAGGCCGGAGTTGAAGTGCTTGCCGGCGAGCACGTTCATGCGCGTCGCTCGCCACACCGCCGTTTCGCTGACCGGGTTGCGCGAAGCCGGGCCATGCGGGGTCGGCACCGCGCCGATCAGGATCGAGCAATAGTTGAACAGCCGGTAGGCCCAGCCGAATTTGAAGAAAGCGAAGGCCAGGATAAGCACCAGGCCGAACACCTTGGTCTGGAACGCTTCGCGCGACGAAGCCGCGCCGAAGGGCAGTTCGGCCAGAACCTGAAGCACCCGGTCGGAGGCGCCGAGCAGGGCAAAGCAGCCGCCGAGCGCGATCAGTGAGCTTGAGGCGAAGAAGGCGGTGCCTTGCTGCAGGCCGCCCATGATGGCGGTGTCGACGATGCGGATCTCGCGTTCGGCCATGTTGCGCATCCAGGCCTCGCGCTGGGCGTTCATCGCGGTCGTCAGGGAGACGCGGCTGACCAGCCTGCCGTCGGAGGCGAGCGTGTGCAGCACCCAGACGAGCAGGAAGAAGGCCAAAGCCGCCAGATCTGCGGTCGAGAGGTGGAGTGAGTCGCCCATGCGTTCTTGTAACACAGGCCGAGCCGGCGCTTCGACCGGTGCCCGAGCTGCCGCATGGCGATGTCGCTGGCGGAGCAGACAAGGTCGGCAGCCGCCGAGCCGCGACATGCAAAACAGCGGAAACATCGCTGGAATTCCTATATGTAAGTTTCGAGCAGCCTCGGGAGACAGCGGCCCAGTGTTCCTTTCGGTTTTCGACCTGTTCAAGATCGGCATCGGCCCGTCGAGCTCGCACACGATGGGCCCGATGACGGCCGCGCGCCGGTTCCTCGACGAGATACTGGCCGGCGACTGGCCTCGCCCAGCCGGTGTCAAGGTCGATCGTATCGGCGCCAGCCTGCACGGCTCGCTCGCTTATACCGGCATCGGCCATGGCTCGGACCGCGCGGTGATCCTGGGTCTCGCCGGCCAGACGCCGCAGACGGTCGACCCGGATGAGGCCGACGGCATCGTCGCCCGCATCGGCGCGGAGAAGCGCATTTCGCCGCCCGGGCATCCGACCTATAGCTTCGATCCTGCAAAGGATCTCGTGCTCGACCGCAAGACGCCGCTGACCGGCCACGCCAACGGCATGGCCTTCTATGCCTATGACGCATCCGACCGGCTGCTGCTCAAGCGCATCTATTACTCGATCGGCGGCGGTTTCGTCGTTTCCGAGGAAGAGCTGCAGCGCATGAAGGCCAAGGGCTCGGTGACGACCGAGGGCAGACGAGTGCCGTACCCGTTCAAGAATGCCGTCGAGATGCTGGCGATGGCGGCAAAGAGCGGGCTTTCGATCGCCGAGATGAAGCGCGCCAACGAGGAAAAGCTCATGTCGCGCGAGGAGCTCGACGAGGGCCTCGACGCGATCTGGGGCGCCATGAAAGGCTGCATCGACCGCGGCCTGTCGCAGGACGGCATCATGCCGGGCGGGCTGAAAGTGCGCCGCCGCGCGCGGCAGCTGCACGACAAGCTGCAGGAACAGTGGCAGCAGAACCGGCCCAATCCCTTGCTCGCCAATGATTGGCTGTCGATCTACGCCATGGCGGTCAACGAGGAGAACGCCGCCGGAGGTCGGGTGGTGACGGCGCCCACCAACGGCGCCGCCGGCACGCTGCCGGCCGTGCTGCGCTACTGGCTGCATTTCCACCCCGAAGCCGATCAGCCGAGCATCCGCGACTTCCTGCTGACGGCGGCCGCCGTCGGCGGCATCATCAAGTCCAATGCCTCGATCTCGGGCGCGGAGGTCGGTTGCCAGGGTGAGGTGGGTTCGGCTTCGGCCATGGCAGCCGCAGGGCTGTGCGCCGTCATGGGCGGCACGCCCGAGCAGGTCGAGAACGCCGCCGAGATCGCGCTCGAGCATCATCTCGGCATGACCTGCGATCCGGTCGGCGGCCTGGTGCAGGTGCCCTGCATCGAACGCAATGCGCTTGGCGCGGTGAAGGCGGTGACGGCGGCCTCTTTGGCCATCAAGGGCGACGGCACGCATTTCGTGCCGCTCGACGCCGCGATCGAAACCATGCGCCAGACCGGCCTCGACATGAACGAGAAATACAAGGAAACCAGCCTCGGCGGTCTCGCGGTCAACGTCGTCGAGTGCTGAGGCCTCACCGAGACTCCGGGCTGGCCCTGTGGAGAAGTCACTCAAGGCGTTGACGCGTCAACCCTTGCGGCTAAATCTTGGAGCATGGCCCTTAATCTCCTAAAGCTCTGCGTCGGCTGCGACAGCGTCGAGGACCTCGAAGAGTGGATTGCCTTCCGCCTCGACGAGCGGCGACGCGCCGACGAGCCGGCCGAGCACTGGCACACCACCCGCATGGTGCCAACGCGCGGCGACGAGATCACCGATGGCGGCTCGCTCTATTGGGTGATCAAGGGCAGCGTGCAGTGCCGGCAACTGATCACCGAGATCCGGCCGTTCGTCGACGACGAAGGTATCGGCCGCTGTCATCTGGTGCTCGATCCCGAGGTCGTGCGCACCGAGTGGCAGCCGCGCCGCGCCTTTCAGGGCTGGCGCTATCTCAAGCCCGCCGATGCACCGGCCGATCTCGGCAAGGGCAGGGCGGCATTGGCCGAGATGCCGCCGAAGCTGAGGCTTGAACTCGCCGAACTCGGTCTGCTCTAGGGCGTGTTGATATTCAGGTGATGCCGGCCTGCAAATGCCGGCTTCCTGCGCTTCCGGTGCTCACGTGCTTTAGGTACGCTCCGCTCCGGTTCTCGGAACCCGCCATTTTCGGCTCGGCCTGACCTGAATCTCAACACGCCTTAGCACGGCTTTGTTTACCGCCCGCGGCGCTGGCCCTTCGGCTCGGCCGGTGTGGGACTTGCAAGCGCCGGACCTTGGTCCCATCCTATTTCTATGCTCGGTCGTCCCTATGGTGGTGCTAATCGATGGGCGTGATCCTTGCTTTGGCAGCGGTGCTCGTGGTGCTTTTCGGCGCCGCGATGCTCTTTGTGCGCGCGGATGCCGGAAGGATGGCAGACAGTCTGAGATCGCTTGGGCCAGCCCTCCTGGGGCTGGTCGGCGCGCCCATGCTGGTCTTCGGCCGCAGCCTTATCGGTGGACTGCTTTTGCTCGCGGCGCTGGCCTGGGTCGGCTGGATACGCACCAGGCGGCCTCCGGAACGCGCCGCCGCGTCCAGACATTCGACGGTGCGCACCGCGGCGCTTGAAATGGACCTCGATCATGACAGCGGCAGACTCGAGGGGCTCGTCCTGGCCGGGCGCTATGAAGGCAAGATGCTTGGAGCGATGGGGCTGACGGATCTGCGCCAGCTTTATGGCGAGCTCAGCCCCGATCCGGAGAGCCGTCAGCTCCTAGAGACGTATCTTGACGGCCGTTTTCCCGTCTGGCGCAAGGACGCGCAGCCGCACGGTGGCGAAGGGTTGGGTGTTGCGCCAGGTGCGGGCGCCATGACTAAGGAGGAGGCCTACAAGATCCTTGGTCTTGAAGCGGGGGCTGCCGCGGCGGATATCCGCAAGGCGCACCGCCGCCTGATGCAACGCCTGAACGCCGACGTCGGCGGCACGTCTGTCCTGGCGGCGCGGATCAATGAAGCCAAGGACGTCTTGCTCTCCAATCACGATTAGTCTCCTTCGACGCCGGTACCTTCCGGGAGATTTCAACAACCGCCTATTGCTGGACGGCGTAGCACGAGATTTTCTTGCGCTTCAGGGCATCGCAGGCCTTCCAGGCGGCGTCCTTCGAGCCGAAGCCGCCGAAGCGGGCGCGGTAGTAGGTGGCGCCGTCCTTGTCGAAGGCGACGGTGAAGCCGGAAGCGTCGGCCAGGATCCTCGGCGCCTGCTTGGCGGTCTGATCGAGGAGGCTCTGAGCCCCCGATTTGGTGGGCGAGGAGGCAACCTGAACCACCCAGCCGGACGGCACCGACGACGTCTTGACCGGATCGATCGCCGGCGCGGCCGGCGCGGGCTCGGCATAGGCGGTGACGACCTGGGGCGAGGCGTCCTGTGCCTTGGGAGCCGGCGCCATGGCGGCCACGGCGACCGTCTTCACCTTCTTAATCTTGACCACGGGCTTGGTCTCTTCGGCGACCTGCTGGGCGTCGTCCTGGACATCATCGGCAGCGGCAACGGTGTCGTCGGCCGAGGCCACGACAGTGTCATCCGTTGCTGGCTTGGCGTCCGGTGTCGGCGCGTCATGCTTGGGCAAGAAGACCTTGGCCAGCGTCTTGATCGGATTGTCGTTGCCCTTGGCAATGAGATCGCCGCCGCCGCGCGTCGAGGTGCGCGGCAGATAGGTGTTGATCAGCGCGGCCATCTGGTTGTCGCGGCTGCGGCCCGAAGCGCCGCCCATCACCACCGCGACAAGGCGGCGGTCGCCATCGGCGACGGAGGAGACGAGGTTGTAGCCCGAAGCGCGGGTATAACCGGTCTTGATGCCGTCGACGCCCTTGATGCGGCCAAGCAGACGGTTGTGGCCATTGATGCGCTGGCGGCCATACAGGAACGAGCGCTGCGAGAAATAGCCGTAATATTGCGGGTAGTGCTCACGCAGCGCGATGCCAAGCATCGCCATGTCGTGCGCCGTGGTGAACTGGCCGGGGTCGGGCAGGCCGTTGGCATTGCGGAAGACGGTGCCGTTCATGCCGAGCTGACGCGCCTTGGCCGTCATCATACGGGCGAAATTGTCTTCGCTGCCGCCGAGCATTTCGCCGAGCGCGGTGGCCGAGTCGTTGGCCGACTTCGTTACGATCGAGAGAATAGCGGTCTCGACCGGAACCGAGCCACCGGGGCGAACGCCAAGCTTGGTTGGCGCCTCGGCCGAGGCATGCGCGGAAAACGGAACCGGCGTGTTCTTGCTGATCCTACCCTTCGCCAACGCCTCGAAGGTCAAATAGAGCGTCATCATCTTGGTGAGCGAGGCGGGATAGCGCCGGCCGTTGGCGTCGGCCGAATAGAGCACCTTGCCGGTCTTGGCATCGACGACGATGGCCGAGGACCTTGCGGCCATCGCCGACGCCACGTCTGCGACGACAACCGTCACCGCGAGCGCGGCGATCATGATTGCCTTGAGGGAGAAAGATTTGGAGACCAGCCCCGACAACGCCTGACGCACCGCTACTACCCTGAATTTTCGTTGCCCCGGAGGCGGCTACGGGAATGCCTGCCTCGCTTCCGGCCAAGCTATCGCGGGCAGCGTTACCAATCCGTTTATGGTAACCGCCGCGTTCACTATTTTTCGGCAAATCGAGCCTCTCTTTAATCGAATTTTACCGGCCGCCGGCGCTGGACCCCCTGCTTACCAAGGGGATTCTTGACTTTTGTGCATCGCACAATATATTGAGGTGCATTGCACAAGGGCGCCCGGGGCAAAAAGGGCGTTTCAACCAAGGGAAGTATGAAATGACCCAGACCTATGAGGACTTCACGAAATACGGCAAGGAGTTTGCCGACACCGGGCTGAAGAGCTTTGCCTCGCTCACCAAGGGCGCGCAGGCGATCGCCACCGAAGCCGGCGAATACACCAAGAAGAGCTTCGAGGCCGGCAGCGCCGCCGTCGAGAAGCTGTTCGCGGCCAAGTCGGTCGAGAAGGCCATCGAGATCCAGACCGATTACGCCAAGCAGAGCTATGAGAGCTTCGTGGCCGAAGCCAGCAAGATCGGCAATCTCTATGCCGAGCTCGCCAAGGAAGCTTACAAGCCTTTCGAATCAGTGGTCGCCAAGGCGAAGTAATTTCGCCCGATCACAGCCGATACGGCCATCAGGCCTGCGGAAGGACCCGGTCGCGGAAACGCGGCCGGGTTTTTTCATGCGCGATCGCAACCCGATGCACCTTGCCGCATTCACGATTGAGAAATTCGCTGAGGTTTGCCCACCTAGCCATATTGTCAGCTAAACAGAAGGGCTTAAAATCGTCCATCGAGAACCTACATGTTGAACTCGCATGAGGATTCGAAAAGGCTGGACTACGTGACGATCGGTTTGACTGCCACGGCAGGCGTGGTGCGAATGCAAAGTGACGGAGACCGCAACGATCCCGGTCGCGGCACCGCTGTCATCACGCGCACCAAAACCAAGACCAAGAAGCCCAGCCTCTACCGAGTGCTCATCCTGAACGACGACTACACGCCGATGGAGTTCGTCGTTCACGTCCTGGAACGGTTTTTCCAAAAGGACCGCGAGGCCGCCACACGCATCATGCTTCATGTTCACAATCATGGAGTGGGCGAGTGCGGTGTCTACACATTCGAGGTGGCCGAGACCAAAGTGTCCCAGGTCATGGATTTCGCCCGACAGAATCAGCATCCGCTGCAATGCGTGATGGAGAAGAAGTGAGGTAACATGCCGGCTTTCTCCCAAGGCCTGGAAAAGGCGCTACATCAGGCGCTGACATTCGCCAACGAGCGGCATCATGAGTATGCGACGCTCGAACATTTGCTGCTCGCCCTGATCGACGACACCGAGGCGGCCGCCGTCATGCGCGCCTGCAACGTCGATCTCGATGAGCTCAAGCACACCGTTCTGACCTATATCGACACCGAGCTCGACAACCTCGTCACCGGTTACGACGAGGATTCGAAGCCAACCGCAGGCTTCCAACGCGTGATCCAGCGCGCCGTGATCCATGTGCAGTCGTCCGGCCGCGAGGAAGTGTCCGGCGCCAACGTGCTGGTCGCCATCTTCGCCGAGCGCGAGAGCCACGCCGCCTATTTCCTGCAGGAACAGCAGATGACCCGCTACGACGCGGTCAACTACATCTCGCATGGCATCGCCAAGCGCCCCGGCGCTTCGGAATCGCGCACGCCGCGCGGCGCCGAGGACGAGCAGGGCGGCCAGAACGGCGCCGAGCCACAGGAGGAAAACGGCAAGAAGAAGCAGCAGGACGCGCTGACGGCCTACTGCGTCAACCTCAACAACAAGGCGCGGGCCGGCAAGATCGACCCGCTGATCGGCCGCGACAGCGAGATCAACCGCACCATCCAGGTGCTGTGCCGCCGTTCCAAGAACAACCCGCTCTATGTCGGTGACCCGGGCGTCGGCAAGACGGCGATCGCCGAAGGGCTGGCCAAGCGCATCGTCGAAGGCGATGTGCCGGAAGTGCTGCAGGACGCCACCATCTTCGCGCTCGACATGGGCACGCTCTTGGCTGGCACCCGCTATCGCGGCGACTTCGAGGAGCGGCTGAAGCAGGTCGTGAAGGAGCTCGAGGATTATCCGGGCGCGGTGCTGTTCATCGACGAGATCCACACCGTGATCGGGGCGGGCGCCACCTCGGGCGGCGCCATGGACGCATCGAACCTCCTGAAGCCGGCGCTGTCGTCCGGCGCCATCCGCTGCATCGGCTCGACCACCTACAAGGAGTTCCGCCAGTTCTTCGAGAAGGACCGCGCGCTGGTGCGGCGCTTCCAGAAGATCGACGTGAATGAGCCGACCATCGAGGACGCCATCGAGATCATGAAGGGCCTGAAGCCCTATTTCGAGGAGTTCCACAAGGTCCGCTACACGAGCGAGGCGATCAAGGCTTCGGTCGAGCTGTCGGCGCGCTACATCAACGACCGCAAGCTGCCGGACAAGGCGATCGACGTGATCGACGAGACCGGCGCCTCGCAGATGCTGGTGCCTGAGGCCAAGCGCAAGAAGACGATCGGCATCAAGGAGATCGAAGCGACGATCGCCACCATGGCGCGCATCCCGCCGAAGACGGTTTCGGCGGACGACGAGAAGGTGCTGCAGGGCCTCGATATCGAGCTGAAGCGTGTCGTCTATGGCCAGGATACGGCCATCACCGCGCTGACCTCGGCGATCAAGCTGGCGCGCGCCGGCCTGCGCGAACCGGAGAAGCCGATCGGCTCCTACCTGTTCTCAGGTCCGACCGGCGTCGGCAAGACCGAAGTCGCCAAGCAGCTTGCCGCCTCGCTCGGCGTCGAGCTGATCCGCTTCGACATGTCGGAATACATGGAACGCCACACCGTCTCGCGGCTGATCGGCGCGCCTCCCGGCTATGTCGGCTTCGACCAGGGCGGCCTGCTGACGGACGGCGTCGACCAGCACCCGCATTGCGTGCTGCTGCTCGACGAGGTCGAGAAGGCGCATCCGGACCTGTTCAACATCCTGTTGCAGGTGATGGACCACGGCAAGCTGACCGACCACAACGGCAAGCAGATCGACTTCCGCAACGTGATCCTGATCATGACCACCAATGCGGGTGCGTCGGATGCGCAGCGCGCGGCGATCGGCTTCGGCTCGACCAAGCGCGAAGGCGACGACGTCGAGGCGATCAACCGGCTGTTTACGCCGGAGTTCCGCAACCGTCTCGATGCGATCATCCCCTTCGGCTCGCTGCCGGTGCCGGTGATCCATCAGGTGGTGCAGAAGTTCGTCATGCAGCTCGAGGCCCAGCTCTCCGAGCGTGGCGTCACCTTCGACCTGTCGCCGGACGCGATCGCCTGGCTGGCCGACAAGGGCTATGACGAGCGCATGGGCGCCCGTCCGCTCGGCCGGGTCATCCAGGAGCACATCAAGAAGCCGCTGGCCGATGAAGTGCTGTTCGGCAAGCTCAAGAAGGGCGGCACGGTGCGCGTCACCGTCGAGAAGAAGGAAACCGGTGAGTCCGGCCTGAAGCTCGAATCGCTCGCCGACGAGTCGCCCGTGCAGCCGAAGAAGGAAGAGCCGGAAGACGCGCCGAAGCCGAAAAAGGCGGTGGCCAAGAAGCCTGCGCCCAAGAAGGCGGTGGCGCAGAAACCGGAGCCGAAAGGCAAGGACGGCAACAAGCGCAGCCTGGTGCCGCAACTGCCCCGCAAGGGCTGATAGGCCTTATCCCGAATTGCAGAAAAGCCCCGGCGACGGGGCTTTTTTGTTGCAAGGAAAGACGTGGAAATCGGCCGGATTGTCCTCAACGGTGCGCGTGGCCGATGTCCTCCAACCGCCAACAGATTTTCGTGGATCAATGGAAAGGCGATGCGCCGCCTTCGGTGCGGTCGCATCCTATGGCCGCACATGCTATGGCCGGCATATGTCGACTTGGATCTCGGACGCCAAAGCGCCTCGTTCCACCTGGTTCCTGCGTGGTGTCCGCGCGGCCTTTTCCCTGCCTGGCCTGATCCTCATCAGCTCGTTCATTGGCTTTGCCGCCTTGGCGAAAGACGCCGGGGTCACGGTGGCACAGGCCGCTTTCATGACCGGAACGGTGTGGGCGCTGCCATCCATGGTCGTGCTGGTGGGCGCGATCGCATCGGGAGCGGCGCTGCCGGCGGCGATGTTCGCCGTCACGTTGTCCGCCATACGTCTGATGCCGATGGTGATGGCGCTGGCACCCGAGATGCGCGCCGGGAAAACCCGGCAATGCGTGCTCTATCTCCTGGCGCATTTCGTGGCCGTGACCTCCTGGGTGCTGGCCATGGAGCGCCTCAAGCGCGTCCCGCCTCAAATGCGTACGACTTACTATGCCGGCCTCGGCGGCGCGCTGGTGACGACGAATGTCATCGTCGTGACCGCCGTCTATGCAGTGGCGGATGCGCTGCCGTACGCCGTTTCGGCGGCGTTGCTGATGTTGACTCCGATGTATTTCCTGACCTCGTTGTGGGGGTCCGCACGCGAACGGGCTGGGCATGTCGCAATGGTCCTGGGCCTCGTCCTCGGACCGGTCTTCCACATAGTGTTGCCGCAGATCGATTTGCTGGTTGCCGGGCTGATCGGCGGCACGGTCGCCTATGGCTTGCAATTGCGACGGCGCAAGGTGCGCGCGGCGTGAGTTACTTTTCTAGCGGCGCCTGGTGGTGGCCATACATGTTCATTCTCGTCGCCGGTTTCGCCACGACGGACATCTGGCGCTTCCTTGGTGTCTATCTTGGCGGCAAGCTTTCCGAAGATTCAGACCTGTTGGTACTGGTTCGTACCATGGCGACGGCGCTTGTTGCCGCCGTCATCGGCAACCTGGTTGTCTTTCCAGGCGGCGCGCTTGCGCACACTTCGCTTGGCTTGAGGATAGCGGCGGCGGCCCTGGGTTTCGTCTCCTATCTGGTGTCGGGAAAGCGCATGGTCGTCGGCATCGCCACAGCCGAGTTTCTGCTGCTGGCCGGACTTTATCTGAACTTTTGATTTCGCCTGATCTCAGCCCGCTAGAGCCGCGCGGATCTTGCCGGCATTCTCGGCCAGCACCTCCGGCTTCTCCATCTGCCCGGAATGCGGCTTGAGCGGCACGCCCTCGAAGCGCGGCACGACGTGGACATGGAGATGGTAGACGGTCTGCCCGGAAGCCGGTTCGTTGAACTGCATCAGGGTGACGCCGTCGGCGTTGAAGGCCTTTTTCACCGCGACCGCAACTTTCTGCACGACGCCGAACAACGGGCCGAAAATTGCCGGGTCAGCGTCGAGCATGTTGCGCGACGGCGCCTTGGGCACCACCAGCGTGTGGCCTATGCCTTGCGGCATCACATCCATGAAGGCGACCACAGCGTCGTCCTCATAGACGCGGTGCGAGGGGATCTCGCCGCGCAGGATTTTCGCAAAGATGTTGCCGGGATCGTAGGCGGCTTCGGCCATGGCAGGCGCTCCGGATCGTGCTGACCCGCCTCGTGTAGCGAAGCCGCCGCCGTGCGGCAAGGCAAGTCGAGGGCATAGCGCTTGGTTTCCCGCTAACAACGCCAAGGGGGAACGAAGCTGGGACGGCATCGCCCGCCGCAAGGGCGAAGGGAAAGCAGCCGGGGCGCCAGCCTCTCGATATGACGAAGGTTGATGCTGCGATGAATCTGGTGAACGCCGAAATGTCGCCGGTGGCTGCTGCCAAACAGCTAAATCTAGGCCGCTCGACAATCTATCGGGAAATGCGCCGACTGGGGGGTTAGTCGAGCCGCTTGACGCCGGCTAAATCCGTCTTGCGGATCGCGTGCCCTTATCGAGGACACTCAGAAGGCAGAGAACAGTTGATGACGGGCTTGCCACTCGGATCGCAGGCGCTCTCTCTCACCTTTGAACAGGTTGTCTGTGGCTATACAGGCACTCATCCGGTCGACTCGGAAATGTCGGAAATCCTTCCGCAATTCGCACCACGCGGCAAGGACGATATTGTCTACGTAATAGACGAGCGCCAGCGGGCAGACGATGCGCTCGCTGCGCCGTGCCTCGGCATCCTGATAGTGAAGATGTAGTTTTCGCTCTTCCCTTATGCTCTGTCGCAACACGCGGTATTCGACCGCCGACGGAGGAATGGCGTTCCAGTGCGAGACATGCAGCGGCGAGCCTTCGATGTGGCTGTCGGCCGTGCTCGGAAGAACGGCGGCAACCTTGTGGCCAACGCGTGACGCCGCCGCCAAAAGATCGGCATCGCCGGTACGTCCGATCAGTGACAGGCCGACCACGATAGCCTCGACCTCCTCGGCCGTGAACATGAGCGGCGGCAAGTCGAAACCCACCTCCATGACATAGCCGACGCCGGCCTCCCCTTCGATGGGAACCCTCATGCCTTGCAGAGCAATGATGTCGCGATAGATGGTCCGCTGACTAACTTCGAGAGCGCAAGCGATCTTGCCCGCTGAGACCGGCGCGGTTGCGCGCCTCAGAATCTGGATAATCTCGAACAGCCGGCTTGAACGGCTCATCGTGGCGCTCCTGCAAACAATCGACTTTTATCACTTTGATGCTGACACAGGGTGTCAGCAGAAGGTCGGCTATTTTGACGATCATCTGTCTAACGGGAGAAACCGATGGTCGATCAGGAATTTGCAACAAAATCGGTGCGGATGGAGCGCTTATGCCTGCTGACGTTCCAGGCGCCGGCTGATGATGTGGACCGCATCATGGAGGCGGTGGTGAAAGTCACGCCGCTCGCCATGGGAAACTACGACAGCAATGCCTACCAGTCGGGGCTCGGTACCGAACGATATCGGCCGCTCGAAGGCGCAGTGGCTGGACCGGAAAGCGAGATACGCAAGCGTCCCGGTACAGTCGAAATATCGTTCGAACTCCCGGACGACCAGAAACTCATCCAGCAGGTAGTCGAGACTATCTTCCAGACCCACAGCTACCAGGAGCCGGTCATCAGGGTCTGGAGCATTCTCACCAGCCGATCCAAGGGCCTTGACGACAGCGCCAACTCGAACCGCTGGTGGAACACGACCGGCGACTGGAAAAAGAAGGCTTGCGAGCCGAATAAGAACACACCCCAGGAATGAGCACCACCGAATATCGGCTCGGCCTGGTGCTGGTCACGGCATCGGCCGTGGCCTGGAGCACAGCAGGCTTCTTCACCAGGCTAATTCCGCTGGATAGTTGGACCATGCTTGCTTGGCGCGGCATCTTCGGCGCAATCGGCATAGCGGTCGTGTTTATCGCGATGCAGCGCAGGGACGCGTGGCGAAGCGTCAAAAACATGGGTCGGCCCGGGTGGCTGTTCGCTATTGTCTCGGCGATTGGCATGGTTTTCTTCATCACCTCGCTTCGGCACACCACGGTCGCTCACGTCGCGGTGACCTATGCGACGGTGCCGTTCATCGGCGCTGCTCTGGGCTGGCTGGTGATGCGGGAAAGACCGTCAAAAAATGCGATCTTCGCCGGCCTTGCTGCTTTGGCAGGCGTTGCCCTGATGGTTGGCCTCGGTGCTGACGGCAGTTTGTTCGGGGATCTCATGGCGCTCGGCATGACCTTTTGCTTGGCTGCGATGATGGTGATTGCGAGACAGTTTCACAACATTCCCACCATGCCAGCCGCCTGCCTCTCGGCCCTACTGAGTGGCTTGGTCTGCTGGCCCTTCGGAGAGCCATTCGCCGTCTCTGGGCAAGATCTGTTCGTCTTGATGCTATTCGGCCTTGTGAACTCGGCAGCCGGTCTCGCTCTATTCACACTTGGCGCGCGGATGCTGCCGGTGATCGAAACCGCGCTGATAGGCTCCCTCGATGCACCGCTGGCCCCACTTTGGGTTTGGCTCGCGTTCAACGAGATACCCAGTATCAGCACGCTTGCGGGAGGCCTAATCGTGTTTAGTGCCGTTGGCCTCCATATCTTGGTCGAAGCGAGAAGGAAGGAAGCGGTCGCTCCACTCCCTGACTGAGAAGCAAGCCGAGTTCCCTGGACCTCTGAACTGAGAAGTTCAGGATAAAGCTCACGGTTCTCGATTTGATCTGCCTTAGCGTGTTTGGCGGGAACCAACGCTATGCCCTCAAATCACCATCACCGCCTCGACAAGGCGCGGTGAAAGCGCCTTTCTCGGTCGAGGCTATCTCGAAATAGGCTGCTGGCTGCTCCCTCAAAAAGCTGCGTGTGTGGCGAATTCTGGATCGAACGGCAGTCCTACGGCCTCAAGCTATTCCTGCACATCCTTGCGGAAGGGCGTGTGCTCCTCGAGATACTCGCCCATGCGTTCGACCTCACGCCGCTCGCGCCTGAGATAGTCGGCGACGGCGTTGCGCAGACCGGGGTGCGAAATGTAGTGCGCCGAATGCATGGTCACGGGCCGATAGCCACGCGCCAGCTTGTGCTCGCCCTGCGCGCCTGCCTCCACCACCTTCAGCTTGCGCTCGATGGCGAAGTCGATCGCCTGATGGTAGCAGACCTCGAAATGCAGGAAGGGGTGGTCCTCGACGCAGCCCCAGTTGCGCCCGTAAAGCGCGTCCGAACCGATGAAGTTGATGGCGCCGGCGATGTAGCGGCCGTTCCGCTTGGCCATCACCAGAAGAATGTCGTCGGCCATGCGCTCGCCGATCAGCGAGAAGAACTGCCGGTTGAGATAGGGCCGGCCCCATTTCCTGCCGCCGGTATCCATATAGAAGGCGAAGAAATCGTCCCAGGCGCTTTCGGTGAGATCCTTGCCGGTCAGCCAGTCGATCGAGATGCCGTCGGCAAGCGCCTCGCGGCGTTCCTTCTTCATCGCCTTGCGCTTGCGCGAGGCAAGCGTGGCGAGGAAGTCGTCGTAGCTGGAAAAGCCTTCGTTGAAGAAATGGAACTGCTGGTCGGTGCGATGCAGGAAGCCCGCCGCTTCCAGCGTCGCGACGTCGGGCTCGTTGGCGAAGGTGACATGCGCGGAAGAGACGCCGAGCTTGTCGGTCACGAGTTTCAGGCCTTCCGCCAGTCCGGCTCTCACGGCACCTTCATTCTCGCCTTTGCTGACCAGCAGGCGAGGGCCGGTGACCGGCGTGAACGGCACCGAGCATTGCAGCTTGGGATAGTAGCGGCCGCCGGCGCGCTCGAAAGCGTCCGACCAGCCATGGTCGAAGACGTATTCGCCCTGGCTGTGCGATTTGAGATAACAGGGGACGGCGCCGAGAAGCCTGCCTTGCGCCGTTTCCAATCTGAGATGATGGCCCTGCCAGCCGGTGCGCCGCACAGCGCATCCGGAGTCTTCCAATGCGCTTAGAAAAGCGAATGAAACCAGCGGGTTGTAGCCGTTTTCTTGGTCGCCACGCGTGGTTCCGGCAAAGCCGTTCCATTCCTCGCAGGTGAAGGCGCCGATACCCGCCGCGACGCGGATCGCATAGTCCGCGTTCGCTACCCGTCCATCGTCTTCGTCACCTTGATCCATGGGGCTTATTTAAGCTTCGCCAGGTTAGCTACAAGTCACGTTTGAGGCACCCGGCTCAAGCGACTTTCACCAGGCCAGGCTCGAAACCCTCGAAGGTCATCTGATCGGCATATTTGAAGGTGAGGTCGACCGCCGGCTGATCGTGCACGGTCCAGGTGATGACGGGCATTTTCAGCTTTTCGCGCACGAAGCTGACGAAGGGGTTGGGCAGGTCGCCTGCGGCGTAAGAGGTGAAGGCGAGGTCGTGCGCGAGCATGGCGAAATGCGCCTCGATCAACTGGTCGTCCCTGCCATAGGCGGTCAGCCCGCCGGGAATGCCAGGGGCGTCCTTGGCGAAGTCGCGGATCAGCCAGTGATCGAACGACATGATCGCCACCTTGCCCTTGTAGCGCTTGAGCAGCCGGCCGACGCTCGCCACCAGCCCGGCATCGTGGCCGGGAACGCCTTTCAGCTCGACCACCAGCGGCACGCGGCCGTCGATCAGGTCGAGCGCCTCCTCGAGCGTCGGCACGTGGTCCTTGGTGCCGCCGATCTTGAGCGTCGCCAGCTCGGCCGCGGTGCGTTGCCAGACGAAGCCGTCATGGCCGGTCAGGCGTTTCAGATCGCCGTCATGGATGATGACCGGAACGCCATCCGACGAGATATGCACGTCGCATTCGATGGCATAGCCGCGCTCGACCGCCGCGGCGAAGGCCGACAGCGTGTTTTCCCAGCGGGTCTTGTTCATGTCGTGGAAGCCGCGATGCGCGACGGGCTGCGCAATCAGCCAGGACAGATCGGTCATCTTAGGCCTCACTCGACTTCGAAGATCGCTTCGATCTCGACCGCGGCGTTGAGCGGCAGCGAGGCGGTGCCGACGGCGGAACGGGCGTGCTTGCCCCGCTCGCCGAGTGCCGCGACCAGGAAATCGGAGGCGCCGTTGGCGACAAGATGCTGTTCGACGAAATCCGGCGCGGAGGCGACGAAGACGGTGATCTTGACCACGCGCCTTATTTTTTCGAGATCGCCGAGGGCGGCCTTGGCCTGCGCCAGGATGTTGATGGCGCAGAATTTCGCACCTTCCTTGCCGGCTGCCGTGTCGATGTCGCGGCCGAGAAGACCGCTTGCCTGCAGCTTGCCGTCCTTCAGCGGCAGCTGGCCGGCGGTGAACAGCGTGTTGCCGGTGCGGCAATAGGGTACGTAGTTGGCGGCGGGCGCGGCGGCGGCCGGAAGGGTGACGCCAAGATCGCTTAGCCGCTTTTCGATTGTTTCGCTCATTGGTTTTCCCTATTGCTGGAAGACGCCGCGTTGGCCGGGCCGAAATTGCTATTTTTGCCTCGCTTCCGCCACGACTTTTTTTAAGCTGGACCATCTTTCCCTGCGGCCTGCCTCGCGGCCGTAACGATCGGAGTAACGCATGCGCGCAACGCGCCTTTTTCTTGCCGCCGCCTGTCTCTCGGCGGCGCTTCCGATGGCGCCGGCCTTTGCGGTGCCGGCGCTGCAGGCACATCGCGCGGTCTACGATCTGACGCTCAGCAAGGCCTCCGACCGTTCAGGCATTACCGGCATCACCGGCCGCATGGTCTATGAGTTCAACGGCTCCGCCTGCGAAGGCTATACGGTCAAGTTCCGCTTCGTCACGCAGATCGTCACCAACGACAACACCAGGCTGACCGACCAGCAGACGACGACTTTCGAGGACGCCGAGGGCAAGACCTTTTCCTTCGTGACGAAATCCTTTGTCGACCAGAATCTCGACAAGGAAGTCAAAGGCACGGCCACCAGGGAAGCGAAGGGCCTCAAGGTCGATATCGACAAGCCGGAGAAGAGCAGCCTCGAGCTCGCGGCGACACAGTTTCCGACCCAGCATCTGGTCGAGCTGATCGGCAAGGCCGAAAAAGGCGAGAATTTCTACCAGACCAATCTGTTCGACGGCTCCGAGGACGCCAACAAGGTGATGACCACCACCGTCATCGTCGGCAAGAAGACGGAAGCCAACAAGACGGATCCGGAAGCGCCGGCGCTGGCCAAGCTCGCCTCCGACAAATACTGGCCGGTCGACATCGCCTATTTCGACGATACCGACAAAAGCGGCGAGGAGGTGCCGGAATACCGGATCAGCTTCAAGCTGCACGAGAACGGCATCACCCGCGACCTCGTCATGGACTATGGCGACTTCTCGATGACAGGCAAGCTGGTGAACCTGTCGCTGTTCGACCAGACCAAGCCTTGCCCGGCGTCGAAATAGCAGCGCTTTCGCTTGCAACCCCAATCGCTAGACGTCGTGTGTGGGGATCATGGGATGCGGCAGGCCTGATGGCGGTTTATGTCGATGCGGCGATCTGGAAGTGGGCAGGCCGCCGCTGGTGCCATCTGCTCGCCGACGAAACCGAGGAACTGCACCGCTTCGCCGCCCAGCTTGGCCTCAAGCACTCGACCTATCAGGGACCGCCCAAGACCTCGGCGCCGCATTACGATATAACCAGTTTCGAGCGCACCCGCGCCGTGCGGCTTGGCGCTATCGAATGCAGCCGCGAGGAGATCGTTGCCGTCTTCCGCCGCGTTCGGGTGCCAAATGGGAAGGTGAAACGATGACCGTGACGGCATTTCTGGCTTATTGCGCCGCAATCACACTTGCCGCCGCCACACCTGGCCCTGCGATGTTCGCTGTCATCACCAATGGCATCTCGCGCGGCTTCGTGCGCGCGTTCATGGCCGGCGTGGGGGTCGCTGCGGGCGACGCCGTGCTGGTCACCCTGACGTTGGCCGGCCTGGTGGCCTTGGCCCAGACCTTCGAGTGGGTTTTTCTTTTGCTGAAATATGCCGGTGCTGCTTACCTGATCTTTCTCGGCGTCAGGATCTGGAGAGCCGCTGTTGCCGCGCAATCGGATGGATCCCATCAAACACCGGTCCGGCTGTCGCGGTCTTTCTTTCTCGGCGCATCGATCGCGCTCGGCAATCCGAAAGCGATGCTGTTCCACGCTTCCATCATGCCACTGATCCTGAACCTTGATGCGATGACTTTCGCCGATGGCCTGCTCGTGGTCCTTGTCGTGATCAGCGTCAACATCGTCGTCATGGGGCTCTATGCCGCGATGGCGGGGCGGGCGGCCGGATGGTTCCGGACCCCGAAGCGCATACGCCTCATGCACAGGCTTGCCGGCGGCGCGATGATCGGCACAGGTGCGCTGATTGCCGCACGTTGAGCCGTGAAGCGATGCATGGCTTGCGTTTATAACGCATCCCCTCTATATGCGCGCTCATTCCACACACGGACTTTGGTGTCTGCCCGGGAGAAATCCGGCTGAAACCTCCGGTGGCATCAGGACACATGTCCGAAATGCCTGTGTCCGTGGAGGCCAACCGGAAAGGAAATAAAGAATGGCTCTGCCAGATTTCAGCATGCGCCAGCTTTTGGAAGCTGGTGTTCACTTCGGCCACCAGACCCACCGCTGGAACCCGAAGATGGCGCCCTACATCTATGGCGCCCGCAACAACATCCACATCATCGATCTGTCGCAGACAGTGCCGTTGCTGCACCAGGCTCTGAAGCAGGTGTCCGACACCGTCGCCAAGGGCGGCCGCGTGCTGTTCGTCGGTACCAAGCGCCAGGCGTCCGACATTGTCGCCGACGCCGCGCAGCGTTCGGCCCAGTACTATGTCAACTCGCGCTGGCTGGGCGGCATGCTCACCAACTGGAAGACGATCTCGAACTCGATCCAGCGCCTGCGCAAGCTCGACGAGACGCTGGCCGGCGAGGCCCAGGGCCTCACCAAGAAGGAGCGGCTGAACCTCGACCGCGAGCGCGAGAAGCTCAACAAGGCTCTCGGCGGCATCAAGGACATGGGCTCGACGCCGGACCTGATGTTCGTCATCGACACCAACAAGGAAGCGATCGCCATCCTCGAGGCCAAGCGCCTCGGCATTCCGGTCGTGGCCATCATCGATTCGAACTGCGACCCGGACAAGATCGACTTCCCGATCCCCGGCAATGACGACGCGGCCCGCGCCATCCAGCTCTATTGCGACCTGATCGCCAAGGCCGCCATCGACGGCATCGCCCGCCAGCAGGGCGCGCTCGGCGTCGATATCGGCGCCTCGGCCGAGGCTCCGGTCGAGCCGGCGCTCGACACTCCGGCTGCCGAAGCTCCGGAAGCTTGATAAGGAAGGCCGGGTCCCGGCCTTCATCTTTCCAATAAATTGGCGCGCTAAAGCGCTTTTGCCGAGCGCATCACCCGAGTCCCGGTTGGTGCGTCGGCGCATTTTGAACCAAGAGGCGACAATGAGCATTTCGGCTGCACAGGTCAAAGAACTCCGCGACTTGACCGGCGCGGGCATGATGGACTGCAAGGCGGCGTTGAACGAAACCAACGGCAATATGGAAGAGGCCGTCGACTGGCTGCGCAAGAAGGGTATCTCCAAGGCCGACAAGAAGGCCGGGCGCACTGCCGCCGAGGGCCTGATCGGCGTTGACGCCGGCGTACGCGAAGCCGCCATCGTCGAGGTCAATTCCGAGACCGACTTCGTCGCGCGCAACGAGCAGTTCCAGGAACTGGTCCGCAACATCGCGAAGGTCGCGCTCGCCTATGGCACCACCGACGCGGTTGCCGCGGCCAAGTATCCGGGCTCCGACAAGACGGTCACCGAGACCGTCAAGGACGCTGTCGGCACCATCGGCGAGAACATCAATTTCCGCCGTTCGGCCAAGCTCACCGTGCCGCATGGCGCGGTGGCGACCTATGTCCACAATGCGGTTGCCGACGGCCTCGGCAAGCTCGGCGTGCTGGTCGCGATCGAGACCACGGGCAATGAACATGCAGCCAATGCGTTCGCTCGCCAGGTTGCCATGCATGTCGCTGCCACCAATCCGATGGCGCTGACAGCGGAACAAATCGATCCGGCAGCGGTCGAGCGCGAGAAGGCGATCTTTGCCGACCAGGCGCGCCAGACCGGCAAGCCGGAAGCGATCATCGAGAAGATGGTCGAGGGCCGCCTGCGCAAATTCTACGAAGAGGTCGTCCTTCTGAAGCAGGCCTTCGTGCTCAATCCCGACATCACCGTCGAGAAGGCGCTGAAGGATGCCGAGAAGGAGATCGGTGCTCCGGCCAAGATCACTGCCTATCTGCGCTTCGCGCTTGGCGAAGGCATCGAGAAAGAAACGACCGACTTTGCGGCGGAAGTCGCTGCCGCGGTCAAGAAATAGCTCTGATCCCAAGGGAGCGCCCAGCGTTTCCCTTAAGGTGACGAGCTCACGAGCTCAGGCGACTCGGCCGGGTGTCCGCATGGATGCTCGGCCGATTTCTTGTGCGGTGTCGATAAAAGCCCTGAGCTTCGGCGCCATCGATGCGCGGCGCGGGAAGTAAAGGAAGAGGCCGGGCTCCTGGATCGCCATCTGCGGCAGGATCTGGACGAGGCGGCCGGCCGCCAGGTCGGCGCGCACCAGCGGCTCGAACACGTAGGCGAGCCCGACCCCGGCCAGCGCCAGATCGATGGCGCCAAGCGAATCCGTGACGATGGCCGTGCCGCGCGTTTCGACGACGACATCCTTGCCGTTGTCGTTCAGGTCCCAGCGGTAAAGCGCGCCCGATCGGACCAGCCGGTAGCCGATGCAGTTGTGATTGGCGAGATCGGCCACGTCGCGCGGACGGCCGTGCTTAGCGATATAGGCGGGAGAGGCGACGATCACGGCTTTGAACGGCGGCGTCATCCTGACGGTGACCATGTCCTGCGCGATCATTTCACCCAGCCGGATGCCGGCGTCAAAGCCTTCGCCGACGATATCGATAAGTCCCTGGTCGGCCACGATCTCGACCGTCACGTCGGGGTAGCGTTCCGCCACCGCCGCAACCACCGGCGTCACCGCCAGGGGGATCGCTATGTTGGAGGCGTTGATCCTGAGCAGGCCGGCAGGCCTTCCCTTCACGCCGCGGATGCGGTCCATCCGCTCGCCGATGTCCTGCAGGGCCGGGGCCGCCGTCTCCACCAGCGCCTTGCCCGCTTCGGTCAGCGAGACGCTGCGCGTCGTGCGGGCAAAGAGCGGCTGGCCGATGCGCTCTTCCACCAGCCGCACCGCATGGCTGACGGCAGACGGACTCATGCCGAGCTCAGCCGCGGCGAGCGCGAAGCCGCCGCGCCGCGCCACGGCGACGATGACCGGCAGGTGCGTGAGCAAATCGCGATCCATTCATGAATGATATCGCACAGTCCATGCGAACAATGCAATCTTATCGACGCCTTTGAGCTGCTCCACATTATCGTCAACACGTCGGCGGCGGACTGATGCCCAAGGAGAGAAGAAATGAACGCATTGAGACATGTAACTTTTGCCGCTGGCATGGCGCTGGCGCCGATCGATGCCGGCGGCGCCGAGCCGGCCGGCTGGCAGGCGCTTACCGACGAGGGCGCCGTCATCCGCATCGCCGACGCCATCGACCGCGCGGTGGACGCGCAGGACTGGAAGCTCGCCCGCAGCTATTTCGCCGAGCGTGTCACCGCCGATTTCAGCAGCCTGTCCGGGCAGCCCGCAGCCAACATCGCTTCCGACGATCTGATCGGCGCCTGGGCGGGCAACCTCAAGGGCAGCAAGACCAGCCTGCATCTGCGCACCAACCATCAGGTCGCGCTTGAAGCCAACGCCGCGACTGTCCGTTCCAACGGCTATGCCTGGAACCGGATGGAAGGCAACGGCGACCCGCTGTGGGAAGTCTGGGGCACCTACGAGCACCACCTGACGCGCTCGGCGTCCGGCTGGAAGGTCGACGGCTTCACCTTCCGCATGACGCACGAGCGCGGCAATCCCTGGGTCAAGGCGACCCCCGGCCAGTAAGCGGCGGCAACCGGATCGAAACGGACACGACGATGACCATGACCTATTACACGTTGGGCAACAGCGGGTTGCGCGTCAGCCGGCTGGCTCTCGGCACCATGACCTTTGGCACCGAATGGGGCTGGGGTGCTGACAGGGACACCGCCCGCGCGATGTTCGACGCCTATGTCGAAGCGGGCGGCAATTTCTTCGATACAGCCGACCTTTACACCGGGGGCACCGCCGAGACCTGGCTCGGCGAGTTCGTCGCCGAGCGGGGCCTGCGCGACAGGGCAGTGATCGCCACCAAATTCACCATGAATTCCGAGGCCGGCAATCCGAATGCCGGCGGCAACGGCCGCAAGAACGTCATGCGCGCCGTGGAGGCGTCGCTGAAACGGCTCGGCACCGACTATATCGACCTCTACCTTCTGCATGTCTGGGACAGGATCACCCCGGCCGAGGAGGTGCTGCGCACGCTGGACGACCTCGTTCGCGCCGGCAAGGTGCGCCATATCGGCCTCTCCGACGTGCCGGCCTGGTATGCCGGTCGCGCCCAGGCGATCGCCGAACTGCGCGGCTACGAGCCGGTCTCGGCGCTGCAGCTCGAATACTCGCTGGCCGAGCGCGCCATCGAACATGAATACGTGCCGTTCGCCACCCGTCATGGCGCAGGCATCATGGCGTGGAGCCCTTTGGCCAGCGGCCTGCTCAGCGGCAAATACAGACCGACGCAAGCCGGAAACGCCGGGCGGCTCGACGGTTTCCGCAACACCACGCATCCCGGCTTCCAGAAGTTCAGCGACCGCAACTGGGCGATCGTGGCGGAACTCGAGAAGGTGGCCGCCGAGCTCGGCCGCAGCATGGCCCAGGTCGCGCTCAACTGGGCGGCGACGCAGCCGGGCATCGCTTCCGTCATCCTTGGAGCGACGAAGCCTGCGCAGATCGAGGATAATCTCGGCGCGCTCGATTTTTCGATTCCCGCCGAACTTCGCGCCCGGCTGGAAAAGGTCAGCGCCACGCCTGCGCCGTTCCCGCATTCCTATTTCGGCTCCGAGATTCAGGTCCGGGTGACCGGCGGCGCCGTGACCGGCGACAAGCCGGCCGGTTATTCGCCTCCCGTCATGATCGAAGGCGAGGCGGTCAGCATCTCAAGTAACTGATCAAAAGGCGGCAACTGACCCAAAAAGCCTGGAATTTTGCACGAGGGCGCGGCGTGACATCGCCGCGCCCTTCGTGTATCGGGTCAACCCGTCATGACAGCATCGCCGGATGAAGCGGGGGCGGTTTCGCCTCCAAAATTGCCGCGCCGAGATTTCGAGGAATGAGATGACGGTGAAGCCCCTCTATCGACGTGTCGTGCTGAAAGCTTCCGGCGAAGCATTGATGGGCGAGCAGCATTTCGGCATCGACGTCTCGGTCGTCGACCGCATCGCCGCCGACATCGCCGAGGCGCGCGCGCTAGGCGTGGAAGTGGGCGTCGTCATCGGTGGCGGCAACATCTTTCGCGGCGTCGCCGTGGCCTCGAAGGGCGGCGACCGCGTCACCGGCGATCACATGGGCATGCTCGCCACCGTCATCAACTCGCTGGCGCTGCGCACCTCGCTCAACAAGATCGGCGTCGACGCCGTCGTGCTTTCGGCGATCGCCATGCCGGAGCTCTGCGAGAGCTTTTCCCAGCGCCAGGCGACCGCCTACATGAACCAGGGCAAGGTCGTCATCTTTGCCGGCGGCACCGGCAATCCCTTCTTCACCACCGATTCGGCCGCGGCCCTTCGCGCCGCCGAGATCGGCGCCGATGCGTTGTTCAAGGGCACGCAGGTCGACGGGGTCTATTCGGCCGACCCCAAGAAGGACCCGAATGCGGTCCGTTTCGATCGTATCAGCCATGCGGAAGTCATCAAACGCGGGCTTGCGATCATGGACACCGCCGCGATTGCACTTGCGCGCGAAAACAACATTCCGATAATCGTCTATTCGATCCACGAAAAAGGTGGTTTCGGCGATATTCTGAGGGGCGGCGGCCATTGCACGGTCGTCACGGACAAGTAACAGGCGCCGGGATCCGTTACGCGGCTACGGAATCCTGGACCAAATAACGATAGAAGCAGTGAACCCGGCGAACGGGTCGAGGAGATGATCATGAGTGGCGAGTTCGAAGACCTGAAGCGACGCATGGACGGGGCGATCGCCGCCTTCAAGCACGATCTGGCTTCGCTGCGCACCGGCCGGGCGTCCAGCAACCTGCTCGACGCCGTCCAGGTGCAGGCATACGGTACGACGATGCCGATCAACCAGGTGGCCAATGTGACAGTGCCTGAGCCGCGCATGATTTCGGTCTCGGTCTGGGACAAGTCGATGGTCAGCGCGGTCGACCGCGCCATCCGCGAAGCCAATCTCGGCTTCAACCCGATCGTCGACGGCACCAATCTGCGGATTCCGTTGCCCGAGCTCAACGAGCAACGCCGCAAGGAACTGGTCAAGATATCGCACGGCTATGCCGAGAATGCCCGTGTCGCCGCGCGCCATGTCCGTCGCGACGGGATGGATTTCCTCAAGAAGGCGGAAAAGGACGGCACCATCAGCGAGGACGATCAGCGCAAGCGCTCCGACCAGGTGCAGAAGCTGACCGACGAGACGATCAGCACCATCGATCACCTGCTTTCCGATAAGGAAGCTGAAATCATGCAGGTTTAGGGGTCGGGTTTTCCGGCTCGAAAGCGAGACCATGGCAACGCCCGCGCATGTCGCGATCATCATGGATGGAAACGGACGCTGGGCCAAGGCGCGCGGCCTGCCGCGCCTTGCCGGACACCGCGCCGGCGTCGAGGCCCTGCGCAAGACGGTCCGCGCCGCGCCCGAGCTTGGCATCTCCTACCTGACCGTCTACGCCTTTTCCTCGGAGAACTGGTCGCGGCCGAAAACCGAGGTCAGCGACCTCATGGGTCTGTTGAAGCTGTTCATCCGCCGCGATCTCGCCGAACTGCACCAGAACGGCGTGCGGGTGAGGGTGATCGGCGACAAGGAGGGGCTGCAGCCCGACATCAGGGGACTGCTGCAGGAGGCCGAATCGCTGACCGCCGGCAACGAGTCGCTGACGCTAGTGATCGCCTTCAACTATGGCGGCCGTGACGAGATCGTGCGCACGGCGCGCAAGCTGGCGGATGCCGTCGCGCGCGGCGACATGGCGAGCGACGCGATCACGGCGGAAAGTTTTGCCGCGTCGCTCGACACAAAGGGCATTCCCGATCCCGAGCTGGTGATCCGCACCAGCGGCGAACTCAGGCTGTCGAACTTCCTTCTCTGGCAGGCGGCCTATAGCGAGCTCGTCTTCCTGCCTTGCTATTGGCCGGACTTCAGCCGCGAGCACCTGGCCGACGCCTTGCGCGACTTTGCCGGCCGCGAACGACGCTTCGGCGGGCTTGCCGCCCGCGATGTCGCGCTTTAGGCGCCGCCACGAATGAGCAACATCAAGCAGCGCGTCATCTCGGCAATCGTGATGGCGGCGCTGACGCTTGCGCTCACCTGGCTCGGCGGGTTGCCGTTCCGGCTGTTTAGCGCGGGAATCGCTGCGCTGATCTTCTATGAATGGACGCGCCTGGCGCGCGCCGGGAGCGGCGCGGCTCTCGGCTTCCTGCCGGAAACCCTGATTCTGGTCTTCATCGGCGCGCTGATCGCTGGGCTGCCAGCCTTGTGGCTGCTCTTGCTCGTCGCGATCCTTGTGGCGGTCGCGGCCATTGCCGCTCGGATCAAGGGGGCTGCGTCCTGGGAAGCCCCTGGACTTGCCTATGCGGCTCTTTCCGGCTTTTCGCTCGCTTTTCTCCGTGACGACAATCATTCCGGGCTGATTGCGATTCTCTTCCTGTTCGCCGTGGTCTGGGCGACCGACATTGGCGCCTATTTCGTCGGCCGCGCGGTCGGCGGCCCCAAGCTCGCGCCGTCGATCTCACCCGGCAAGACGCAGAGCGGCGCGCTTGGCGGCGCGGCAGGCGGCGTTGTTGCCGGATTGCTGCTGGCAGTTGCGGCCGGGGCCGGCAATCTCGTCCAGCTTGGCCTCGTGGCGCTCGCTCTTTCGATCGTTTCGCAGATCGGCGATCTGTTCGAATCATGGGTCAAGCGCCGGCACGGCGCCAAAGATTCGAGCAACCTCATTCCCGGCCATGGCGGCGTCATGGACAGGGTGGACGGGCTTGTCGCGGCCGCGTTCGCGCTGTACGTCATGGGCTGGATCGCGGCGGGCGCCGAGCATCCGGCATTGGGGCTGTTTCCGAACTGAACGACGCGGTAAGGCGAAAAATGGCGCGCGCCACGGATTCGCCCGGATTGATGCCACAGTCGCGGTGGAATGTCGCGCGTGGGCGAATTTGAGGGCATGACTTGAACGACATCTTTCACGCGGTCTTCAGCACACAAGGCTTCGTCCTTGGCACGCTGGTGCCGTTCCTGTTCGTGCTGACCGTGGTCGTGTTCGTCCACGAGATGGGCCACTATCTGGTCGGCCGCTGGTGCGGCATCGGGGTGAAGGCTTTTTCCATCGGCTTCGGCCCTGAGATCTTCGGTTTCTACGATCGCCGCGGCACGCGCTGGAAGCTTTGCGCCATTCCGCTTGGCGGCTACGTCAAATTCGTCGGCGATATGAACGCGACGTCGAGCCAGCCGAGCACCGAAGAGCTCGAATCGCTGACGGAAGCCGAGCGCGAGGTCGCCTTTCATACGCAACCCATATGGAAGCGGGCTGCTACCGTCGTTGCCGGGCCGCTGTTCAATTTCCTGCTGACGATCGCCGTGTTCACGGTGCTGTTTTCCCTCTATGGCCGTCCGGTCCTGGAGCCGACAGTCGCCGAAGTCACCAAGGGCAGCCCGGCGGAAAAGGCTGGAATCCTGCCAGGCGACCGATTCGTCAAAGTCGACGGCAGCAAGGTGGAGACCTTTGCCGACGTGCAGCGGCTGGTTTCGGGCCGGGCGGGCGACGCCATCACCTTCACCATGCTGCGCGACGGCAAGGAAATCGACGTTACGGCCACGCCGGAGCCCATGGAGCAGCAGGATGCGCTGGGCAACAAGATCAAGGTCGCGGTTATTGGCGTCGTCAACAACGCCGAACTCGGCCAGCCGCGCCTGATCTCCTATACGCCGGCCGGCGCCGTGGTGGCGGCGGTGGAGGAAACCGGGCATGTGATCGAGCGCACCGGCCAGTTCCTGCAGCGCTTTGCGCTGGGACGCGAGGACAAATGCCAACTGGGCGGTCCGATCAAGATCGCGAAGATGTCGGGACAGGCAGCCAAGCTCGGCTTCGAGTGGTTGGTGCAGCTTGTTGCATTTCTGTCAGTCGGGATAGGTTTTCTCAATCTCCTGCCGATTCCCCCTCTCGACGGCGGCCACCTCTTGTTCTACGGCGTGGAGGCCGTCATAAGGCGACCGGTTTCGGAGCGAATGATGGAGATGGCCTATAGGACCGGGCTGTTCCTGGTGCTGGGCTTCATGGGCTTCGTGTTTTGGAATGATCTGTTTGGATGCTGAAATCATGAAGAAATTTGGCTTCAGACCCGGTCGCATTGAGATGCCGTTTACCATGCGTGGGGATATGCGTGACGCGAAAGCCACGCGGTACGGTTAAGTAAATACAAATTAACCGGGAGCCTTGCGTGTAGGGAAAATCCGGTTAATACGGTAAGGGAAAATACCGCACGTCCGGTTTTCTCGCCGTGGGGACTACGAGAAAAAGGTACAAAAGCCCGATGAAGGCAGCATCCAAGTTTCTGAGCGCCGCTTCCGCGGCGGCTTTGTCCGCCGCTCTGGTCGTGCCAGGCGCGCTCGCAGTGCAGTTCGCTGCCACGTCTGTGGCTGAGGCCGCGGTCATTTCGCGTGTCGAGGTCAGCGGCAACCAGCGGGTCGATGCGGAAACCATCCGCAATTACATCTCGATCAAGCCGGGCAAGCCCTTCTCCAGCTCCGATATCGACGACGCCGTCAAGGCGCTGTTCGGCACCGGTCTGTTCTCGGACGTTCAGATCAACCAGGTCGGTTCGAGCCTGGTCGTCAAGGTTTCCGAGTACAAGGTCGTCAACCAGGTCCTGTTCCAGGGCAACAAGAAGCTGAAGGACAACGCGCTCCAGGCCGCCATCCAGCTGAAGCCGCGCGCGACCTTCTCTCAGCAGGCGCTTGATGCCGACGTCGAGGCGGTCAAGGCCGCCTACAAGCGCATCGGCCGCGACGACGCCGCCGTGACCACGCAGATCATGGATCTCGGCGACAACCGCGTGAACGTGGTCTTCAACATCAACGAAGGCGGTCGCACCCAGATCGCGGCAATCAATTTCGTCGGCAACCACGCTTATTCCAGCCGCCGCCTGTCGGATGTCATCAACACCAAGCGCTCGTCCTGGCTGTCCTTCGTGCTGCGCGACGACGTCTATGACGAGGACAAGCTGCGCGCCGACCAGGAACTGCTGCGCCGCTTCTACTACAATCACGGCTATGCCGACTTCCAGGTCGTCTCGGCCGTCGGCGAGCTTGATGACACCACCAACAAATACACGGTCACCATCACCGTGCAGGAAGGCGACCGCTATACGTTCGGCGACGTCAGCGTGGAAAGCACCATCCCGGAAGTCGACTCGAAGTCGCTGGAGTCCGCGGTCGAGACCCACAAGGGCGACGTCTACAACGCCAAGGACGTCGAGGATTCGATCGTCGCGTTGACCGAAAAGGTCGCGGGTTCGGGCTATGCCTTCGCCCAGGTGACGCCGCGCGGCGACCGTAATTTCGAGAACCATACCATTTCGGTCGTCTACACCATCGATCAGGGCACCAAGGCCTATGTCGAGCGTATCGAGATCCGCGGCAACGACCGCACGCGCGACTATGTCATCCGTCGCGAATTCGATGTCAGCGAAGGCGATGCCTTCAACCAGGTTCTCATCCAGCGCGCGAAGAAGCGGCTGGAAAACCTTGATTATTTCCAGTCCGTCGACATTTCGACCGTGCCTGGCTCGGCCCCTGACCAGGTCGTGCTCGTGGTCACCGTGGTCGAGAAGTCGACCGGCGAGTTCTCGGTCGGCGCCGGCTATTCGACCGGCGGCGACACGCCTGGCCCATCCATCGAGGGCTCGATCACCGAGCGCAACTTCCTCGGCCGCGGCCAGTACATCAAGCTGTCCGCCGGCGGCGGCAAGCATTCGCGCGACTTCGCCATCTCTTTCACCGAGCCTTATTTCCTCGGCCGGCGCATCGCGGCGGGTTTCGACATCTACAAGTCGACCCGCGAGTACAATCACTACAATACGGACACCACCGGCGCGACCGTCCGATTCGGTCTGCCGATCACCGACAACATTTCGACGCAGCTGGCGTACAATATATCGCAAGAGAAATATTCGATTGCCGATGGCTGTCTGGTAGGTGGCGTCTTCACCAATGGCAGCCCGTGCACGATCTCGCAGGCGATCGTCGACGGCGTTGCGGAAAGCCCTTGGCTCAAGTCGTCGGTCAGCCTCGGTCTGGTCTACAACACCATCGACGATATGAAGAACCCGCATGAAGGGCTTTATGTCACCGGCACGACCGAGTTCGCTGGTTTGGGCGGCGACGCCAAATGGGTGAAGGTGACCGGGCGTGCGAGCGTATACCAGACCTTGTCGGAACAGCTTGACCTTGTCGGCTTGGTCTCGGGCGGAGCAGGCTACATTGCGGGCTACGGCAATGGCGATCTCCGTATCTTCGATCTCTTCCAGAGCAACGATCGCATGATCCGCGGCTTCGAGTATGGCGGCATGGGTCCTGTGGCCAATGACAGCAGTGGTGATCACCTTGGCGGCACGACTTATTTCAATGCCTCGGCAGAAGCCCAGTTCCCGCTTCCGGTTATTCCGGAGAGCTTCGGGTTGCGCGGTGCTGTGTTCGCTGATGCGGCGACGCTCTATGGCAACAAACTTGCCGGCGTTAACCCGGATTCCGTCGGCATGAAGCTCCGCGCGTCGGTCGGTGTCGGCCTGATGTGGGCTTCGCCGTTCGGCCCGATCCGCATCGACTATGCGATCCCGGTCAAGAAAGAGTCGACCGACAACGTGCAGGAATTCAACTTCGGTATCGCGACCCGCTTCTGATTTCGTGGTTGCGAATGGTTCCGGGCCGGCTGACGGCCCGGAGTGGACTGATCCGACCCAGCTGGATATTGCTTCTGGAATGACCGATCCGGTGTTCTTCGCGCCTTCACGCCGGTATACGGCTGGCGAGGTCGCGAATCTGACCGGCGCCAGCCTGTTCGATTCCGCGCAGGCCGAAATTGCTATCGAGGCGCTGGCTCCCGCCAACGAGGGTGGCGATGGCGCGCTTGTCTTTGTCGACGGCAAGCGCAATTTCGCCTTGATGCAGTCGCTCAGGGCGGCCGCGGTCCTGTGCCCCGTCGATTTTGCCAGCAAGGCGCCGCCGGGCATCGCGGTGCTCATGCATCCACGTCCGCAACAGGCTTTCGCAATGGTCGGGCGGCTGTTGTTTCCGCAGGCCGCGACTCCGGGGCCAATGACCGGAGAAACCGGCATATCGGCGCATGCGTTCATCGATCCGTCGGCGCATGTCGAAGAGGGGGCGATCGTAGAGGCCGGCGCCGTGATCGGCCCCGGCGTATCCATCGGCAGCGGCACGGTCATTGCGCCTCACGCCGTTGTCGGCCGTTCCTGCCAGATCGGCCGCGACGGCTTCATCGGCCCCGGCGCCAGCATTCAATATGCGCTTGTCGGCAATCGCGTGATCATCCATGGCGGCGCGCGGATCGGCCAGGACGGGTTCGGCTTCGTCGGCGGCGCCAAGGGACCTGAACGCGTGCCGCAGATCGGCCGCGTCGTCATCCAGGACGATGTCGAGATCGGCTCCAACTCGACTGTCGACCGCGGCGCGATGTCCGACACCATCATCGGCCAAGGCACCAAGATCGACAATCTGGTGCAGATCGCCCACAATGTTCGCATCGGCCGCAATTGCATTATAGCCGGGCTTTCGGGTATTTCCGGTTCCGTGGTCGTCGGCGACAACGTCACCATGGGTGGCGGTGTCGGCCTCGCCGATCATCTGACCATCGGACCCGGGGCCAAACTTGCTGCGAGAAGTGGATTCATGAACAACGTGCCGGCAGGCGAGATCTGGGGAGGTTACCCGGCGCAGCCCATGGCGGAAGCCATGCGCGAGATAGCGATGCTGCGCAGGATGGCCAGGACGCGCAAGCAAGGCGACGGAAATGGCTGACATGGTGGCAACGACACTCGACGCAGTCGATATCATGGGGCTTATGAAGCTCCTGCCGCACCGCTATCCGTTCCTGCTGATCGACCGCATCGTCGACATAGATGGCGACGAGTCCGCTGTCGGCATCAAGAACGTGACCATCAACGAGCCGCATTTCCAGGGCCATTTTCCCCAGCAGCCCGTCATGCCCGGTGTGCTCATCATCGAGGCCATGGCCCAGACCGCAGGCGCGATCTGCATTCGCAGCCTCAACACCGAGAAGCCGTCGCTGGTTTATTTCATGACCATCGACAACGCGAAATTCCGCAGACCGGTCGTTCCGGGCGATCAGCTCAGGATCCACGTCAAAAAGATCAAGAAGCGCGGCAACCTGCTGAAATTCGCCTGCGAGGCGATGGTTGACGGCGCGAAAGCCGCCGAAGCCGAGGTTTCGGCCATGATGGTTACCGGCTGACGGTTCGAAATGCTCATGAAAGTCGAGACATCCATCCATCCTTCCTCGGTCGTCGAAGAAGGAGCCCGGCTCGGTGAAGGCGTCCGTATCGGACCCTTCTGCCATATCAGCGCCGATTCGATCGTCGGCGATCGCGTCGAACTGGCCAGCCATGTATCGGTGATGGGCGCCACGACCATCGGGGCCGGGACGAAGGTCTATCCGATGGCGACGCTCGGCGCGCCGCCGCAGAACACCAAGCACAAGGGCGGACGCACCACTCTGGTCATCGGTGAGAACTGCACCATCCGTGAAGGCGTCACGATGCATGTCGGCACCGACACCAGCCGTGGCGAGACAACTGTCGGCGACAACGGCAACTTCCTCGCCTACGCCCACATCGCCCATGATTGCGTCGTCGGCAAGAACGCCACCTTCGCCAACGGCGCGACGCTGGGCGGCCATTGCGAGATCGGCGACAATGTCTATATCGGCGGCCTGACCGCCGTTCACCAGTTCGTGCGCGTCGGCGACAATGCCTTCATCGGCGGCTGCTCAGCGGTTGTCGGCGATGTCATCCCCTACGCCATTGCCGTTGGCAACCGCGCCAGCCTGCGCGGCTTGAACATCATTGGCCTCAAACGCGCCGGTCTGCCGCGTTCCGAGATCTACCTGCTGCGCAAGGCCTATAGGACGATCTTCGATCGTTCCCACACCGTCGGCGAGAATGTCGAGCTCGCCAAGGCGGAGTTCGCCGGGTCGCCAACGGCCATGAAGATCATCGATTTCATCACCATTCGCGGCAAACGGCACTTTGCCGTGCCGTCACTCAAGGGTGACGACGACGATGACAATGGCGATGACGAGGGCTGAGCCGGCCAAGGCAGGCCTTGTACTCGCGCCTGGCTCCAGGGTCGGCATCATTGCCGGCGGTGGCAGCCTGCCCGTCGAAGTCGCGGATGGCCTGGTCAAGCACGGGTGTGTGCCCTTCATCATCATCGCCGCCGGTGAGGTCGACCGCGAGGCGGACTTCGCGGCCTACGATCAGGAAAAACTCGCGCTGGAAGAAATCGGGCTGCTGTTTCCATTGCTGAAGCGGCGGGGCATCACGCACCTTGTCCTTGCCGGCGAGATCAAGCGACGGCCGCGGCTGAGCAGGATAAAGCTGACACTTGGTCTGCTGGCGATAATTCCCGCCGTGGTCAGAGCTTTGCGACGCGGTGACGATGGCCTGCTGAAGATGTTGACCCAGGCGCTCGAAAAGCGAGGCGTCAAGGTCGTTGGCGCGCACGAGGTCGTTCCGGAACTGACGGCTGGCGAAGGCTCGTTGACGACGGCCGAGCCAAACCAGTCTGACTGGCGCGACATCGAGGCCGCCCGTAAGGCGGCGAAGGCCATCGGTGCGCTCGATATCGGCCAGGCAGCGATTGCGATTGGAGGCCGAGCCGTCGCGCTGGAAGGCATTGAAGGCACCGCCGGCCTGCTCGACAGAATGCGCGAGCTGCGCGGCCACGGCAGGTTGGCCGGCAAGGCGCGCGGCGTGCTGGTCAAATGCGCCAAGCCCGGCCAGGAATTGCGCGCCGACCTGCCAACCATCGGCCCGCAGACGGTCGAGGCTGCGCATGCGGCAGGCCTTGCCGGTATAGCCGTCGAGGCCGGCCGTTCGCTTATTCTCGAAGGGCCCGAAACGCTGGCGCGCGCCAATGCGCTCGGCCTGTTCGTCATCGGTCTGCCCGCAATGCAGCCGGCAAATGGGGAGCCGGCTAATGGTCGCTGACAAGCCGCTCAAGATCGCGATCGTCGCCGGCGAGGAATCGGGCGACCTGCTCGGCGCCGACATAGTCGAGGCGCTGAAACGGACGACAGGTCGCGACATCAGGCTTGTAGGCATCGGTGGCCGTCATCTGCAGGCACGCGGACTGGTATCTTTGTTCGACGGCAGTGAAATCGCGCTGATGGGGTTCAGCGACGTGCTGCGCGATCTGCCGCGCCTGGTCAGGCGAATCGGACAGACCGCGAGCGCGATCGCGGCTGAGAAACCCGATTGTCTCGTAACCATTGACAGCCCGGCCTTCTCGCTACGCGTGGCCAGGAAAGTGCGCGCCGCCGATCCGGCGATCCCCATTGTCCATTATGTCTGCCCGAGTGTCTGGGCTTGGCGGCCGGGCAGGGCGGTGGCGATGAAGCCTTATGTCGACCACATATTATGCATCCTGCCATTCGAGGTGAAGGCGCTCGCTCGTCTCGGCGGGCCACCCGGCACCTATGTCGGGCATCGCCTGGCGAAGGACCCTTTCGCGCTTGGCGCCGCCAAGGCGCAAAGCCTGTCGCGAGACCTTTCTAATGACCGTGTAAAGACGCTGCTCGTGCTGCCGGGCTCGCGACAGGGTGAAGTGCGCCGGCTGATCGAGCCGTTCGGCAAGACGATGTCGATCCTGCACCAACGCGGACATCGCTTGCGCCTGTTGTTGCCCACCGTGCCGCATGTCGCCGATCTGGTCAGGACATCGATCGCAAGCTGGGACGACAAGCCGGAGATCATCCTCGATCCCGAGCGCAAATGGCAGGCTTTCGGCAAGGCGGATGCCGCCCTCATCGCCTCGGGGACGGTGTCGCTCGAACTGGCTCTGTCCGGCGTGCCGATGGTGTCCTGCTACAAGCTCGATCCGATTGCGCACCTCCTTGTGCCGCGTCTGGTGACCGTCTGGTCGGCCCTGCTGCCCAACCTGATTGCCGATCGTGCTCTCGTTCCGGAGTTTTATGATCAGTATATCAGGCCGGAGAATCTGGCCCGGCACCTGGAAGCTCTGTTTGCCGACACCGGCATGCGCGCCTGGCAAAAAGCCGGCTTTGCCGAGATTGCCCGGCGCATGGCGACGGAGCGGCCCTCCGGCGAGATCGCCGCGGAGGTGGTGATGGGGTGTATCAGGAAGGCAGTAGGCAGTAGGCAGTAGGCAGTAGGCAGTAGGCAGTAGGTGTCATTTCCTATTGCCTACTGCCTACTCACTAATTCCTACCTTTTGGCAATCGGCACGTAATCGCGTTCCGTGGCGCCGGTGTAGAGCTGGCGCGGGCGGCCGATTTTCTGGTGCGGATCCTCGATCATTTCCTTCCACTGGGCGATCCAGCCGACGGTGCGAGCGACCGCGAACAGCACGGTGAACATGGTGGTGGGGAAGCCGAGCGCCTTCAGCGTGATGCCGGAATAGAAATCGACATTCGGATAGAGCTTCTTGGCGATGAAGTATTCATCGGTCAGCGCGATCTTTTCCAGCTCCATTGCGATGTCGAGCAGCGGATCGTCCTTGATGCCGAGCTCGCCCAGCACCTCATGCGCGGTCTTCTGCATGATCTTGGCGCGCGGATCGTAGTTCTTGTAGACGCGATGGCCGAAGCCCATCAGCCGAAACGGGTCGTTCTTGTCCTTGGCGCGAGCGATGAACTCCGGAATGTGATCGACATGGCCGATCTCGCCCAGCATGTTGAGCGCCGCTTCGTTGGCGCCGCCATGCGCCGGGCCCCACAGGCAAGCGATGCCGGCGGCGATGCAGGCGAAGGGGTTGGCACCTGACGAGCCGGCAAGGCGGACGGTCGAGGTCGAGGCGTTCTGCTCGTGGTCGGCGTGGAGGATGAAGATGCGCTCCATGGCGCGCGCCAGCACCGGATTGATCTTGTATTCCTCGCAAGGCACCGCAAAGCACATGTGCAGGAAGTTGGCGGCGAAGTTCAGCTCGTTCTTCGGATAAATGAAGGGCTGGCCGATATGGTACTTGTAGGCCATCGCCGCGATGGTCGGCATCTTGGCGATCAGGCGCATCGAGGCGACCATGCGCTGGTAGGGATCCGAGATGTCGGTCGAGTCGTGATAGAAGGCCGATAGCGCGCCGACCACGCCGCACATCACAGCCATCGGATGCGCGTCGCGGCGGAAGCCGGTGAAGAAGCGCGACATCTGCTCATGCACCATGGTGTGGCGCGTCACACGATAGTCGAAGTCTTCCTTCTGCGCCTTGGTCGGGAGTTCACCGTAGAGCAGGAGGTAGCAGACCTCGAGGAAGTCGCCATGTTCGGCAAGCTGGTCGATCGGATAGCCGCGATGCAGCAGGATGCCGGCATCGCCGTCGATGAAGGTGATCGCCGATTCGCAGCTTGCCGTGGAGGTGAAGCCGGGGTCGTAGGTGAAGGCGCCGGTCGTGCTGTAGAGCGCGCCGATATCGATCACGTCAGGCCCGGTCGACCCGCTTCGCACCTTGAATTCATGGGTCTTGCCGGCGAGTTCGAGCCTGGCGGTCGACTCATGCGCCTTGCCGCTCGGTTCCAGTTTTGTCGCAGCTTCGCTCATTCCCAAACTCCTTTATGTTTCCTCATGCCGGCAAGGCAATTCCTGCAAACGACACGTCGAAATCACCGGAATGCGCGAACTTGCCAATCGCATTTTAGGAGGTGCGTGCCAGATTGGGCCAAGGCCTAATGTTGCACTGCGAAACACACCTTTCAATGCCAATCTTCTTGGGCCAGTTCGCTCCTAATCGATTTGATCTCCAATCCTCGCCAGGCTTTCCTGGCGGCCCAGCACGGCAAGCACGTCGAACACGCCGGGCGAGGTGCTGCGGCCAGTAAGCGCGGCGCGGAGCGGCTGTGCCACGGCGCCGAGCTTGTGCCCGCCGGCCAGCGCAAAGTCGCGGATCGAAGCCTCGGCCGAGGCAGCGCTCCAGTCGCCTTCGATGGCTGACAATGCGCCATGCGCGCCGCGCAGGATCGCGCGCGCATCCGCGTTGAGCAGGCCCGCCGCCTTCTCGTCGAGCGGCAATGGCCGTTCGGCGAACAGGAACGCCGCGCCGTCGACCAGTTCCACGAGGGTTTTTGCCCGCTCCTTGAGGCCGGGCATGGCGGCAAGCAGTTGCGCCTTGCGCCCGCCGTCGAGCTTGGCCGCGAGCGCCGGCCCGCCTTCGAGATAGGGCAAGGTGGCGACGAAGATGTCGAACAGGGCCTGGTCATCCATCTTGCGCATATGGACGCCGTTCAGCGCCTCGAGCTTGGCGAAGTCGAAGCGTGCCGCGCCCTTGTTGACGTCGCCGATGTCGAACCAGGCGACCATGTCCTTGACCGACATCACCTCGTCGTCGCCATGGCTCCAGCCGAGCCTGGCCAGATAGTTGAGCAGGGCCTCGGGCAGATAGCCCATGGCACGATAGGCCTCGACGCCGAGCGCGCCGTGCCGCTTCGACAGCTTGGCGCCGTCGGCGCCGTGGATCAGCGGGATGTGCGACATCGACGGCACGTCCCAGCCCATGGCGTTGTAGATCACCGTCTGGCGCGCGGCGTTGGTCAGGTGATCGTCGCCGCGGATAATGTGGGTGATGCCCATGTCGTGATCGTCTACGACGACGGCGTGCATGTAGGTCGGGACGCCGTCGGAACGCAGGATGATGAAGTCGTCGAGATCCTTGTTCGGGAAGCGCACCTCGCCCTGCACGCGGTCGTTGACGATCGTCACGCCCTCGGTCGGCGCCTTGATGCGGATCGCACCCTTGACGCCTGCCGGCGCCTCGGACGGGTCACGGTCGCGCCACTGGCCGTTGTAACGCGGCGGCAGGCCCTTGGCGCGCGCCGCCTCGCGCATCGCCTCGAGCTCGGCCGGCGTCTCATAGGCGTAATAGGCCTTGCCTGCGCGCACGAGTTCCTCGGCCACCTCGCGATGACGCGGTGCGCGCTGGAACTGCGAGACGGCGTCGCCGTCCCAGGAGAGGCCAAGCCAGGTCAGCCCGTCGAGAATGGCGGCCGTGGCGGCTTCGGTGGAGCGCTCGCGATCGGTATCCTCGATGCGCAGCAGCATCGTGCCGCCGGTGTGCCTGGCATAGAGCCAGTTGAACAGCGCCGTGCGTGCCCCGCCAATGTGCAGGTAGCCCGTGGGCGAGGGGGCAAAGCGGGTGACGACCTTGTTGGACATGGAACTCTCGAGGAAGCACTGAAAATGCATGTGTCGCGCAGACTTCCACGCGACCGGCGTTCATGTAGCATAGGCGGTCTGGGGCGCAAGGGGCAGACCCGATGGCTGGACGTGGCCGGGGCGCGGAGGAGGGCGGGGGAACGACAGCTGGCGTCAGCGAACGCCTGATGTTTGTCCATGCCACGCCCAAAGAGACAGCGCCGGTTTCGCTTCCGGAGCCGCGCGCACCAGCCGTGTTGCTGCCGCCCGGTGACGGTGCAATACAACCGGTCCCGCCAACAGCCACCATCGGCCGGATCCGCAAACAGCTTGGCCGCGCCTCGCTTCCCGCACTGCGCCGAAGCATCGGCACCGCGGCGGCCACCGAGCTCGACCGCGGCATCGGCTTCCTGCTGGTGCCCGTGTTCCTGGCCGCTGGTGTCATCTACTACTTCTCGCTGAACACTGAGCCCGATCTCTACAGGCCGCTCGCGGCGGTGGCCCTGATGGCTGTTTGCGCGGCGGTTTCGCGTTCCCGGCACAGAACGCACCTTGTCTTCGTGGCGGCGTTTTTCTGCGCCTTGGGCTTTCTCGCGGCCAAGGTGGAGACCTGGCGGATGGCGACCCCGATGCTGGGTTCCGAAATCCAGACACGGCTGACGGGGCGCCTCGTCACCGCCGAGGCGATGGCCAACGGCCGCATCCGGCTGACAATCGATCTGATTTCCACGGAGCATCCCAAGCTGCGCTATGCGCCGGACCGCGTCAGGCTGTCGGCACGCAGGATCCCGCCAGAGATGATCGCCGGGTCGATGCTGACCGGCTATGCCAAGCTGCTGCCGCCGACAGGCCCGGTTCGGCCGGACAGCTATGACTTTTCCTTCGACAGCTACTTTGCCGGCATCGGCGGCAGCGGCTTTTTCCTGGGCGATCCAAAGCTGATTGCCCCGGCAGAAGCGCCATTCGGAGCGCGCGTCGCATCGGCTGTCGAAAACGCGCGCGAAGGCATTGCCGACCATATCAGGAGCGCCATCGGCGGGTCCGAAGGCGAGATCGCGGCGGCGCTGATCGTCGGCGTGCGCGCCGGCATTCCGGAAGCGATCAACGAGTCGATGCGGCGCACCGGCATCTACCACATCATCTCGATCTCCGGCCTGCACATGGCACTTGTCGCGGGCACGATCATGGTCCTTTTGCGCGGCACCTTCGCGCTGTTTCCGGATTTCTCGTCACGCCGACCGGTGAAGAAATATGCCGCTGCAATCGCGCTGGCCTCGATTGCCGCCTACCTCGTGATCTCCGGCATCGTGGTCGCGGCCGAGCGAAGCTTCATCATGCTGGCCGTGATGCTGGTCGCCGTGCTTTTCGACCGCGCGGCGCTGACCATGCGCAACCTGGCGATCTCTGCCATCGCCGTCATCCTGGTCTCGCCGCACGAAGTGGTCGGCCCGAGCTTCCAGATGTCTTTCGCCGCCACCGCTGCGCTTGTCGGCGCCTATGCCGGCTTTGCCGACTATCGCGCCGGCAAAACGACAGCGCCGCCGGCAAGGCGTTCGTTTCTCGGGTTCGTATCGCAAAAACTGGCGGTTGGCGTGGGCGGCGCCGCCATAACGTCGCTCATCGCAGGCAGCGCGACGTTGCTGTTTGCGATCTGGCATTTTCAGCGCGTGTCGCCGCTCAGCCTGCTGGCCAATCTGGCGGTCATGCCGATCGTTTCGCTGATCGTCATGCCGTTCGCCGTGTTGAGCGCGCTCGCCATGCCCTTCGGCTTCGACGGTCCCTTCCTCTTTGTCATGGGCAAGGGCCTGACGGCGATGATCGCCATTTCGGCGTGGATATCCGAGCGCTCACCGGTCGACGCCGTCGGGCTGATCTCGATCCAGTCGGTGCTGCTGGCGACGGTCGCGCTGGTCATCGCAACGATGGCGACCACGTGGCTCAGGCTTGCCGCGGTACCCTTCGCGCTCGCGGCGCTGCTGGCCATTCCCCATGTCCGCACGCCGGATGTGCTTGTCTCGGAGGACGCGCATCTGGTGGCGATGCCGATCGGAGGCGGCGAGCTTGCGATCAACCGCGCGCGCTCCAACGAGTTCACCACCGACAACTGGAAACGAGCGCTGAAAGCCGAGGATATCGTGCCGCCGGAGACGTTCGCCAAGGACGCCCTCGACATCGCCGATCCCGTCGACCTGCCGCCTGGCTCGCCCTTCTACTGCACCGGAGACCTCTGCATCGGCCGGCATCCTTCCGGCGCCATCGTCGCGCTTGCCGAGAACCGCGGCAGCGCCCGACCGGCCTGCGGGTTCGCAGATCTCATCGTCATCAACGATGCAACGGCCTACAACCCATGCCGCGATCCGCGCGTGCTCGTCGTCACCAAGCGGCAGCTGGCGCGCGACGGCAGCGCCGCCATCTTCTTCGATCCGCAATCGGCGACCGCCCGGCCAACCGTTCGCTACGCGGTCGACGAGCCATATCGTCCCTGGCACGAGCAGCGGAAATACACACGCGAGGCGAGGGGGCTGCCGCCCTATCAACGACCGGAAAAGCCGGCGGCCGCGCCGCAGCCGACAGAATAGATGTCACGCATTCCCGGCGAAGACCGCCGCGCGGTTCTGCTCAGTAGCGACGGATAAGTCCGACGAGCTTGCCCTGAACCTTGACCCGATCCGGTCCGAAGATACGGGTCTCATAGGCCGGGTTGGCGGCCTCGAGCGCGATCGAGGCACCCTTGCGGCGAAACCGCTTCAAGGTCGCTTCCTCGTCGTCGACCAGCGCCACCACGATCTCGCCCGGGCTTGCCGTATTGGCGTTGCGGATGATGACGGTGTCGCCGTCGAAGATACCGGCCTCAATCATCGAGTCGCCCTTGACCTCCAGCGCATAGTGCTCGCCGCCCATGATCATGTCCGGCGGCACCGAGATCGAGTGCGTCTGGTGCTGGATGGCGTCGATCGGCACGCCGGCGGCAATGCGGCCCATCACCGGAATGGATACGGCCGAAACAGCGTCGTCGTCATTGCTGGGTGTCGGCGTGCGCGAGGGCGCTGCCGGCTTGACCTGGCGGTTAAGATTGCCTTGGCCGCCCTGGATGACGCTTGGCGAGAACTTCTTCGCGGCATTCAGGCCAGGCGCGATCGAGTCGGGCAGGCGCAAGACTTCGAGGGCGCGCGCCCGGTTCGGCAGCCGGCGAATGAAGCCGCGCTCTTCCAGCGCCGTGATCAGCCGGTGGATGCCGGACTTCGAGGCAAGGTCGAGCGCCTCCTTCATCTCGTCGAAGGATGGAGGAATCCCGCTCTCCTTCAGGCGTTCATGGATGAACATCAGGAGTTCATGTTGTTTGCGCGTCAGCATTGGCGGCCCCCACGGGTTCTGAAACCAGAATCGGAAAAACAAACCCAGAACAAACACTATCTGTTCCAGTTGTGTTCCGCAACCGTTTAAAGTTTAATGAATTTCTTAAGGCTGCCGAAACAATGTTGCATTCGAGGACGCCAGCCGCCGCCAGTAGGGCGGTGGCATTGATTCCGCTCGATTTTGCAGCACTGCCTAAGTTGAAACAGCAGGCAGCGCCATCACGAAAGCGCGGGTCGGACCGCGTGGACCACCCTTTGCGCATGCTGCACCGTGAACGAAACGAACCCAAAATGCCAACTTCGGCGATTTGCCGGTTCTCTGTTCTCGCGGTCTATGGACCATCTAACACAGGACGAAAGGTTCTTGCCCCGACGCCGACTGGGGTGAGACAACCGCCGTTGGCCGTCTGGCGATTTGCGAGCGGCGCTGGGTCGAGATGGAGGCGGTAACGCGATGAGGGGAATTCCTGGCCGTGCTGAAGTCGAGGCGATGGATGCCGCGGATCCGCTGCGCGCCCTGCGCGATCGCTTCATCCTGCCGGAAGGGGTGATCTATCTCGACGGCAACTCGCTGGGTGCGGCGTCCTCCGAGGTTTTCGACGAGATCGAGAAAGCGGCAACGCGCGAATGGGCGCATGATCTTATCCGCGCCTGGAATACCGCGGGCTGGTTCCAAATGCCTGTCGAACTGGGCGACCGGCTCGGGCGACTGATCGGCGCGGCGGCCGGACAGACCGTCGTTTGCGATACGACGTCGATCAACATCTACAAGGTCCTGCATGCGGCGCTGGCGATGCGGCCCGACCGATCCGTGATCGTTGCCGAGGGCGACAGTTTTCCGACCGATCTCTACATGGCGGAGGGCGTGGCCTCCACGCGTCCTGGTACGGTGCTGCGGCTCGAAGGTGTCGACGCCCCGACGATCGAGGAACTGATCAACAGCCAAGTCGCGGTCATCCTGGTCAACCACGTCAACTACAAGTCCGGCCGGTTGCGCGACATGGCGGCCTTGACGCGCAAGGCCCACGAAGCCGGCGCGCTGATCGTCTGGGACCTCTGCCATACGGCAGGCGCGTTGCCGGTGGATCTTGATGGTTCGAGTGCCGACTTCGCTGTCGGCTGCACCTACAAGTATCTCAATGGCGGCCCGGGCGCGCCCGCCTTCATCTATGCCGCGAATCGCCACCACGGCGACATTCGCCAGCCGCTCAGCGGCTGGTGGGGGCACGCCCGGCCTTTCGCGTTCGAGCAGGGCTACGCCATCGGCACGGGCATCCGCCGGTTCCTGTGCGGAACACAGCCGGTGCTGTCGATGCGGGCGCTGAAGGGCGCGCTGGACCTCTGGGACAAGGTCGACATGAATGCCGTGCGCGACAAAAGCATCGCCCTGACGGACTTGTTCATCCGGCTTGTCGAAGCCCGATGCGGCGCCTTCGGCCTCGAACTGGAAAGCCCGCGCGATGGCGCCGAGCGTGGCAGCCAGGTGTCGTTCGCCCATCCGCACGGTTACCAGGTGATGCGCGCCCTGATCGAGCGCGGCGTGATCGGCGATTTCCGCGCGCCATACACCATCCGCTTCGGCTTCACACCGCTCTATGTCGGCTATCGGGATGTCTGGGAGGCCGTCGAAGTGCTGGAAGACATCCTGCGCACCGGCGTCTGGCGGGAAGCGCGCTTCGCGGTCAAGGAGGCCGTCACCTGAATCGGGCTTTCTCGCTCAATGGGGCTTTTCGGCGCGCAGGCGGAAGCGCTGGATCTTGCCGGTCTGGGTCTTGGGCAAGGCGGCGATGAACTTCACCGAGCGCGGGTATTTGTAGGGCGCGATCGTTGCCTTGACGTGATCCTGCAGACGCTTGACCGTCGCGGCATCCGGCGCCGCGCCCGGCGCCAGCACGACATGCGCCTCGACGATCTGGCCGCGTTCGGCGTCCTCGGCGCCGATGACGGCGCATTCCGCGACATCCGGATGCGACAGTAGCGCGGCCTCGACTTCCGGCCCGGCAATGTTGTAGCCGGCGCTGACGATCATGTCATCGGAGCGGGCGGCGAAATGGAAGAAGCCGTCTTCGTCCTGCACGAAGGTGTCGCCCGTCAGGTTCCAGCCATCCCGCACATAGTCCTTCTGGCGATCGTCGGCCATGTAGCGGCAACCTGTCGGCCCACGCACCGCCAGCCTTCCCGTCGCGCCATGCGGCAACTCGCGCATCTCCTCGTCGACGATGCGCGCCTCGTAGCCGCCCACCGGCTTGCCGGTCGATGCGGGCTTCATGTCGTCGAAGCGATTGGAGATGAAGATATGCAGCATCTCGGTGGCGCCGATGCCGTCCAGAATCGGCTTGCCGGTCTTTCGCGTCCACTCTTCGAAGACGGGAGCGGGCAACGTTTCGCCGGCAGACACGGCGACGCGCAGCGAAGACAGGTCGGCGCCTTCGTCCATGGCCTTGAGCATCGCCCTGTAGGCCGTCGGCGCCGTGAAGGAGATGGTCGCCCTGTAGGTCTCGATGATGTGGATCATGTTGGGCGGCGTCGCCTGCTCCAGCAATGTCGCCGCCGCGCCGAAGCGGAGCGGGAAAATGGCAAGCCCGCCAAGGCCGAAGGTAAAGGCCAATGGAGGGGAACCGACAAAGACGTCGTCGGGCGTCACCTGGAGGATCTCGCGGGCGTAGGCGTCGGCGATGATCATCAGGTCGCGGTGGAAATGCATGGTCGCCTTCGGCACGCCGGTCGTGCCTGAAGTGAAGCCAAGCAACGCCACGTCGTCGCAGCCGGTGTCGACAGCCTTGAAGGTCACGGGCTTGTCGAGCGCGGCGCGATCGAGCTCCGCGTCATGGTTGGCGGTGCCGTCGAAGCCGATGACCTGCTTGAGGAAGGCGCTCTCCTTGGCGCAGGCCGTCATCTCGTCCATCAGCCGCGTGTCGCAAAGCGCGATGCCGATCTCGGCCTTGTCGACGATCTTGGCCAGTTCGCCGGCGCGCAGCATCGGCATGGTGTTGACGACGACGGCGCCGACCTTGGTGGCGGCCAGCCAGCAGGCAACCATGGCGGGATTGTTCGCCGAACGGATAAGCACCCGGTTGCCCGGCCTCACGCCATAGTTTTCGACCAGCGCATGCGCCAGGCGGCTCGTCCAGTCGGACAATTCCTTATAGGTGCGGCGGCGGCCATTGCCGATGAGCGCGGTGCGATCGCCGAAACCTTTCTCGACCAGCCTGTCGGTCAGTTCGACGCCGGCGTTGAGACGCTCGGGATAGTCGAACCCATCCAGAAGGAAATCCGGCCACTGCTCGGGCGGCGGCAGGTGATCGCGCGTGAACGTGTCGGTATGCGCTGAAGGTCCAAGCATGTAGCCGTCATCCTCCCTGCTTTGCCCAAGGAGGTTGCCGTACCCGGCCGTACCTTCGTGACACCGCCTTGGGGCGAGCGTGGGCGGGCTTGGGCGTTCGGCAGACCTCCTGTCGTCGGCCGTTCGTAAGGCAGGATCGCACCGGCCCAAATTTGTTTCAAGCCTAAAATGTTTTGGTTCCGGAGCATTGACGTGATCCCTGCAGCCGGCCATTGCTGGATGAAGCTGCGCGTCTTGGGAGGCACGGTTGGTCGAACATCGCATCGCGGATTGGAACAATGCCTATGCCAATGGCGCGAACATCGCGGGTGGCGACCGCTGGCCGGCGGCCTGGGATGGCCCGGCTCAGCAATTCCGCGACAAGCTGGTGGCAGAAGGCAGGGCGCGGCTCGACATCATGTATGGCGAAGCGCCGCGCAACCGGTTCGATCTGTTTCTCCCGACCACCGCGCCAAAGGGGCTCGTCGCGTTCATCCACGGCGGCTACTGGATGGAGTCGCACAAGACCTCCTGGTCGCATCTGGCTGGAGGTGCTGTCGGCCGCGGTTTTGCAGTCGCCATGCCCTCCTACACGCTTTGCCCGCGGACCGGGATCAGTGGCATCGTCAACGAGGTTGCGGCCGCGATCGAGAGGGCGGCAGCGATGATCGATGGTCCGCTGATGCTGACCGGGCACTCGGCCGGCGGACATCTCGCCAGCCGCATGGTGACCGCGGCCTCGCCGCTGTCATCCGATGTGGCGCGACGCATACGCCAGGTCGTTTCGATTTCAGGTCTGCACGACCTTCGGCCGCTGATGTTCACCGCGCTGAACGAGACCTTGAACATCGACGAGCGGGAAGCATTGAGCGAAAGCCCCGCATTGCTTCGGCCCATGCAAGGAACCCGCATCACCTGTTGGGTCGGCGGCGGCGAGCGCTCCGAATTCCTGCGACAGAGCGCGTTGCTCGCCAACATCTGGACCGGGCTCGGCGCTGCAACCCGTTCAGTGGTCGAGCCGGACCGGCATCATTTCGATGTTGTAGATGGGCTCGCCGATCCGGATCATCCCCTGACCCGTACGCTGGTCGACGAGTAGAACTACGATCCACTGCGTCGATGGATCAACGATCGGCTTCGCCGACGTATCAATGGATCGACTTCGTCGACTTCTAGCGCAGCATCAGCACGCTGCATTCGGCGCCGGCTTCCGCGGCAGGCGCGAAGGGCTGGCGCACGATCAGGCCGTTGGCATCGGCGAGCATCCTGAGCATCGAGGAGTCCTGGATGCCGAAAGGAGTCGCGACCAGGGTGCCGGCGTCCTCGCGCACGACGGCGCGCACGTAGTCCTGCCTGAGATCGTTGGCCTGCATCGCGGCGCCCAGCCTGGCCGTTCGCACGTCCTGCCGGTGATCGCGGCCGCCGAGCCTGGCAAGGAGCGGCTTCAGGAAAAGTTGCGAGCAGACGATGCTTGCCACCGGATTGCCAGGCAAGCCGATGCAACGGACATTGCCAAGCCGGCCAAACATCAGCGGCTTGCCGGGGCGCATGGCGATCTTCCAGAAGTCGAGCTTCATGCCTTCGCCGGTCAGCACATCATGGATCAGGTCGTGGTCGCCGGCGGAAGCCCCGCCGAGCGTGACGATGACATCAGCTTTTGCCTCGACTGCTTTCCTGACCAGCGCGGCGATCGCCTCTTTCCGGTCGGCGGCGATGCCGAGGTCGAGCGCGCGCGCCTCGACCGACTGGGCGGCGGCGGCAACGCCGTAGGCATTCGACGAAATGATCTGGTCGGGGCCAAGCGTGCTGCCCGGCGGCAACAGTTCGTCGCCGGTGGCGATGATCGCAACCAGCGGCCGGCGCACGACGCTCAAAGCAGGGTGGTTGGCCGAGGCCGCCAGCGAAAGGGCCGCCGCGTCGAGCACGCGGCCCTTTTCGAGCAGCACGTCGCCTTGGCCGAAGTCGAGCCCGCGGCGACGGACATTGCGTCCTTCCGCGGTCGGCTCCGTCACTTCGATCCGGCGGTTGCCGAGATCGCGGACGTTTTCCTGGATGACAATGGTGTCGGCACCTTCAGGCAGCGGCGCGCCGGTAAAGATGCGCACGGCCTGGCCTTTTCCGACGGTTCCGGAGAAGCCGCGTCCGGCAGGCGCCATGCCCATGACCTCGAGCTCAGCCGGCGCCGAAGCGACATCGGCGAAACGAACGGCGTAGCCGTCCATAGCGGAGGCATTGAACGGCGGCTGCGTGCGCAGCGCCACAACCGGTTCCGCCAGAACCCGCCCAGCCGCTTCGGCGAGCGGAATGCTTTCGCCAGGCAAAGGTGCTGCGCCATCGAGCAGGCGTTCGAGCGCCTCGGCGACCGGGACCAAAGCCATCAGGCATCCACCTTGTAGTCGCCGGACTTGCCGCCGGTCTTCTCGACCAGCCGGATGCCGGAAATGACCATGCCGCGGTCCGCCGCCTTGGCCATGTCGTAGATGGTGAGGCAGGCAACCGAAGCGGCGGTCAGCGCCTCCATCTCGACGCCGGTCTTGCCGGTGACGCGGGCAAGCGCGGTGACCCTGAGGCCGGGCAGCGAACGGTCGGGCTCGATCTCGACGGCAAGTTTTGTCAGAAGCAGCGGATGACAGAGCGGGATCAGCTCATGCGTCTTCTTCGCGGCCATGATGCCGGCGATACGGGCCGTGCCCAGCACATCGCCCTTCTTGGCGTCGCCGGCGAGAATTATCTCCAGCGTTTCGGACCGCATCGAGACAAAACCTTCGGCGATCGCCGTGCGCGTCGTCTCGGCCTTGTCGCCGACATCGACCATGTTGGCTTCGCCCTTTGCGCCAAGATGGGTGAGGGCAGGCATCCTCAAACGGCCTCGGCCGGCGCCTTGCCCGTCAGCAGAAGCTCGGTCGCGGCAGCCACATCGGCCTGCCGCATCAGGCTCTCGCCGACCAGGAAGGTGCCGATCTTGCTCTTCTCCAGCCGGCGGCAGTCCTGATGCGTGAAGATACCGCTTTCGCTGACCAGCAGCCGGTCCGCCGGCACCATGGCCGCCAGCCGCTCCGAAACATCGAGGCTGGTCACGAAGGTCCGCAAATCGCGGTTGTTGATGCCGATCAGCCGTGACGAGAGGCGAAGCGCCCGCTCCATTTCCATTTCGTCATGCACCTCGACCAGCGCGTCCATGCCGAGCTCGAAGGCGGTCGCTTCAAGGTCCCTGGCCAGCGCGTCGTCGACGCTCGCCATGATGATCAGGATCGCGTCTGCGCCCCAGGCGCGCGCTTCGAATACCTGATAGGGATCGAACAGAAAATCCTTGCGCAGGGCCGGCAGGCGTACCGCTGCCCGCGCCGCCGTCAGGAATTCCGGCGCGCCCTGGAAGGACGGCGCGTCGGTCAGCACCGAAAGGCAGGCCGCGCCACCTTTCTGATAGGCCCTGGCCAGCGCCGGCGGATCGAAATCGGCGCGGATCAGGCCCTTTGAAGGGCTGGCCTTCTTGATTTCGGCGATCAGCGCGAAACCGCCCTCCCGGCGCTTGGCTTCCAGCGCCGCGAGGAAGCCGCGTGGCGGCTCGGCGTCCCTGGCCTTCATCTTGATTTCGGCCAGCGGCGCGGCGAGCTTCGCCGCGGCGATCTCGTCGCGCTTATAGGCTTCGATCTTGCGCAGGATGTCCGACAAGGGCCTTATCCGTTCGAAATCTCGATCAGCTTATCGAGCACGCCAAGCGCGCGGCCGCTATCGATCGCTTGCGCCGCCGCCGCAATGCCGTCGGCCAGCGTCGTCACCTTGCCGGCCACGACCAGCCCGGCGCCGGCATTCATCAGCACCGTATCGCGATAGGCGCCGGCGACGCCGCTGAGCATATCGCGCAGTTCCTTGGCATTGTAGGCCGCGTCGCCGCCGCGAAGCTCTTCCTTGGTGTGCCGCTTCAGTCCGACGGCTTCCGGTGTCAGGGTGAAGCTCCGGATCTCGCCGCCGGCAAGCTCGGCAACCTGGGTCTCGCCCGTCGTGGTGATCTCGTCATAGCCGTCGCCATGGACGACCCAGGCGTGGTCGGCGCCCAGTGCCTTCAACGTCTCGGCCACCGGCATGATCCACTCAGGCAGGAAGACGCCGACCATCTGGCGGCTGACGCCGGCAGGGTTCGACAGCGGCCCGAGCAGGTTGAAAATGGTGCGCGTGCCGAGCTCGACGCGGGTCGGCCCGACATGCTTCATCGCGGGATGATGCGCCGGCGCGAACATGAAGCCGACGCCGGCCTCGTGGATGCAGCGGCCGATCATTTCAGGCGAGATATCGATCTTGACGCCCAGCGCCGTCAGCACATCGGCGGAGCCGGTCAGCGAGGACAGGCCGCGATTGCCGTGCTTGGCGACCGGCACGCCGGCGGCGGCAATGACGAAGGCCGAAGCGGTCGAGATGTTGACCGAATGCGAATTGTCGCCGCCAGTGCCGACGATGTCGATGGCGTCTTGCGGCGCCTCCACCTTCAGCATCTTGGCGCGCATCGTGGCGACGGCGCCGGATATTTCGCCCACCGTCTCGCCGCGCACGCGCAGCGCCATCAGGAAGCCGCCGATCTGGCCGGGCGTCGCATCGCCCGACATGATGATGTCGAACGCCTCGCGCGCTTCGTCGAAGGAAAGCGCGGTGCCGGTGGCGACCTTGGCTATGTGTGTCTTCAGAGCGCTCATCGTGTCTGTGCTTGCGAAACGGCGTTCGGATCGATGCGAACGCCATATTGCGACTGCAACTGCGCCACCAACTGGTCGAGCAGGTCGTCGGACATGCCGGCGCCGAAGGATTTCTGCGCGTCGTCCGGGACCGCGCTGCCATCGGCGCCTGCCGGCTCGAAGACCTCGGCGACCTTGAACAGGATCTGGCCGTCGCCGGTGGGCGACGGGATCAAACCGGTGCCGCCTTCGCCGACGCCAAACATAGCCGCGGCGCCTTCCTTGCCGAAATCGGCATCGTCGGCTTCGCGCTTCAGGCCGCGCTTGGTCTGTTTGTCGAGCTTAAGCTCGCCGGCGATGACGTCGAGCGTGGTGCCGGCCTTGAGGCGTTTTTCCAGTTCCTGAGCCTTCGCGTCGAGCCGCTTGTCGGTCTCGGCCTCCGTCCAGTCGGCCGCGACCTTCTTGCGGACTTCGTCCAGCGTGCGGTCGCGCGCCGGCGTGATCGACTGCACTTCGTAGAAGACGAAGCCATTGTCAGCGGCGGTCAGGCCCTCGTTCTCGGTATTGGGCTCCGCCGCGAACACCGACTTGATCAGCTCGGCCGATTCCGGCAGGTCGTTGACGATGGTGCCGTCCGGCCGCTGGCCGGTACGGTCGATGGCGTCGATGGTGATGACCTTGAGCTTCAGCTTGTCGGCGGCCTGGGCAAGCGAGGCGCCTGAGGCGCGGGTGTCCTCATAGCTGTCATGCACGTCGAGCAGGATGCGGCTTGCTTCGCCGAGCGCCAGGTCCTTGCGGATCTGGTCCGACACTTCCGAAAGCGGCTTCACCACCTGCGGCTTGATCTCGGTGACGCGCAGGAGCACGGGACCGAAGGCGCCCTGGACGACGTGGCTCACCTCGTTTGCATTGAGCGAGAAAGCCGCATCGGCGACCGCCTTGTCGGCGATCTTGTCCTTGGCCAGCGTGCCGAGCACCGTGTCGGCCTGCGTCTTTCCTTCGGCGGTGACGAGCTTGTCGAAAGTGGCGCCTGCCTTCAGCGAATCGTAGGCCGCCTTGGCCGCATCCGGCGTCTTGAACACCAGCTGCTCGATGGTGCGCATCTCGGGCGTCGTGTAGCGCGCGATGTTCTTGTTGTAATCGTCCTTTACCTGCTGGTCGCTCACCGCGGACGGATCCATGATGTCCTGCGGCTCCAGCCGGACGTAGGAGAACTTGCGGTATTCCGGCGCGGCGTAGTTCTTCTTGTTGGCGTCGAAATAGGCGTTGAGGGCGCTGTCGGACGGCGCCTCGATCGGCTGCGCCAGCGTCTTCGGCAGCACGAGATAGTCGATGGTGCGATCCTCGCCGCGATAGAGCGAGACCGCCTTCAGGAAGGTCTGCGGAACCTTGAGTCCGTCGGAAATTGCCTCGACGATCTGCTGACGCACGGCCACCTGCGCACGGTTCTTGAGATAGTCTTCAGGCCGCATGCCCAGCTGACGCAAGAGATATTCGAAGGTCCGGCGATCGAACTGGCCGCTGGGCCCTTTGAAAGCCGGATCCTCACGCGTCAGTTCGGCCAGCCGGTCCTTGGAAAGGCCGAGCCCGAGCTTGCGCGCCTGCTCGTCGAGCACGGCGCCCGAAACGAGCTGCGCCAGCACCTGGTTGTCGACACCGAGCAGCTTGGCCTGTTCCTGGGTGACGCGCTGGCCATATTGCTGCGACAGAAGGCTGAGCTGGCGGTCATAAGCGAGGCGGTACTCGTTGATCGAGACCTCCGTGCCGCCGGCGGTGATCACCGCGTGATGGCCTCCCAGCACGCCGCCCACCATGCGCGTGGTGGCGCCCCAGGCGAGGAAACTAACCACCAGCAAGGACAGCAACGCCTTCGCGACCCAGGTGCCCGCCGCGCTTCTCAATATACCAAGCATGCATACTTCCGATTTTTGCGCATTTTCGCGTGCGCCGAGTTTGAAACAAGCGCAATAGCGCCCTTCCGGTCCACTGTCGATTGCTTTGTGACCTGATTTTGGTAGTGAGGGCGCTGCTTAATGTCGCTCGGAGAACGCGCCCCATGACCCCTGGAATCCGCCCGCTTGTCGCTGGCAACTGGAAAATGAATGGCACCAGCGCCTCGCTCAATGAGCTGCGGTCGATCGGCAACGGGTTCATGAGCGGACTCGACGCGGAGACCGAAGCGGTGGTGTGCGTGCCGGCGACCTTGCTCCAGCGCGCCGCCGAGATCCTGTCGCGCACGCCGGTGCGGGCCGGCGGAGAGGATTGCCATCCCAAGGAGAGCGGCGCCTTTACAGGCGAGATTTCGGCCGAGATGCTCAAAGATGCCGGCGCGAGCCACGTCATCGTCGGCCATTCCGAGCGCCGCGAGCTGTTCGGCGAAGACGATGCAATGGTCCATGCCAAGGCATCGGCGGCCTGGCGGGCAGGGCTGGTTGCCATCATCTGCATCGGCGAGACGCGCGCCGAGCGCGAGGCAGGCGCCACGCTCGATGTCCTGTCGCGCCAGCTTGACGGCTCCGTGCCGGCGAGCGCCACTCCCGCCAACACCATCATCGCCTACGAGCCGGTCTGGGCCATCGGCACCGGCCTGACCCCGACCGCCGCCGATGTCGCCGAGGCACATGCGCATATCCGGGGCAAGCTGACCGGGTTGCTCGGCGATGCCGCGGCCAGGATGCGCATTCTCTATGGCGGGTCGGTCAAGCCGTCCAACGCGGTGGAACTGCTCGGCGTCGAGAATGTCGATGGCGCGCTCGTTGGCGGCGCCAGCCTCAAGGCAGCGGACTTCCTAGCCATCGCGGAAGCTTACATGAACATGGCTTAGAGACCGTCTCCGCAGGCTGGCGCGGCCTAAATCGTTGTAATGGCCGCATTGCTTCCCATATTCCCGGCCACGGGCTTGGAAATGCCGCCAAAGCATTGTAAGGAGCCGCCTCCAAATCATCGGTCGTATGCGCGGTCGCGCAAGGCCTCGCCAGGATAAATTATGGAAACCGTACTGATCGTCGTCCACCTCATGGTCGTGCTCGCCCTAGTCGGCGTGGTGCTGCTGCAGCGCTCCGAAGGCGGCGGCCTGGGCATCGGCGGCGGTTCCGGTTTCATGACGGCGCGGGGTGCCGCCAACGCGCTGACCCGCGCCACCGCGATCCTGGCGGCGGCCTTCTTCGTGACGTCGCTGGCGCTGTCGATCATTGCCCGCTACGGCGAGAAGCCGATCGACATCCTCGATCGTCCGGCGACGTCGAGCCAGGGCAACGGCGTGCTCAACCAGCTGCCGGGCTCCAATGGGCCGGTGGGCACCTCCAAGCCAGCGGCTCCGGCCGGCGGCACGACGACCACCACGCCGCTTGCCAACGGCACCGCGCCGGCTCCGGCCACAACGCCTGCCCCGGCAGCACCGGCGACCGCGAATCCAACCACGCCGCCGGCGACCAACGGCGTCACCTTGCCGGTCACCCCGCAGGTTCCGAACCAGTAGCCGGTAAAGCACCGGGCCGCGATCTGTTGTTCTTTGAACACAGTCGGGGCAAATGCGCGTCCGATCACGAAGATTCAACCGGGCGTAGCGCCTGCCTCAGCTTGAGGCGATGACGGCTAATCGATTATAGATTGCGCGCGGCACTTTTCGGCGTCCTTGGGGGGCGCCGGGCGACGCCGTGGGCAACTTGCTTTTGAACGATCGGATCTTCGCCATGCAGCTTCGCAGCTTCATCCTTCTGGGAGTCTGTGCCGTCCTCGGCATGGGTTCCGCGGCCATCGCCGGACCGGCAAACATGGTCTCTTCACCGTCGGTAGAGAAGACCGACGCAATTCCCGTTGTCGCCGCCAAGAGCGACGCGTCGCAGCTGAAGCTTCTCAAGAAGAAGAAAACCCCTTCCTCGGACGATCTCGCGCAGATCAGCAAGCTCGAGGCCAGGATCGCCGCCGACAAGCAGGCGGCGCAGGATAAGGCGCTCGAGGCTCGCAAGTTGGCAATGCGCGAGGCTGCCAAGGCCAAGGCTGACGCGGCGCGCCAGGAATGGCTCGCGAAGAAGGGTACGGCCGCGCCGGCTGAAGTCGCCGATGCCAAGCCGGCCAAGAAGACCACCAAGATCATCGCGCCGCTGGAGCCGGTCGCGCCGGTCATCCCGGTCAATGCCGAGGAGACTATCCCGGCTGAGGCCATGAACATCGCCACCACCGGCAACGATGGTGAACTGCGCAGTGAGCAGCCCGGCCAAAAGCAGACGAGCAGCGGCGGCCTGTTCGACGGCCTCTTCGGCGGCGGCGCCCGGACGACTTCGATCAGCTACCTGCCCGAGACCCGCGCGCTCGATTCGGCGCTGGCCAAGAAGGACGCCAAGCGGCCTTTCAAGGTGAAGCCGGAATTCGTGCCGCAGGACGTTGCGTTCTCGGGTTATGAGCCGGGCACGATCGTCATCGATACCAGTGCTCGTCGCCTCTACCTCGTCGAGAGCTTTTCGACGGCGCGGCGCTATGCCATCGCGGTCGGTCGCGAAGGCCTGCAGTTCAAGGGCACCGTGGCTGTCGGCGACAAGCAGGAATGGCCGCGCTGGATCCCGACGCTCGACATGCAGAAGCGCGAGCCGAAGCATTACGGCCAGTACAAGGACGGCATGAACGGCGGTGGCCAGAACCCGCTCGGCGCACGTGCCATCTACCTCTATGACGGCAAGAAGGACACGCATCTGCGCATCCATGGCACGATTGCTCCCCAGTCGATCGGAACCAGCGCCTCCAACGGCTGCTTCCGCATGATCAACGAGCACGTCATGGACCTCTACAGCCGCGTCAGGATCGGCACCAAGGTTGTGATTATCTAACGACCTTCATCAAACTGCCGAAAGGGCCGGCATCGCCGGCCCTTTTGTTTTGAATCTTGTTTTGATGCATGTCGTTCCCCCAAACCGCTTTGTGCTTTTGGGCAACATGCTTCGCAAAGGCTCCTCTCGGGAGCACCGGCGCCATTTTTGGGAAAAAGCCTTCGCGGCGGTTTTTTCTCTGGCGGAATCAATCAGGCCGCGTTAAGCGATGACTCCCATGGCGCGATATGTATTCATCACAGGCGGCGTGGTTTCCTCACTCGGAAAAGGCATCGCCGCAGCAGCTCTTGGGGCTCTTCTGCAAGCGCGGGGCTATCGCGCGCGGATCAAAAAGCTCGATCCTTATCTCAATGTCGACCCCGGGACGATGTCGCCATACCAGCATGGCGAAGTGTTCGTGACCGATGATGGCGCCGAGACCGATCTCGATCTCGGCCATTACGAGCGCTTCACCGGGCGCTCGGCAAACCAGCAGGACAACATCACCACCGGCCGCATCTACAAGAACATCATCGAGCGCGAGCGGCGCGGCGACTATCTCGGCGCGACCGTGCAGGTGATCCCGCACGTCACCGACGAGATCAAGCATTTCGTGCTGGACGGCAATGACGACTACGACTTCGTGCTGTGCGAGATCGGCGGCACGGTCGGCGACATCGAGGCGATGCCGTTCCTGGAAGCGATCCGTCAGCTCGGCAACGACCTGCCCCGCAACAACGCGGTCTATGTGCATCTGACGCTGATGCCCTACATCCCGACGGCCGGCGAATTGAAGACAAAACCGACGCAGCATTCGGTCAAGGAACTGCGCGGCATCGGGATCGCGCCCGACATCCTTCTGGTGCGCGCCGACCGGCCGATCCCGAAGGAAGAGCGCCGGAAACTCTCGCTGTTCTGCAACGTGCGCGAAAGCGCCGTCATCCAGGCGCTGGACGTGCCGCATATCTACGACGTGCCTTTGGCCTATCACCAGGAAGGCCTCGATTCGGAGGTGCTGGCGGCCTTCGGCATCGACCCGGCGCCGAAACCGCGCATGGAGCCGTGGCAAAAGCTCTCCAACCACATCCACAATCCGGAAGGCGAGGTGACCATCGCCATCGTCGGCAAATACACCGGCCTCAAGGACGCCTACAAATCGCTGATCGAGGCGCTGTCGCATGGCGGCCTCGCCAATCGCGTCAAGGTCAAGCTCGACTGGATCGAAAGCGAGATCTTCGAGAAGGAAGATCCCGCGCCGTGGCTGGAGAAGGTGCATGGCATCCTCGTTCCCGGCGGTTTTGGCGAGCGTGGCTCCGAAGGCAAGATCCTAGCGGCAAAGTTCGCGCGCGAGCGCAAGGTGCCTTATTTCGGCATCTGCTTCGGCATGCAGATGGCCTGCATCGAGGCGGCCCGCTCGCTGGCTGGTGTCGACCATGCTTCGTCGACCGAGTTCGGCCCGACCGACGAGCCGGTCGTCGGCCTGATGACCGAGTGGCTGAAGGGCAATATGCTCGAGAAGCGTAGGGTCACCGGCGATCTTGGCGGCACCATGCGGCTCGGCGCCTACCAGGCCGAGCTCGCCAAGGGCTCGAAAATAGCTGATATCTACGGCGACACGCAGATTTCCGAGCGCCACCGGCACCGCTACGAAGTCAACATCGACTACAAGCAGCGGCTCGAGGATTGCGGTCTGGTGTTTGCCGGCATGTCGCCCGACGGCGTGCTGCCGGAGACGGTCGAATATCCTGATCATCCCTGGTTCATCGGGGTGCAGTATCACCCCGAGCTGAAGAGCCGTCCGCTCGACCCGCATCCGCTGTTCGCGAGCTTTATTTCGGCCGCCGTGGATCAGTCCCGCCTCGTTTGATGCAAACCTATGTCGCGCTGCTCTACAGCATCATCCTGAGCGAGGGGCGGCGCGTGGTCATGGCCGACCTGAAGGCCATGGCTGAAAGCCTCGGGCTGAAAAACGTCCGCACGCTGGTCGCGACCGGCAATGTGGTGTTCGAAGCTCGGGCGGGCGAAATCCCGAAGCTCGAGCAGCGGCTGGAAAAAGCCTTCGAAAAGACCTTCGGCCGGCATGTCGACATCATCGTGCGCGGCGCCGAGGACTGGCTGAAGCTTGCCGCCGGCAATCCATTCCCGGTTGAATCGGCGGAAGCTGCCGATCAGGTCGCGGTGCGCGTGATGCGCGAGAGTGTGCCTGAGGAAGCTGCAGCCAGTCTTGCCGCCTACGCCGCCAAAGATGAAAAAGTGCTTTTGGTCGACGGCGATATCTGGCTCGTCTTTTCGCGCGAACGGCCGAGCTCGCGGTTGCTTGCCGCTTCCAATCACAAGCGCATGGGCGTCGGCACGTCGCGCAACTGGAACACGGTGCGCAGGCTAGCGGAGATGGTAGGCAGTAGGCAGTAGGCAGTAGGCAGTAGGCAGTAGGCAGTAGGCAGTAGGCAGTAGGCAGTAGGTGGCATTCTCTATTGCCTAATTCCTACTGCCTACTGCCTTGTTTCAAGCCTTCGCCATCTTTGCCCCGGCACCGAGCGCCATGGTGCGCAGCACGTAGTAGACGGCGCCAGCGATCGCCACGCCGAAGAACCAGCCATAGACACCCCACCAGGACGGCAGCCAGTTGGTGAAGTTCGGCAGGATCGAGGAGAAGATGGCGCCGATGCCGGCGGCGATGAAGGCGTTGACGTGCCAGCCGCTCTGGAAGCGGAATTCGCCGTCCTCGCGATAGAGCGCCTCGACGTCGACCTCGCTTTTGCGGATCAGGTAATAGTCGACCATCATGACGCCGAAGATCGGGCCCATCGTCGCGCCGATGATGTTGACGAAGGAGGCGGCGCTGCCTTCCCATGGCGCGAAGGGATAAAGCACCAGGGCGATCAGCGCCGCGATATAGCCGCCCTTCTTGAAGTCGATCTGGCGCGGGAAGACGTTGGAGAAGTCGAAGGCCGGCGAGACGAAATTCGCCACGACATTGATGCCCAGGGTCGCAACCGCGAAGGTCAACGCGGCGAGAGCGGCCAGGAACCAGCTGTCGAACTTGGCCGAGATCTGGTCGGGGTGGAGCAGCACCTCGTGGTAGACGTCATAGGCGGCAATCGTGGTGACGCCGGCGACGAGCGAGAACAGGATGAGGTTGACCGGCAGGCCCCAGATGTTTCCCTTGCGCAATGACGCCTGGTCGGGCGCGTAGCGGGCGAAGTCGCAGAAATTGAGATAGAGCGCCGAGAAATAGGTCACCCAGATCGCCGCCACCGCGAACAATGACGTCCAGGAGCCCGGCGTTCCCGGCACGCCTGCATCCTTGGTCTTTTCAAGAAGCACGTCCATCGGGATGTCGCTGGTGAAGGCGAACGTCCCCGACTTCACGCAGAGATATATGGCCAGAAGCAGCATCATCACCCACACAGCGGGGCCGGCCCAGTCCTGGAAGCGGCGCACGGTTTCCATGCCCTTCTGGATGATCAGCAGTTGCAGCGCCCAGATGATGACGAAGCAGATCACCTCCAGGGTCGAATGTCCCAGAAGATGCGAGCTCTTGTTGAACTCGTCGAACCATGGCAGGCGCGTCAGCAGGGCCACGATGGCGCCTGACGCCGCGGCCGTCTGGGCGCCGTACCAGAAGCAGGCGACGATGGCGCGCACCAGCGCCGGGACGTTGGCGCCCCAGATGCCGAAGGAGGCGCGGGCAAGCACGGGGTAGGGCACGCCGGTCTTCACGCCGGCATAGCCGACCATGTTCATCAGCGCGTAGATGATCAGCGAGCCGATGCCGATGGCGATGATGAAATTGACGAAACCGCCGCAGAACAAAAACAGGCTTGCCGCCAGGTAGTAGCCCCAGAGGCTGTGGACGTCCGATGTCCAGACGTTGAAGATCGAAAACGGTCCCCAGTTCCTGACCGTTGCGGGAGCCAGATCCTCATTGTAGAGGTCAGGCGATGCGCCTTGAATGGTCATTGCAAGTGTTCCCCTTTTTGCAAAACGCGCCCTCACGCGTTTGACCGGGGAGGTTAAGCCTGACCCAGGGGAACCGGCAAGCAACCCATTTGCCGGCTTTCGCCTTAAAGATATTCAATGAGAATCGCCGTTATCGCCGATCCGAGGCTCATCGATTTTGAGTCGCTGTGTTGCTCTTTCCCGCATAGCGGGCGCTGGTTGGTCGATTCCAAAACTTTTCCGACAGCAACCAAATTTGTTTGGAACCGATCCGCGAGACGTGCGTTTAATGAAGTTCGGCTGCTCTGCGGCCGACCGGGAGGATAATCATGGATCGCTTGCATTTCTTTACCCCAGTGCGAATTGCGCGTGGGCAGGGATACCCTGTGGAGGAAGTCGATAGCGTCTCCGAGGCGATGGTGTTCCTGCGGAAGTGGCCAACGGGAAGACGCGGCCCGGTGTATCAATGCGCCCTGAATTGCTGCGCGGCGGCTATGTCGGGCAAGATGTCGGCCGAGGAAGCGCGGAAAGCCTTTGTCGGCTTTGCCCGTATCACCCGACTGCTCGACGACGACATGGCGCTGCCGCTGGGCGGCGCGTCGACGGATAATGTCTACGCCTTGAGGCGGTAGGGCAGCCGGTATTCGCAAGATCGACAACGCCGCGCCTGACTGGCGCGGCGGGTATTCTGTTGTTCTGCACCGGTCCTGACAGGGCCGGGATGTCTCCCAGCGCTTTGTCTGTTCCGTGCAGTTCCTGGGCACCCGGTAGGAAATCGCCGCGAAATCGCTTATGTGAGCGCGATGCCCATCAACAGCACCGGGGCAGTCGCCTGAGCATTCTGTTCAGCACACCCGACCCGCGATACAGTCCGAAACAAAGGGCACACTGGTGGGCGATATGAGCCAAGACACCGATTCGGGACCCATTGCCGTCGATATGACGGCCACGAACCGACTGCCGGCGCGGCGTCCGGAGTTGATGCGGGTCGTAACGCGCTGAACGCATGCAGGCTCTTCTCCGCTCCACGATGTGATGGGCATAAGATGACAGTCGCGCCCGGTGGTCAGACCCAGAATGTCTGCAATGCGCGTCATGTCAGCTGTAGAACCGAGTCCTGCCCGCCACTGAAAGCAGACACTAGGAGAAGCGTGCGGTCAGAATGCGCCGCCTCGTTGTCACCGCTCATGAAGGAAGTTCATCCCGCCATTTGATGGCTTCCATCTCGACGCGGACCGCGTCCTGAACATCAATGACCTGATGGACGTCGAATTGGAACGCCGGGAAGGTCGAACACATTTTGTGGACTATCAACGGGTCATCTGCCTCGATCAGCATGCTACCACCCCATTCGCCCACCCGCGCCACGAAGGCATGCACGTTGACTTCGCTGGGTATCTCCCAGTGCTGGAAGATTTTCAGGATGCGCTTTTGGACGTTCTCGTATTCAACCGCCGATCCCTGTGGCCTCTCGCTCCAATTTACGAGGTATTTCATAATCTCCTCCTCTCTCTAGTGTTGGTGTGTTAGCTTCTGTTTGGAACGCATGTTTGCAGCTTGTGCCGGACATACCTTCTCAGCTCGGCACAAGCCTTGCCAGCAGCGACACCAGTTCGGACTGTCGATGAGTTCCGGTTTTCGCAAAAACCGCTTTCAATTGGTTGCGCGCTGTCTGGTACGAGATCTGGCATTTGGCGGCTGCAGCCTCCAGCGTGTCGCCGCTTGAAAGCATGGCTGCCAGCCTCGCTTCCGCCGATGTCAGCGAGAAGGACGTCTGAAGGTGAATCTCCGGCGGCTGTCGCTTCGCGTCTGGATCCACCAGGATTACGACCGCTTGGCATGGAGCGAGCGAATTGTACGTGACGTTCGCCACGCGGAGGGGGTAGGCAATCAGCGGGCGCCCTCGCGCCCTTGGCAACGATGCAGGAGGCATTGATGAGGCGAGATGGGGACTCCGCAAGAGCACATGGAGCGCCGCGTTCAGGGCGTTCGTCGCATCTTTGTCGATCGAGGCCAAATGGCGGCCGTTGGTCACGAGGTCGCGGGCCTGCAGGGACTCCGCAGCGCCGTTCATGCGCAGCACAGTCCCGTCGTTGCCAATCATGACGGCGGCCGTGCCGCTCGCGCTGAAAGCGTCCAGTGCCGCGTCCGCGCGCGCAAGGCCGAGCATCGTGGCAAGCGCAGCAACAGATCCGATACGATCAGACAGGACCTTCAGGCCTTGAAGTTCCTCTCGAGAGAACGGCCCTTGCGCGATGGATCTCTGCAAGGACAGAGACCAGAAGGCGTCGCCGGCCGCGATCTTGACGAGGGCGCACCACCGCAGCCCGCACGGGGCGAGGAATTCCTGGAAATACGGATGCCTGGCGACATCGTCCGACGTCATAAGATCCTCGTCCGTCGCCACTCCGCGGGAACGCAGAAACGGGACCAGACGGAAGCGCTCGTCGCGTTCAAGCCATCCGTCCTTGACGTAAACCTCAAAAGACCGAGCAACCGAGCGGGTGCGCGGCAGGATCGGCAGATGACGATCTACATCGAACAGCAGCGCGCCGAAGCTTCCGGTGGCCTGTGCGACCCGTTCCATCGCCTCGTCCCAGCGCGTCGGATCGACAGCCGCCTCGACCAGGCTGGCTTCGATCGCCGCAAAATCGAAAGCTGCAGACATCACCACTCCCGGCCACGGGCCTCGTGCATGGCGCCACTTAAGAATGCGCTAATATTTTGGGCTCCGCCTCCTCCATTCAGTTGAGAAATCGGCGAGTTTTTTCTGCCCATAGCCCATTTGGGTCATGAGCATTCCCCCTGAAGCGCTATCCTCTCAGGCACAGGTTTGGAGCGGTGCGCCTTGGGAGAGGCTGTGATGCACGCTGTGGCCGTCACCGGTCATAGACCCAGTTTCCCGCTCTGATCGTTAACGCAGATCGGGGGCTACGCCCATGGCCGTGAAGATGATGCCCAATTCTTCGCAGCGAGCAAAGATTTCGCCGCGGTGACCATGGCCGCCGGAGGATAGTCATGACAACCTATAGCTACGCCGCGCTGATTGATCCAGAGCAGGACCCGAATGTAGGGGCGACATACCCCTACTCGATCAATGCCGCGGGGCAAGTCACTGGGTATTTCTGGAACGGCAGCACTTACGAGGGCTTCGTCCACAGCAACGGCGGCTACACCACATTGATCGAGCCGGAGCAGGACACCAATGGATCAACGTATCCGATCTCGATCAATGCCACGGGACAAGTCACCGGATATTTCAACACTCGGACCGGGCCTCACACGATGCCTGAGGGCTTCATCTACAGCGATGGTGTTTACACCACATTGAAAGACCCCGAGCAGGACCCCAATGGATACACTCAACCCGTCTCGATCAATGATTCGGGACAGGTCACAGGGTATTTTCTCGACGGCAGCACCAACGCTTGGGAGGGCTTCGTCTACAGAAACGGCAGCTACACCACGCTCGTTGATTCGGGGCAGGTCTCCAACGGATATACATTCCCGACCTCGATCAATAATTCGGGACAGGTCACCGGCTACTTCTTCAACGGCACGTATGACGTGGGGTTCATCGCCACACCTGTGAATGACGATGACAGCGGTGAGCAGGCTGCGCTTTCGCTGACGGTCAACGGCAACGCGGCGACGCCGATCGGGTCGTCGGGTGCTGGCGCGCTGGAATTCACGATCGCCGGGCTCGATTCCGAGGACACCGGAACCGTGACGTTCACGGACGTGAACAGCAATACGGTCACGGTCAGAGTCAATGGCGGCCAGGCTGACTACACGGCCAATCTGACGTCGCTCGCCGACGGCGCGATAGCCACGTCCTTGGCGGTCGCCACCGATCCGTCCGGCAATAGCTTCACGCCGGTCAACGGCAACGCCGTAACCCTGGACACCGCGGACCCGACCGTGTCCGGTATCGCGCAGACGGATCCGGCGACAACGAACGCATCGACGGTCGACTACATCGTGGCCTTTTCGGAAGCGGTGACCGGCGTCGACACCAGCGAGTTCGTGATCGACCCTTCTACCGCCGTCCAGGGGGCATCAATCGCGGGTGTCACGGCGATCGATGCCACCCACTACACGGTCACGGTCAATACTGGGACGGGTGACGGGACGCTTGCCCTCGATTTCACCGGAAGCAACGTTCACGACCTCGCCGGCAATCCCATGTCAGGAGGCATCTTCCAAACTGATCAGACTATTTCTGGAGTGTCCGGCCACGTGACTGCCACCGACCTCAACGGTGACGGCCATCCAGACCTTGTTTCCGAGACACCAAGCGGTGCATTGGCCGTTATGATCGGCAACGGTGATGGTACGTTCCAAGCGCCTGTAACATATGCCGTTGGAGACAATCCGAACGGTATTTCCGTCGGCGATTTGAATGGCGACGGCGTTCCGGACCTTGTCGTTTCTGATTACGTCGCGAACGGAACAGATTCGGCCCTTCTCGGCAATGGCGACGGGACTTTTCAGCCGGCAATCGTTTCGGCAACCGACAGCGGCTATCCAGCGGCGTCTGCACTTGCTGACCTCAATGGGGATGGCAAGCCAGATCTTATCGTCTCCAACACCGCCAACCGCGGCGGCGTCTCGATCCTGCTCGGCAATGGCGATGGGACTTTTGCCCCAAAGACAGTACTTCCATCTGATGGCGACCCGGGCGGCATTGCGGTGGGCGACCTCAACGGCGACGGCATCCCCGATGTAGCATTTACAAACGTTGCCAACGGCGCACAGGACGTTCAGGTTTACCTTGGAAAAGGCGATGGTACCTTCGTTGAGGCACCGAGCGTCTCATCGTCCACAACGACCTATTCAGCCTCGATTGCCGATCTCAACGGCGATGGCAGCGAGGAGCTAATATTCACCAGCACCAGTGGCAGCGTATCGGTGGCGCTCGGCAAAGGTGACGGCACATTCCAGGCGCCCATTTCCTACGCGTTTGGCAGCAGTAGTGGCGAGGCCATCGTCACCGATGTCAATGGCGACGGAAAATTGGATGTTGTGGTCACTAACGGGGCCGCCAATGCTGTCTCGGTTCTGCTGGGCAATGGCGATGGGACACTCCAGCCGGCGCAGCCATTTGCGGCGGGAGTTGGCGCGGGTTGGGTTACGGCTGCCGATTTTAACGGCGACGGCAGCGCTGACCTGGCTGTGGCGGTTTTTGGCTCCAGTTCGCTTTCAGTCTTGATCAATACACCGCCAACCCTAGCAAGCCCAACTTATACCATCGACAAGATCGCACCCCAGGTCACGGTGTCGTTAGATCACAACCAGCTGAACCTCGCGGCCGAAACGGCTGTGGTGACGTTCGCGTTCAGCGAGGCGGTCACGGGTTTCGGCCTGACCAGCGTCACAGCGAGCGGAGGCTCGCTCAGCAACCTGCAGACCAGCGACGGAGGCAAGACCTATACGGCGACATTCACCGCCGCGAACGGCGTCGACGTCGCCAACGCGGATGTGGGCGTCAACGCCGGCGGATACCAGGACCTGGCGGGCAACGCGGGCAGTGCCGGCGACATCGGCAGCTTCACGGTCGACACGGTAACCCCGACGGTGGCGGTGTCGGTCAGCAGCAGCAACCTCACCCTGTCCGCGCGGACAGCGACGGTCACCTTCTCCTTCAGCGAGGCGCCTGTTTCCTTCGCGCTGGCGAACGCGGCAGTCGTCGGCGGCGCGTTGAGCAACCTGCAGAAGGTCAACGCCACGACCTATACGGCGACGTTCACCGCCGCCGCGAACACCCAGACAGGCAACGCCTCGGTGAGCGTGACCGGGAACAGCTGGCAGGAAGGCAACGGCAATCCCGGGACGGGGGGCACCACCGGGAATTTCAGTGTCGATACCTACGACCACTGGGCCAACGCCGCGGGCGGAAGCTGGAGCACGGCTTCGAACTGGGGGAACGGCGTGCCAACGGCCAGCGTCGCCGCGGAGATCGACCGAGCCGGAACCTACACCGTCACGATTTCCGGTCCAGCGGCCGCATACGGGCTGATCGTCAATGACGCCGGTGCGACTGTGTCGGACAAGAACAGCGCGCTGACGCTTGCTGGGGCGGGCGGTTCGAACGGTGCGCTGACGATCACGGCTGGCACCTTCGCACTCAACGGCGGGAGCCTGAACGCAGGTGCAGTCTCGATCGGCAGCAGCGGTACGTTCTTGGTCGGGAGTTCGGCCGCGCTCGCGGAGACGTTCTCCGACAACGGTTCGCTGATCGTAGCCAATACGAGCACGGTGAGCTTCACCGGAGGGCTTAGCGGATCGGGCTCAGTGACCGTCAAGAACAGCTCCGTCGCCACATTCAGCGGCACGATCACTGGATCCGAGACATTCACCGTTGACAACAGCGCCAAGGCCATCATCACGAAGGCGATCGGCGGCACTGGTTCCTTTACCTTGATGAAGGGGGGCGGTCTGGAATTCGTCTCGTCCGACTCGGAAAACGTCACGTTCGCGAGCGGGGCATCCGGAACGCTCAAGCTCGACAACAGCTCGACGTTCACCGGCAAGATATCCGGACTGACACCGAACAACGCAGTGGACCTTGCCGATCTTGCATATACCAAGGCTAAGAACATGCTCGCCTCTTACACGGGCAACACGGCGGGCGGCGTGCTGACGGTCGGCAACGGGAGCAAGAGCGTCAGCCTCAACCTCCTTGGGGACTACACCCATTCCACTTGGACGCTTTCGAAGGACGCCAGCGGGGGAACATTAGTGGTCGACCCCGCAACCGAAACTCCATGGCCTGAGCCGGGTCTTGTCGCATCTAGCACGCTCGATCTCCTAAGCAATGCCTCGGGGCCGAATTCAATCCTGGGCTTCGCGAGACACGGCGACAGTATCCTGGACACGCTGGCAGGCGCGAACGAGCACATCGGCCCGGATGTCGCACTGCTGGTGAACTACATGGCTTCGGCCTTCCCGATGAGCAGTGGCGGCTATGGGGGCGCGTTGACCGATCCGTCGCAGCCGGCGATCAGCCAACACATGCTGCTCAGCCTGCCTCAACACACGTGAGGGCTCTCGAGTAATGAAGAACGTTTGCGCCTCATTATGACGACGACTTGGATCACTGTTTCTCTAGCTGGCCCGGCGGCGCCGCACTGAACGGTGCCGCCCTTCACCGCAGTTCTCCATCGTCTTTCGATGCCGCACGCGCCGGGCAAGAGTATGGCTTGGTGCGGGCGGTGGCTTTGCATGATGCCATCCATCGGATGGCGTTCAACTCCGCCCGAGATTTCGGACTGATACTGCCACTCGCCTCAACTATGCAACCTTCGCCGTGTGGATAGTGTGGAGCATCTCTGGCTTAAGTGCGTATAGCGCCGCAACATCTTCCAATCCTTGTGCCCTGTAACCAGCGCTACCTGTTCAATTGTGAACCCAGCTTCGAAAAGGCGGCTCGTTCCCTCATGCCGCAAATCATGAAAATGAAGGTCGCGGATATCTAGGTCACCACAACCTCGACGGAAGGCGGTGCGGACCGACTTGTGGTTGAACAGGAAAATTCGATCATCGTCATTGCTGCGCTTTGTCCGCCGCTCCTCGGCACCTTGGGCGGCGCGGTCACGACCAAAACGAATGAGCCGTTCGCGATCGAGCGCTGCGAGGTTGCACTTCCCCAGGTGTCATTGAAGCATATCGAGGGCCGCAGCCTTGGAGCGGCGAGGGGACTTGCCTACATCGCACATGTCGTCGATATGGAGGTCGATAAGTTCGCCGAAGGTTTTAAGGCGCGCTATGCGGGACTTGGTCGGCGTCTCACCCCGATCGACCTGGCCCTCGGTTTCGGTTGCCCAGCGCCGTGCGTCGTCTCGGCGCAGGAAGGTCTCGCTGACGTAGCGACCCTTGCGACGAACTTGGACACGCCAGGAGCCGGATGAGAGCTTTGTGTAGGTGGCCATTTTTTCGTGTGCGCTCCGTGTGCACTGAGAGATCGAAACGTGGCGAAAAGGGTCGTATTCTGGCGTAAGTTCGTGTGCACTCGGCAGGTTCTAACGATTTGATGTTAAAGAAAAAATGCTGAAAAATCAAGAGCATACGGTGGCCGTGGCCCCGATGATGGACTGGACGGATCGGCATTGCCGATTTTTCCACCGCCAGTTGACCCACCGCGCGCTGCTCTACACCGAGATGGTTGTGGCGGACGCGGTCATCCATGGCGCGCGTGAACGGCTGCTCGGCTTCGACGATGTAGAGCATCCGGTTGCCCTGCAGCTTGGCGGGTCGGATCCGGCGAAGCTCGCGGAGGCAGCGCGCATCGGCGAAGCCTTCGGCTATGACGAGATCAACCTCAATGTCGGCTGCCCGTCCGACCGCGTCCAGTCCGGGACGTTCGGCGCCTGCCTGATGAAGACGCCGGCTCTGGTCGCCGAATGCGTCGCGGCAATGAAGGCCTCGGTGAAAATCCCCGTCACGGTCAAATGCCGCATCGGCGTCGACGATCAGGACCCTGAGCCCGCTCTCGACACGCTCGCCGATGGCGTGCTCGCCGCCGGCGCCGACGCGCTCTGGGTGCATGCCCGCAAGGCCTGGCTGGAAGGACTGAGCCCCAAGGAGAACCGCGATATCCCGCCGTTGGACTATCCGCGCGTCTACCGGCTGAAGGCCAGAAAACCGAACGATTTCATAGGTATCAACGGCGGCATTCAATCGCTCGGCGAGGCATCGGCGCATCTCGGCCATGTCGACGGCGCGATGCTCGGCCGCGCCGCTTATCACATGCCCGGCATCCTTGCCGGCGTCGATGCCGCCTTCTACGGCGAGGCGGCTGCCGTCTTCGACTACGCGGCGCTGATCGACGCCATGGCCGGTTATGCCGCGCGCCATATCGAGCGGGGCGGGCGGCTCGGCCACATCACCCGCCACATGGTCGGACTGTTCCACGGCCTGCCTGGCGCGCGCCGCTTCCGGCAGATTCTTTCCACCGACGCCAACAAACCGGGGGCGGGGCCGGAGGTGCTGCGGACCGCATTCGCGGCGATCGATTTCGCGGCGGCGGAAGCCGAGGCGGCCTGACTATAAGTCTTTGTTTTGACGCAATTTCGGACGGAAGGCTACGGCGAAGGCGCCGAGCCTGACCCTTTCACACTTTCCCTGAAATTGCTCTAGTCCCGCAGGATCATGCGGTCCCCGCGCACGTCGAAGCCCGACAGTGAGCCGATGAAGTTCATGCCGAGCAGGCTCTGTTCCAGCATGCCGGGCGCGGCGACCATCACGGACATGTCCTTGCGCACGATGCCGCCGATCGCCACCTCGTCGGTCTTGACCATCGCCGCGCGCGCCATGCCGTTGGCGGTGGAGACGTCGACGCTGTAGCTGAGCGCCGCCGGGTTGAAACCCGCGGCCTGCGCATCCTCGGACGTCAGCACCGTGCTGGTCGCGCCGGTGTCGACCACGGCGCGTATCGGCGTGCCGTTGACCAGGATGCGGGCTTCGAAATGGCCGTTGTCGGCTTTGTCGAGCGTGACGGTCGGGCGGCCATTCTCCACGCCGAGCGCCAGCGGGCTGCCCGGAACGAGGCCGGCAGTCACGCGGCTCGCGACGTCCTGCAGTTCGTAGCGATACTGGTAGCCGGCGATCAGCACCAGCACGAACGCGGCCCAGACGCCGAGGTTGCGCGCCATGTCGCCCATCGGCCGGCCGGAGCGGAGCAGGCTTGCACCGATCACCATCACCAGCACTCCGACCCAGATCAGCCGGCCGAAATCATTGTTGTCCATGCCGAAAGTGCGGCCGGCCGAATTGTTGAGCATGAGCAGCACGACGCCGACGCCGATCACCGCCATGACGATCCAGAACAGCCGGTTCATCGATTTTTTCTCACAAAACGCCGCGCTCGCGCGCCATGCGGGTGCGCCGGGTTTCGCGGCGCGGCCGCCGCTCGACCGTTTCGAGCCGTGCCGGCAGTTCGGACATCACCGCCCGGCGCGTTTCGGGGGTCATCGTGAGCCAGCCGGAGATCTCGTCGCGCGTGCGGCCGCAACCGAAGCAGAAGCCGGTTTTCATATCGATCGAACAAACCAGGATGCAGGGGGATTCGATGGCGGTCATGCTGTTCTCTTGCCTTTATTCCACATGGTGCAACCGCCGGAGCAATGCAAGCCCTCCGCAATGCGCCGCATGGCAACGCGTTCGCGGCATCGCCAAGTGGTTGTGCCGGCTGGGGAAGGCGGCTATGCCGCTTGCGATTTCCGCAACGAACCGCGACCGACATAGATGACCACAACGCCTTTCGACGATTTCAGAAACCTTCTGGCGGCGTTGCCGCCTGCCGATCACGCGGCGGCGACCCGTGTCCGCGCGCTGTTTGCCAAAGCGGACAAACCGAAAGAATCGCTCGGGCGCATCGAGGACATCGCGGCCTGGATTGCCGCCTGGAGCGGGCGCGCGCCGCCGGCGATCAACCGGCCGCTGACGGCGATCTTCGCCGGCAACCACGGCGCGGTGCGACACGGCATTTCGCCGCGGCCAGTGGCGGCGACCGCCAATGAAGTCGAGCTCTGCGCCGCCGGCGGCGCCGCGATCAATCAGGTCTGCGTCGCCAACGATCTCGGCCTGAAGGTCTTCGACCTCGCTTTGGATATCCCCACAGGCGACATCACCGAGGAAGCCGCGCTCGACGAGCGCGGCTGTGCCGCGACCATGGCCTTCGGCATGGAAGCGGTCGCGGGCGGCGCCGATCTCCTGTGCCTGGGCGATCTCGGTGTCGGCAATTCGACGATCGCTGCCGCTCTTTGCGCCGCGCTGTTCGGCGGCGAGGGGGCCGATTGGGTCGGGCCGGGGTCCGGCGCCGATGCGGCGATGATCGTGCGCAAGGCCGAGGTCGTGGATCGGGCGCTGGCATTCCATGGTTCCAGCCTGGGCGATCCGCTCGAGGCCTTGCGCAGGGTCGGCGGACGCGAGTTCGCGGCGATCTGTGGCGCCATTCTGGCGGCGCGCATGGAGAAGATTCCTGTGCTGCTCGATGGGTTCGCGGCGACCGCGGCGGCCGCCGCCCTTCATGCGGCCAATCCAGGCGCGCTCGATCACTGCCTGCTTGCCAGCCTGTCGCCGGAGCCTGGCCACGCCAAGGTGGCCGAACGTCTCGGGCTGCGGCCGCTGCTCGATTTCGGCATCAGCCATGGCGAAGGGGTCGGGACAGCTCTCGCCGCCGGCATCGTCAAGGCCGCTGCATTGACCAGTTCGGGCATGGCGATGGCTGTCCGGCTCTAGAGCCGACGGAACTTGCTTCAGCGGCGCCCACGCGCCACGACCGCATTGGTCGGCAATGCCGGCAGTTCCTCCATCACCCGGCTCAACGGGAAGATGGCGATCGCCTCGGTGCCCTCACGCAGCTTGGAGTGCAGCTCGAACTCGCCGCCATGCATGGCAAGCAAGCCCTGCACGATCGGCAGGCCGAGGCCGGTTCCCTGTTCGGCGCTCTTGATGGCGATCGAGCCTTGGCCGAAAGCGGAAAGCACCACCGGGATTTCCTCTTCCGGTATGCCTGGGCCGTTGTCCTTGACCGAAATGTACTGGCCGCCGCCAGCGGTCCAGCCGACACGCACGCGCACTTCGCCACCGGACGGGGTGAATTTGATCGAATTGGACAGGAGGTTGAGCGTGATCTGCCTGACGGCGCGTTCATCGGCGAAGAGACGCGGCAGGGTTTCCTCGAACTCCTGGATGACACGGATGTCCTTGTTGCGGGCGCGCAGCTCCATCATGTGGCAGCAGTCTTCGACGATGGTCACCAGCACGACCGGCTCCTCGTTGAGCTGGTAGCGGCCGGCCTCGATGCGCGACAAATCGAGGATCTCGTTGATCAGGTCGAGCAGGTGCTGTCCGGACTCGTGCACGTCATGGGCATAGTCGCGGTAGGTCGGATTGTTCATCGGCCCCAGCACTTCATTGGCCATCACCTCGGAGAAGCCAAGGATAGCGTTGAGCGGCGTCCTGAGCTCGTGGCTCATGGAAGCGAGAAAGCGTGACTTCGCCAGATTGGCGTCCTCGGCGCGCCGCCTTGCTTCGTCCGACATCGATTTCGCCGTCTCCACCTCGGCAATCAGCGCATCCTTCTCCGAGCGGAACGAGAGCACCATCAAGGACGCCTGATTGAGATGACGCGCGACGTAGCCGAAGAAGGGCAGTGCGGCGATAAGCAAGGCCGCCATCGTGGCTTCGATCGGCGTCCACAGGCGCAGGATGGTGTAGAGGTAGACGGCAACGGGAATGGCAAAAGTCGCGAACAAGGCGCCGCCAAGCGAGGAGGCCATCACGGCGGTCGTCGCCATGGCGATCAGCAGCACCATGGCCTTGGCCACATGGAACTGGTCGATCTGGCAGGTGTCGCAGCCGATCCAGGCGCACCAAGCCCAGCCAAGGCCGCACAAGAAATGGCCGATCAGGAAATCGCGGCGCGTCTGCGCAGGGTCGAGTTCGGCCGCTTCCGTTCGCTCGACGCGGCGCGACATGAAAGCGACGATCGCGTAGCAAAGCAGCATCGCCAAGGCCCAGATGGTGATCTGGTTGCCGAGTCCCGCCAGCCGGCCGATGCCGGCCACGGCAAGCACGAGCAACGGGATCGCAACCGCGCTGACCACCATGGCGCGCGCATGCAGCTTCAGCAGTTCACGGTCGAAATCGAGGCTGCCCGCCTGCTGCGAAAGGCGGTCGCGCGTCTTGCGCACCGCGCGCGCCACATCGCTGTTGCGGTGCGGTTTACGGCGGTCCACAATAAATTTATCCGCTGTGTTCGAGCGTTGCAAAGGCATACAGACTTCAATTTCTGCGCGCAGCGACTGTCAGTTCGTTAAGCTACGTTCGAATGATTAAGAGACTGTTTGCCATATGAGCCGTTTCGGGCCGCGAGGACCGCGCCGACGCTATGCGGCAAGTGCGCCGCGAAGCCTCTTGCGCAAGCTGCTGGACTACGGGCTCGCCATCCTTTTGCTTGGGTTGCTCATCCTGGTGGCGGCGCGCCTCGACCGCTTCGAGACACGCAAGGAGCAAGGCACGGCGATCGTCAATGACGGCGATTCGATCACGCTCGGGGCCGAGCGCATTCGCATGCGCGGCATCGACGCTCCGGAGTATCAGCAGGCCTGCCAGAAGGCCGGCGCCGACTATCCCTGCGGCAAGCTGGCGCGGCAGTCGCTGGTGCGCCTGGTCGCCGGCAGGCCTGTTTCCTGCAGCGGCTGGCAACGCGACCGCTACGGCCGTCTGCTCGGCGATTGCAGGGCAGGCGACACCGACCTGAACCGGACCCAGGTGCAGGCCGGATGGGCGGTTGCGTTCGGCGACTTCGAGACCGAGGAGGCGGTGGCGAGAGCAGCCAAGGCCGGCATCTGGGCTGGCACCTTCGAGGAGCCGCGGCAATGGCGCGACAGCCATCACGATGCGCCGGTCGAGAGAAAGCACGGCACGCTGGCCTCGTTCGGGGACGCGTTGCGCGAATTTGTTCGCTTCTGGTGATGGGCGGAGCCGCCTATGATCCGGTGGAGAAGCTGGAGGATGGAATGAAGTTGTTCGATGGCGGCCGTGCGCCCAACCCCCGGCGCGTGCGCGTCTTCCTTGCCGAGAAGGGGCTGACGGTTCCGCTGGTGCCCGTTGACATGGGTGCGCTGGAGCATCGCGGCGAGCAGGTCGCGCAGCGCAATCCGCTGCGGCGCCTGCCGGTGCTCGAGCTCGACGACGGTACCGTCATCACCGAATCGATCGCCATTTGCCGCTATTTCGAGGAATTGCACCCCGAGCCCGCGCTGTTCGGCACGGGCGCGCTCGGCAAGGCAAAAGTCGAGATGTGGCAGCGACGCATGGAACTGAACCTGATGGCCAGCGTCGCCGCCGCGTTCCGGCATATCCATCCGGCGATGAAGGAATGGGAAGTGCCGCAAATCCCGGAATGGGGCGAGGCCAACAAACCGAAGGCGATCGAATTCCTGCACCTCCTCGACCGCGAGTTGGCGGAGCGGGAATTCGCCGCCGGCGATGCCTATTCGGTTGCCGACATCACCGGCATGATTGCCATCGATTTCATGAAGCCGGCCCGCATCAAGGTGCCGGAGGAGTGCACGAACGTGTCGCGCTGGTACGCGGCGCTGACGAGCCGGCCGAGCGCGACAGCCTGAGCGACAACGATTGGATAGTCCGCCTGATATGACAGATGCGCTGGAGCGCCTCACCGCGAGGGTGCGGACCTGCCGCATCTGCGTCGAGGAGCCGCTCGGCCGGCCTTTGCCACATGAGCCGCGGCCGGTGCTGCAGCCGTCCTCCACCGCGCGGATCCTGCTTGCCGGTCAGGCGCCGGGCACAAAAGTGCATGTGTCGGGCATGCCGTTCACCGACGCCTCGGGAGACCGGCTGAGAAGCTGGCTCGGCGTGAGCAGCGATGAATTCTACGACACCGAGAAATTCGCCATCGTTCCGATGGGCTTTTGTTTTCCCGGCCAGGACGCCAAGGGTGGCGACCTGCCGCCGCGCCGCGAATGCGCGCCGGCCTGGCGCGCCCAATTGATGGCGCTGATGCCGCGGATCGACCTGGTGCTGACCATCGGCGGCTATGCGCAGGCCTGGCATATGGGCACGACACGCCTGCCGTCGCTGACCGAGACGGTCAGGAACTGGCGCGCCATATGGGATGGACCGGCCGCGCCGAAAGTGCTGCCGCTGCCGCATCCGTCCTGGCGAAACACCGGCTGGCTGAAGAAGAATCCCTGGTTTGAAATGGATTTGCTGCCCTTCCTGAGGTCGGAAATCCGCTATCGCATCGATTAGGCATCCTGCAAGAAATCACTCGCTTTTGCCGCCATCGGCAGAATTTCTTTCTTGTGAAAGGCTTCGATAAAAGGGATTATAGCGAAACTATTCCCCTGGAGCTTCCCCATGGATCGCCTCGACAGAAAAATTCTCCGCCTCCTGCAGGAGGACGCGACGCTCGCGGTCGCCGATGTCGCCAAGAAAGTCGGCCTGTCGACCACACCGTGCTGGCGGCGTATCCAGAAGCTCGAGGAGGAGGGCGTCATCAAGCGCCGTGTTGCCATCCTCGATCATGAGAAGGTCAATGTGCGCGTCACCGTCTTCGTGTCGATCCGCACCAATTCGCACAGCCATGAATGGCTGCGGCGCTTCTCCGAGGTCATCCAGGAATTCCCGGAAGTGGTCGAATTCTACCGCATGAGCGGCGACGTCGATTACCTGCTGCGCGTGGTGGTGCCGGACATCGCCGCCTACGACGCCTTCTACAAGCGGCTGATCGCCAAGATCGAGATCCGCGACGTGTCCTCGTCCTTCGCCATGGAGCAGATCAAGTACACGACCGAGATCCCGCTCGACTATATGGTGCTGGACAAGGAATCGGGCGCGAACGCTGCGTGAGCGCCGTGCCCGATCACAGGCCTTAGTTCTTCTTCTTGTTGAGGAAACTCCACGGCGAGTTGACCGGCAGCGTGACCGTGTCCCGCACGCTGTCGACGCGCGCTACCTCGGCCTTGCGCACCGTGTAGCCCGACTGGACGATCGAGACGCCGTCGAGGATGAAGAGCTGGCTCTTTTCCATGCCGGGCTTCAGCACGCCGGTGACGGCGACCGGCTCGTAGGTCTCTTTCATCTTGTAGGGATGAACCGGCGTCACCAGCACGATCTGGTTCGGCGGCGGCGTCGGCATGTGGCTGCAGGCGCCCGTCCATGGCACCAGCAGAAACTGGTAGACGGTCTCGCCGTCACGATCGACCGGCAATGCATAGCCGGCTAATTGTATCGTCTTGTCCTGCAGATTGAGTGACAAGGTCTCGCCGTGGTCGGGCAGTTTTGCCGCGATCATCGGCAGGTTTGCGTCCTCGGCAACGGCCTGCGTCGTGGGGCGCAGATCCTTCCAGAAGATATGCGCCACATCGGCCGCGGCATCGGCTCCCGAGGCAACGAACAGGAACCCGACCGCCAGCGTCGCGCATGATTTGAAACGTTTGCTCATGGTCGCTCCATCCTCCGCCTGTCCATTCGCGGAATCGAGTAAAAGCGTCGTGACCGATGCATGCTCAACGGTTCAGCCGCATCACATGCCGGCGCGTGCCGGCGGTGCCGACCTCATCGAAGCCTCGCGCGACGAACATGTCGCGAAAACCCATGAAGCGATAGCTGGGTGCTGCCTCGTCGACGGGATAGGCCTCGATTATATGCGCACCCTTGCTGAAGGCATGGTCGATCGCGGCATCGAGCAAAGCGGAGGCCAGCCCGCCGCCGCGCAAGGCCCTCGGCACATAGAAGCAGACGATCGACCATATGCGGGTTTCAGCGTCGTCCTGCTGCTTTGACAGTTTTCGATAGGTCTCGCGCGGCGCGACCGAGCACCAGCCGACTGTCCTGCCGTCCAACTCGGCGACGATGCCGACCGGGGTGCCGGCATCGATAAGCGCCATCATCATGCGCTTTTTCTCGTCGTTCTGGATGTGCTCGCGGCTGGAATGGCGCCATGCCATGCACCAGCAATATTTCGGCGCGCCCGGCTGCTCGAACAGGTTTTCGAAGTCGGCGCGTGTCTTCGGCGTCACCTCGACAAAGCGGATGCCTGCAAGGTCAGGCTTTTGCGGCTGCGAGGCGTTCGAGCTGTCTGGCATCCGTCAGTTCCTTCACCGCATCCTTGCCGATCCAGCGTGCCGTCTTGTCCGGCGATGCGGCCAGTTTTTCCGCCAGCGCAAGGGCAGGGGCGTGCAAGCTCATCGACCGCTTGCCGATCTGCCGCAGCGCCCAATTGACCGCCTTGCGGACGAAATTACGCGGGTCGCCGGCATGTTTTTCGATCAGCGGCAGATAGGCAAGGAAGGTCGCGTCCGGCTCCTTCTTGAGGTGCACCGCGCTCCAGGCCAGCATGGCGAAGGCGGTGCGGCGGACGAATTCGCGTTCGTCTTCGGCAAACTCGTCGACCAGTTCGCGCCAGAACGGCGTTTCTGCAAACAGGTCGGCAACGGTGTCGACGATCTCCCAGCTGTCGAAATCGGCGGCCCAGCGCCGGCATTGATCGATGCCGACCTTCTTTGGCTCGCCGGTGAAGGCCGCCATCAGCCGCGCCTCCCGGATGCCGCTGTCCCACAGCAGAAGCGATCGCTCGTGGTTCTTCTTCAGCTTGCGCGCCAGCGGTCGCAAGTCGGAATTGCCGATGCCAAGCGCGGTCGCCGTGTTGATGCCGAAGCGCGCCATGCCGGCCCGGTTTTCCTCAATGCCGATCGCGCGCAAATGAGCGACGATGTCGTCGGCGCTCCAGCTTGGATCGGGCAGGGTCATCGTCGCCTATTTTTCCAGGCGCGCAAGCAGCGAGGACGTATCCCAGCGCTTGCCGCCCATGTCCTGCACGTCCTTGTAGAACTGGTCGACAAGCGCCGTCACCGGCAACTTGGCGCCGTTGCGGTTGGCCTCCGCCAGGCAGATGCCGAGATCCTTGCGCATCCAGTCGACAGCGAAGCCGAAATCGTATTTGCCGGCATTCATCGTCTTGTGGCGATTTTCCATCTGCCAGGAGCCGGCCGCACCCTTGGAGATCACCTCGATCACCTTCTCGATGTCGAGCCCCGCCTTCTTGCCGAAATGGATGCCCTCGGCCAGCCCCTGGACGAGGCCGGCAATGGCGATCTGGTTGATCATTTTCGTTAACTGGCCGGCGCCGGCCGAGCCCATCAGGCCGACCATGCGGGCGTAGGCGTCGATGACGGGCCGCGCCTTGTCGAAGGCGGCCTCATCGCCGCCAACCATGACGGTCAGCACGCCGTTCTCGGCGCCGGCCTGGCCGCCGGACACCGGCGCGTCGAGGAAGGAGAAGCCTGCCTTGCGCGCAGCTTCGTCCAGCTCGCGCGCGACCTCGGCCGAGGCGGTGGTGTTGTCGATGAAGACGGAACCCTTCTTCATCGCGGCGAAGGCGCCGTTGGCACCGGTGGTGACCGAGCGCAGATCATCGTCATTGCCGACGCAGGAGAAGACGAAGTCCTTGTCCGAGGCCGCTTCGGCCGGCGTCAGCGCCAGCTTGCCGCCATGCTGGGACACCCACTGTTCAGCCTTTGCCTTGGTGCGGTTATAGACGGTGACGTCATGGCCGCCCTTGTTTCTGAGGTGCCCGGCCATCGGATAGCCCATGACGCCAAGACCGAGAAATGCAACCGATGCCATAAGCCTGCCTTCCAACAAAACAGAGACTTCAGTGGCGGAAGGTCTAGGCCATGCGAAAAATTCGTCAAGGCACGCAGCGCCGCATCGACTGGTGCAGGCGGCCGGAGCGCGGCGATCCAAGTCTTTGTTTTATGCATGTCGTTTCCCTAAAACCGCTGCGCACTTTAAGGCGACATGCATTATCGATGCAGGTGGATGGTGATACGCCGCTCGATCCATTCTACGCCGTGGCGCAGGATCTCGACCATCACCAGATAGACGATCGCCACCCAGATATAGGCCTGGATGTCGAAGGATTTCGCATAGGCGAGCTTGGCATTGCCCATCAGGTCGTAGACCGTGATGATGGCGACGATCGCCGAGGCCTTGATCATCAGGATCAGCTCGTTGCCGTACGGTCTGAGCGCGACGATGATCGCCTGCGGCAGGACCACTTTGCGTAGCGTCTGCAATGTGTGCAGGCCGAGCGAGGCCGCACCTTCCCATTGGCCGCGCGGCACGCTTTCGATGGCGCCGCGCAGGATTTCCGCCTGATAGGCGGCGGTGTTGAGCGAAAAGGCAAAGACGCCGCAATAGAAGGCTTCGCGGAAGAACCACCACAGCCCGACCGTTTCAAGCTCTGGCCGGAAAGAGCCGACGCCGTAATAGACCAGGTAGGTCTGCACGAGCAGCGGCGTGCCGCGGAAGAAATAGACATAGCAATAGGCAAGCGCGGACAAAATCGGGTTCTTCGACATACGGCCATAGGCGACCGGCAGCGAGAGGATCGCGCCGAGGACCATTGAAATGCTCACCAGCGACAGGGTGGTTCCCAGGCCCTGCAGATAGGCCGGGGCGTATCTGGCGAAGAACTCGGCGTTCCACGCATAGACCAGATAGGCCACGATGCCGGCGCCGAAGAGAATCCAGATGCCGACCAGCGCATAGCCGAGGACGCGGGCTCGCGGCCAGCCGCGCGCTCGCGGCGGCGGCTTGTCGATGGCGATAGACTGGCTGACGCTCATCGCACCGCCCTCCGCCCGAGATGACGGAGGATGTAGCTGGTGGCGATCGACGACAAGACGGCGAGCGCCAGGAAGATCAGCGCCGCGACGCTGTAGAAGAGGAAGGAATGCTTGGTGACGCGCGCCGCGACGCCGGACTGGCGCAAGGTCTCGGCGAGATTGACCACTGAAACCAGCGAGGTGTCCTTGAGCAGGCTCAGCCAGCAATTCTCGAGGCCCGGAAAGGCGATGCGTAGCAGTTGCGGCAGGATCACCAGCCGCATCGTCTGCCATTTCGACAGGCCAATGGCGTAGCCGCCCTCATATTGGCCTTTCGGAATGGCACGGAACGCGGAGAGGAAGACCTCGCTGGCGTAGGAAGAGAAGATCAGCGCCAGCACGATCATGCCGGCGACGAAGCTGTTGACGTCGATCGTCGCGTCCGGATTGAACAGCCGGACAAGGTATTGCAGCAGAAGCGGCATGCCGAAGAAGAACAGGAACAGCGTCACCAGTTCCGGCAGGCCGCGAAAGACTGTGGTGTAGATGTTGCCGGCCAGGCGCAGCGACGGCTCTTCATGCTGCTTGGCGAAGGCGACGAAGAAGCCGATCACCAGGCCGATCGGCAATGTGGCGAGCGCCAACGCAATGGTGACCAGAACGCCTGACGCAATGTCGTCACTCCAGCCGTCCGGTCCCCAGCTGAGAAGTGTCCAAATGCTTTGGGCCGGCATTGACGGGTCGTGTCTCCGTGGCGATCCCGGAAGAAGGGGAGGGCGGCGAGGGGTACCTCACCGCCCTGGCGTAGCTGTCAGGATTCGGCGCCGTAGACGTCGAACTTGAAGTACTTGTCGTTGATTTCCTTGTACTTCCCGTTCTTGCGGATGGCGTCGATCGCGGCATTCAGCTTGTTGACCAGATCGGTCTCGCCCTTGCGCACAGCAATGCCGGCGCCCGGTCCGAAGATCTCGACCGGCTGCGGCGAAGGCTGACCGAGGATCTTGCAGCAGGCGCCGTCCGGCGAATCCAGCCACTGCTGCAGCACGACGATGTCGTCCTCGATGGCGTCGAGACGGCCATTGGCGAGGTCAGCCTGTTCCTCGGGGCTGCTCGGATAGCCCTTGATGGTGCTGTCAGTGAAGGTCTTCGACGCGTAGTTGTAGTGCGTGGTCGTGGTGGCGACGCCGATGTTCTTGCCGGCGAGGTCTTCCTTGGTCACGCCCTTGAGCGGCGAATCCTTCGGCACGGCGATCGCCGACGGGGTGTTGTAGTATTTGTGGGTGAAGTCGACCTTTTCCTGGCGCTCCGGCGTGATCGACATCGAGGCGACGATGGCGTCGAACTTGCCGGCCTGGAGCGCCGGGATGATGCCGTCCCAATCTTGCGCGACGAAGGTGCACTTCACCTTCATTTCGTCGCAGAGAGCCTTGGCGATATCGATGTCGAAGCCGACCAGCTGGCCGTCCGAGGTCAGGTTGTTGAAGGGTGGGTACGCGCCTTCGGTGCCGATCCTCAGGGTCTTCTCCTGAGCCTGGGCGACGCCAAGTGTCAGCAGCGCGGCCGAAGCGGCAAGCGCGATACGCAGTGCAATACGCATGATAATCCTCTCATATTGTCATGGCCGCTGTCCCATGCGGCTCTTGTGGGCGGTGCTTCTTTACCGCCCGCTGAGGCGGATACTCCCACTCTTTCCAAGAAAAAAGCAACTGCAAATCAACGGCAAACGACAATCGGGATGTGCCGCTGCGTTACTTGGCTTGAGCCACGAGACCTGTGCTGCGCTCGACAAAGTCGGCGATCGATTTGGTGTCGTTGAGGTCGAAAACCGGCAGGTCTTCGCCTTCGACTGTAAAGTCGGCGGCGACCGCGACAATGTTGGGATCGTTGGCCGAAAGCGGGGTCCTGTCCTTGGCCTCGATCCGCCTTGCTTCGATCTTCTTGTGCGCTTCGCGCTTGTAGCCTTCGACTAGCACGATGTCCGAGGGCGCCAGGCGCGCCAGGATGTCGTCCAGCGTCGGTTCGTTCTCGCCGCGCAATTCGTGCATCAGCGCCCAGCGCCGGTCGGAGACGATTGCGACCTCGGTGGCGCCCGCCTGACGGTGGCGGAAGCTGTCGGCGCCCGGCTTGTCGATGTCGAAGTCATGGTGGGCGTGCTTCACCGTCGAAACCGTCCAGCCGCGCGCCACCAGTTCGGTGACGAGCTTTTCCGTCAGGGTCGTCTTGCCGGAGTTCTTCCAGCCGGTGATGCCGAATACGCGTCTCATGACCCGAGGCTTTGCAACAGACGCTCCGCCGCCGCAAGATCGTCCGGCGTATTGACGTTGAAGAACGGATCGATCTTCTGATTGCCGGCCTCGATCATGGGGAACTCGACCTCGACATGGCCTTGGCGCTCCATAAAGGCCGAAACCCGCCGGTTGTCCTCGTCGACCAGGAAATGACGCAGGGCGTCGCGCAGGCCGAGCGGCCAGAGCGCGAAGGTCGGGTGCCATCTGCCGTCCGAACTGGCGACGGCGATCGCGCCTGGCCGGTCGTGAACCGCTGCGACCAGGCGCTCGACGAGATCGTCGGGGAAGAACGGCGTGTCGCCGGCGGCGCTCATCAGCCACCGGCAGCTTGTCTGGCTTGCCGCCCATTCGAGGCCGGTCAGAATGCCCGCCAGTGGCCCGGCATGGCCCGGCACCGTATCTTCGAGCACCGGCAGGCCCATGGCGGCAAATCGCGCTGGATCGCCGTTCGCGCTGAGCCCCAGTGTGGCGACCTGCGGATTCAATCGCGCGGCGACACGATCGATCAACCTGTCTTTGCCCAATGAAAGCAACGGTTTGTCGCCGCCGCCCATCCGGCGCGACTGGCCTCCCGCCAGGATGATCCCCGCAACATCTCGGTCCATCGGCCTATATGCCGTCCGGCGCCATGTCGGGTCCAGCGCTTTCGGCGGCAGGTTGCCGCCTGCCGACGACGCGTTCGCGGTAGAGCGCATAGAGGCCGGAGCCGATGATGATGGCGGCGCCGGCGATCATGGGCAGGTCGGGGACGTCGCCGAAGATGACGAGGCCGAGCAGGATCGACCAGAGCAGGGCGGTGTAGCGGAAAGGCGCGATGAAGGAGATGTCGCCCGAGCGCATCGCCATGATGATGAACTGATAGCCGATGAGCACCAGCACCGCCGCGAGCGCCAGCAGCGCTGTCGCCCGGCCGCTGATCGGCGTCCAGCCGCCCATCGGCGACAAAAGTAGCGCGCCCAGCACGGTCATGGCAAGCGCGGTCGCTGTCGACACCAGCATGGTAGGGATCGCCTCGGGGATGCGCTTGGTGGAGAGGTCGCGCACCGCGCAACAGGCAACACTGGCCAATGCCACCAGCGAATAGACGCTGAACCCCTCGAAACCCGGTCGCACGATGATGAGCACGCCGACGAAACCAGCGGCAATCGCAGTCCAGCGTCGCCAGCCGACGCCTTCGCCGAACACCAAGGCAGCGCCCATGGTCACCGCCAGCGGCAGCGCCTGCATGACGGCGGAGACATTGCCGATCGGCAGATGCGCAAGCGCGATCAGGAACGACACCGTGGCGCCGGCTTCGCCGGCGACTCGCATGGCCACCATCGGCTGCAGCATGGCCGCCGGATGGGCGAGCGCGCCGCGCTTCCAGGCGAGCAGGCCGACGAACAGGGACGCGAAGGCGCCGCGCACCAGCATGACCTGCGCCATGTTCATCGATTCGGAAGAGAATTTGGTGATGGCGTCGTTCAAGGTGAAGCCGACCATGGCCACGATCATGAACAGCGCGCCGCGCAGATTTGGCGAGAGGGGCAAAGGCGTTTCCGGATTTACTTAGATCAAGCCTCTAACAGGTGACCGGGAAACAGCAACGCCAAAGAAATGGGCCACGGATCTTTCCGCGGCCCATTTGTCAGCCGACCAGTGTTTCAAGGTTATTTTTTCGGTGTGAGCGTCTCGGTGCCGCTGCCGTCCTTGCCGGCGATGGTCCACAACCCGCTCAGCGTGCCGTCTTCTTCCACCTTGTAGACGACAAGGCCGATCTCCTTGCCCATCACGTAGCCGGCGGAAAAGGCGTTGTCGTTGCGCATGCAGATACCGTCGGAGGATGAGCCACCGGTTTCCCAATGGATGGTACAGGTCGTCTCGCTGGTCACCGTGATGGTCGCTTCGCCGTCATATTTCGAGCCGTCGAAGTTGGTGCCGGCGACGGTGTAGGTGCCGCCAATCGATTGAGCCGCCGCATGTATCGAGGCAACCCCAAGCATTGCAAGTGAAAGCATGAATGTGCGCATGGCACTCCCCCTAGAGCGAAAATCGCGCTTCGAAGGCTAGGCCGGAAAAGGCTGGTGGTAAATCGGGCGGAAGGCGGCGCAAAAGGGTTTATTTCGAGTGTTGCCCGGACGCCTCGTGAAGGCTGGCGGCAATGGCGCCGACCAGCGGGTCGTATTTCGCCTTGAGCGCCGCGGGATACTCGATGAAGACGCTGTGGATCACGTCCTCCTTGCCGAACACGCTTCGTCGATAAAAGATCTTGTCGCCCTTCGTGCCCGACAGCACCGCCCAGTTCTTGCCGGTCCTGCTGTAGGTCACTTTCTCGCCTGGCTCGAGGCTCGACTTTTCGTTCTCGACGAGGCTCTTGGGCGTGTCGTCGAGCGCATTGTAGCTGCCGTAACAGGCCACGCTGGCGCCGTCAGCGCTGTGCCACTCCAGGCCGTCGCCGTTCTCCGGCTCGGGCATGCGTTCCGTGAAGATCTGATCCGGGAAAGTGCACACCGTGCTGAAGCGCGCGTTGACGTAGGTGAATGGCTTGGCCGTCGCCGGCGCAATCACGACCAACAGCGCAGACAATGAAATCGCCGCAGACGACACCTGAATGAGACGTTGCATGATACCCCCACGGCCGCTGGCCGGAGGCGATCATGCACCAACGCGAAGAAAAAATCAGCCGCCGGTAACGCTCATATGCCGCGACACCGATGGGCGGCTGGTGCGGCGGTCGATGATGAAGTCATGGCCCTTCGGCTTGCGGCCGATGGCCTCGTCGATTGCCGCGTCGAGCAGTTCGTTGCCCTCGGAGGCGCGCAGCGGCGCCCTCAGATCGGCTGCGTCCTCCTGGCCAAGGCACATATAGAGCGTGCCGGTGCAGGTCAGGCGCACGCGGTTGCAGCTTTCGCAGAAATTATGCGTCATCGGCGTGATGAAGCCGAGCCGACCGCCGGTCTCGGCGACATGGACATAACGGGCGGGGCCGCCGGTCTTGTAAGGAATGTCGGAGAGCGTGAACTGGCGCTCCAGCGAGGCGCGCAGCAGCGACAACGGCAAATACTGGTCGGTGCGGTCGACCTCGATCTCGCCCATCGGCATTGTCTCGATGAGGGTGAGGTCCATGCCGCGGCCATGCGCCCAGCGCATCAGCTCGGGGATCTCGGCATCGTTGAAGTCGCGCAGCGCAACCGCATTGAGCTTGATCTTCAGCCCGGCCTTTTGCGCGGCATCGATGCCTTCCATCACCTTGCCGAGATTGCCCCAGCGCGTGATCTGGTGGAATTTTTCGGCATCGAGCGTATCGAGCGAGACGTTGATGCGCTTGACGCCGCAATCGGCGAGCTCCGCGGCGAAGCGTGAAAGCTGCGAGCCATTGGTGGTCAGCGTCAGCTCTTCCAGGGCGCCGCTTTCCAGATGCCGGGAGACCTGGCGCACCAGATGCATGATGTTCTTGCGCACCAGCGGCTCGCCGCCGGTCAGCCGCAGCTTCTTCACGCCCTTTTCGATGAAAACGGTGCAGAGCCGGTCAAGCTCTTCCAACGACAGCAGATCCTTCTTCGGCAGGAAGGTCATGTCCTCGGCCATGCAATAGGTGCAGCGGAAATCGCAGCGGTCGGTGACCGACACGCGCAGGTAGCTGATGGTGCGACCGAAGGGGTCGATCATGTCCATTTGCAAGCGTTTCCCATGGCCTGAGCGGCGTCGTTATATACAGCTATGTGATACGATCCAATGCCGCATTCAAGATAGAGGGTCTTGATCTTTGGTAACATTCCCCGACCGACATCGCGTGTCGGCTGCTTCCTAATGGTCCTTTTCGGATCGAGCGAAGCGGCGTAGGGAAGGGCGCAACCCAGACAGGACAGCCATGACCGCGCCAAAGGAACTCAGGGTCTCGAAGGACCGCAAGCTCTTGACCGTGACCTTCCCCGGCCACCAACCGTTCGAATTGCCGGCGGAGTTGCTGCGTGTGGCCTCGCCATCGGCGGAAGTGCAGGGCCATTCGCCGGAACAGCGAGTGACGGTCCCCGGCAAGCGCAATGTCGCGATCCTCAAGATCGAGCCGGTCGGCAATTATGCGGTGCGCATCACCTTCGACGATTTCCACGACACTGGCATCTTCACCTGGAACTACCTGCATACGCTCGGCCATGAGCGAGAGGAGCGCTGGAACGCCTATCTCGCCGAGTTGGCCGAGAAGGGACTGAGCCGGGACCGTTAGCCTGGTGCGTTGCAATCCAATTTCGGCAGTCGGCTGTCGTCAAGACGTCATCGAGATGGGGTAGCGCCCGACAAAAGGTCAGGAGGCGAAAAAGATGTCGCTCATCACATCCGTCGAACAGCTCGAGGCGCTTTACGGGCTGCCGGGCGAGGCCTCGGTCGTCAAGGAACTCGACCATGTGATTCCCGAATATGCCGCCTTCATCGAGGCCTCGCCCTTCGTGGCGCTGGCGACCAGCGGACCCGAGGGGCTCGACTGCTCGCCCCGCGGCGATCTCGCCGGCTTCGTGCGCATCGTCGACGACAGGACGCTGATGATGCCGGACAGGCGCGGCAACAACCGCGCCGATTCGCTGAAGAACATCATTCGCGATCCGCGCGTCGGGTTGCTCTTTCTGGTGCCAGGCTCCGGCACCACGCTGCGCGTCAACGGCCGCGCTCATATCAGGACCGATGCCGGGCTTTGCGCATCCTTCATGGTCGACGGCAAGCCGGCTCGCTCGGTTACCGTTGTCGATGTCGACACGGTCTATTTCCAATGCGCCCGCGCCATCGTGCGCTCGGAATTGTGGAACCCGGCCAAGCATGTCGATCCGAAGTCGCTGCCGACGCCCGGCCAGATCCTCGAGATAACCAGCCGCAAGAACATCGATGGCCAGAAGTACGACAAGGAATGGCCGGAGCGGGCGAAGAAGACGATGTGGTAGGCGTATTGATATTCAGGTGAGGCCGGCCTGCAAACGACGGTTTCCTGCGCTTCCGGCCTTCGCCGGCCGAAGCACTCATGGTGGCGTGGCGGTCAAATTAGGGCTACGGCCGGCGTAGGCCGGTGCTCACGTACTTAAGTACGCTCCGCTCCGGCCTTCGCCGGCCGAAGCCCTCGTAAGTGTCTCCGCTCTATGAAGGCTACGGCCGGCGTAGGCCGGTTCTCGGAAGCCATCGTTTTCGACTCGGCCTGACCTGAATCTCAATACGCCTGGCGACGCGGGTTCCCGCCTCAGGCTTCCTTCAGCACGTCGTAGATCTTGCGCATCTGCTCGCCGATCAAGTCGCACTGTTCCGGCGTCGACTGGCTCATCGCCTTCTCGATCAGCGCCATGTGCACCTTCAGCGCCTTCATCAGCAGGGCCTCGCCGGCCTCGGTGAGGTTCAGCCGCAGCACACGCTTGTCCTTCTCGTCGCCCTCGCGGCGCAGCAGGCCGCGTGCCTCGAGCTGCGGCAACAGCATGGTGATGTTGGAGCGGCCGACCAAGAGCTTGCGGGCAAGATCGTGCTGCGACATGCCGGGGTGGCGATAGAGGTTCATCAGCACGTCGAGCTGCGCCGGCTTGAGGTCGAGCGGGGCGAGCTTTACCGCCAGGGTGCGCTCCAGCACATGGCAGGCGCGCGCCACCGCAACCCAGTTGCGAAAGCGAGGATTGTCCCAAGGCAGCTCTTGTTTAATGTTCATGTTTGAACTATTATGTTCATGCTTGAACGAATGAATGGATCGCCAATATGGCATCATTTGGATTGAAGGTCATCCGCGGCGTCTTTGGCGCGGCCGAGCATGTCATGCCACGTCTCGGCGGCCGCGCCGCATTCGAACTGTTTTGCCGCACACCCAATGTCAAATCCTTGAGTGACGGCGAGCGCCGAGCGGTCGAGCGGGCCGCCGACTTCATGGCCGAGGCGCGCCACCACCGGCTGAAGACCAGGACAGACTGCGTGGCGGTGCATGAATTCCGCCCGGAGCCGGGCAGGGAATCGCGTGGGACGGTGCTCGTCATCCATGGCTGGCGCTCGCGCACCGAATATATGCGCGCCCTGATCGAAGGGTTTCGCGGGGGCGGCTACAAGGTCGTCTCGCTCGACCTGCCCGGGCATGGCCATTCGCTCGGCCGCCATCTCAACATGGTGAATGCAGTGGACGCGGCGCGGGTCGCGGGCGAATGGTTCGGTCCCTTTGCCGCCGTCGTCGGCCATTCCTTCGGCGGCGCGATTGCCGCCAATGCCGTCGCGGCGTCGGTCAAGGGCATGCCGCCGCTTAAGGCGCAGAAGCTGGTGCTGATTGCCGCGCCGAGCTCGCTTCCGGCGATCTTCGACGATTTCAGTCGCATGATGAATGTCGGGCCGCGCTCCCGCGTCGCCATGGCGGACAGGGTGAAACACCTTTCGGGGCGGCCGCTCAATGAATTCACCGGCGATCGCCAACTTGCGGAGGCGCCGGTGCCGACGCTGATCATCCACGCGCCCGACGATCGCGAAGTCCATGCCGACCATGCCAAGCGCTATGCGGGCGCCGGCGAGCATGTCCACCTGCACTGGGCCGACGGACTTGGCCACCGCCGAATTCTCGCCGACAGGGATGTCGTCGCGCGCGCGGTCGGTTTCGTGACCGGGCAGCGCGAAGCGACCCTACACTGATCGAAAGATCAGTCGGCCTTTTTCTTCTGGCCGGGCTCGATCGGCAGGCCGGCCGCTTTCCAGGCGGTGTAGCCGCCGAGGATGTGCTTGACCGGCGTCAGGCCCATGTCCTGCGCCGTCTTGGTGGCCAAAGCCGAGCGCCAGCCGCCGGCGCAGAAGAAGACGAAGGTCTTTCTGCTGGCGAAGAACGGTTTGTGATACGGGCTTTCGGGATCGATCCAGAATTCCAGCATGCCGCGCGTCACATGCTTGGCGCCGGGGATCTTGCCATCGCGCTCGACCTCGCGCGGATCGCGCAGATCGACGAAGATGGTGTCGTCGTGCTCCAGCAGCCCCGCTGCCTCCTCCGGCGAAACCACTTCGATCTCGGCGTTCGCCTCGTCGAGAAGCTGGCGATAACCTTTCTTCACGGCAAATCCTCCCGGCCGCGCTTGCTGCGGCCGCCGAAATTTCGATCACAAAGCCCGGCGTTTGTCACGGGGGCGGGCGCTAGATCGTGATGGCGTTTCGTTGAATCGCCATCACGACCTAACTCTTTGTTGGAGCATGATCTTTCTCCGAAGACCGCTTCCCGCTTTTCGGGATCGTGCTCTAGCGCCGGCCATCGTCGCCCACGCCGCCATGGCGCCGGCAACGGTCGCCAGCGCCTATTCGACCAGCAAGGCAGCGCTGTTCGGGCTGACGAAGGCGCTGGCGCGCGACCTCGGCCCACGCGGCATCACCGTCAACATCGTGCATCCAGGCTCCACCGACTCCGACATGAACCCCGCCAACGGGCCGCATGCGGAGCACCAGCGTCGGAAGATGGCGACGCCGCGTTTCGGCGAGGCCGAGGAGATCGCGGGAATGGTGGCCTGGCTGGCGAGCCCGCAGGGCCGTTTCGTCACGGGCGCCTCGTTGACCACAGATGGCGGGGCCAACGCCTGATTGTTTTCCGCGCCTTGGCAGGCGCGTGAGGCCCGGAGCAAATCGCTGCCCCGGGCCTCACAACGATGTGAAACTGTTCTGCAACACGGCCGCGAAAATTTATGGAAGCTTAACGAAATCGGTATGAATCGGTATAGTCACGTCATACATCCGCCATGCGGAGGGCGGGACCGTCCAGCGGCGCGGAACGGGAACCGGTTACAACCGGTGCGGGTGAAGCATGAAAATCCTTGTGAACAAGAAAACCGTCCTGCCGATCGCCATCGCGGCGACACTGGCCTTCGGACAGCAGCCGGCAAGCGCGCAAGGGCTGTTCGACATGCTGTTCGGCGGCGGCATCCGGCACAATCCGCAAGGCGAATTTCCGCCACCGCCCAAGCCACGCAAGATACGACCCTCGCCTGACGGAGAGGGCGGCGGCAGTGTCAGGATCAGCAGCCCAACCTACAACACCTACAGGGCCGACAAGCTCGTGCGTGTCGATTTCAAGTCGCTTCTGCCGGCACCGCAACCGGCGACCGCGCAGGACGCCGCCTTTGTCCCGTCGGTGACGGGCAACAGCTTCCGCGATGCCGTCGCAGGCTTGAGCGATTACGAGCTGTTTGCGGAGCCCGATATCGCCAAGGCGCTGATCGCCTATTATTCGGCCAATCCGGATTTCATCTGGGTCAGCGACAACGCCGCCAACAGCCGGGCGCAGGATGCAGTCCGCGTGTTGGGCGAGGCGGCGAGCTACGGCCTGACGCCGGCCGACTATTCTGTCGATATTCCGGCTACTGCGACTGCCGCTACGCCGGAAGAGCGGACCAAGGAACTGGTCCGCTTCGAGATGGCGCTGTCGGCACGCGTGCTGCGCTATGCGCAGGATGCCCAGAACGGCCGCGTCGATCCCAACCGGATGACCGGTTACTATGATTTCCCCGCCAAGCCGTTCGATCTCGAAGGCGCGCTGAAGACCCTGGCGCATACCCAGGAGGTGCGCACCTATCTCGAATCGCGCCACCCGCAGAATCCCGAGTACCAGGCGCTGCGCGTCGAACTGGAAGCGCTCGAGGCGAGCGAGGAAAACGAGATCGTCGTCGATCCCAAGCTCCTGCTCAAGCCCGGCGAAAGCAGCCCGGAACTGCCGAAGTTGCTGACGCTGATTTCCCGCAACCTCGATGACGAGATGGGCGGCAGCTACGGCGAGGTGCTCGGCAGGCTGGGCAAGAGCGAACTCTACGATCCCGAGCTGGTGCCGGTGATCAAGGCCGTGCAGCAGCGCGCCGGCATGAAGGGCGACGGCGTCATCGGCCCGCGCACCGTGGCCTCACTGGCCGGCACGTCGAAGGCCGACAGGATCGAGAAGGTCAAGGTGGCGCTCGAGGAACTGCGCTGGATGCCGTCGGATCTCGGCAGCCCGCGCGTCTTCATCAACCAGCCGGCCTTTACCGCGAGCTATATCGACAATGGCGCGGAGAAGCTGAAGACCCGCGTCGTCATCGGTCGGGTCACCAATCAGACCGCCTTCTTCTACAACCAGATCAAGCAGGTCGACTTCCATCCCTATTGGGGCGTGCCGCAGTCGATCATCGTCAACGAGATGCTGCCGCGGCTGCGCAGCGATCCAGGCTATCTCGACCGCGCCGGCTACGAGGTGACGGATTCGCGCGGCAAGAAGATCCCGTCCTCGGCGGTCGATTGGGGTGCGTATGGCGCCAATATCCCCTTCAGCGTGCGGCAGCAGCCGAGCGAGGCCAATGCCTTGGGCGAATTGAAGATCCTCTTCCCCAACAAGCACGCCATCTACATGCACGACACGCCGCAGAAGTCGTTCTTCGCCCGCGACATGCGCGCGCTCAGCCATGGCTGCGTGCGGTTGCAGGATCCGCGCGGCATGGCCGCCGCTGTGCTCGGCACCACGGTCGACGATGTCGCCGAAAAGTTGAAGCACGGCCATTCGACCGAGAATGTCACGCGTGTCATCCCGGTCTATGTCGCCTATTTCACCGCTTGGCCGGACACGTCGGGCAAGGTCGAGTATTTCGATGACGTCTATGACCGCGATTCCAAGCTGATGCAGGCGCTCGACGCGACCGAAGCGGTGCGCACGCCGTCAAGCTGAGGGCGGTCTGGTTTCAAGCGATTCCTGACGGAAGGCCACGGCGAAGCCGACGAACCTGACCGCTTCACACGTTTCTTGGAAGTGCTTTGATAAGCGGTCGGCGGAAGCCGGCGTCGCGCCCGGCGATAAGCCAGTAGACCAGGCCGGCCACGAGGCCGGCGGCGGCGATGATGCCTGTGTCGGCCCAACGTTCCGGGTCATCGGCCGCGTCGGGCCAGATCAGCATGAAACCGGCAGCGGCGGCAGCAGCGCCGAACAGCATGTGCAGCCAAAAGCTTCGCAACGAAAAGAACTCAGCGATCAGGGCGAAAACCAGCGTCTGCATTCCGGTCAGGATGATCGTCAGGAAGTAGACGAACATGGCGAGCGGCGGCACCACCAACACGGCGACGGGCGTGAACTCCATGAGCTCGAAGTAGCCCGGCGCGTTGGGCAGCGCGCTCAATATCGCGTAGATCACCACCACCGCGATCAACCCGACAAGCACCGCGACCAGATAGCCGACGAGCACCATCAGGATGCGCTTCAGGACGTAGCCAATCATTGCCATGCACCCCCGTGCCCGCAATCATGGCGGGCAGTCAGCCACCAAAGTTGTGACGATGCAAGGGCGGTCCGTCGCGCCGGTTCCGCAACGAGTGGTCAGGGTCTTCAGGCGCCGCCGCACAGATGCTGGGAGTCGGGCAGGGCCCATGTGCCTTTGGCGGCGAGGTCGACGGCGTAGTAAACCCTGCCGCGCAGATCGTCTTTCGGACAGTCGCGCGGCATCGCGATCAGGCACATGACGACCGGATCACCGACCTTGGAGCTCGCCAGTCCCGGCTCGCGGTCATAGGAAACCGCCGTGCCGCCATTGGTAAATCTCGCCGCGCTGCCGGCTTCCGGGCTGGCGGTTTCCAGCGGGTCGTCGCCCAGCCTCGTCGTCAGCGCCTTGATGTGGGTGAAGCCGCATTGTCCGATCGACGCGGGCAGGGGCTGATCTGCCGGCTTCGGCGTCCTTGCCGCAAGGTCGAGCGCCTTCTTGCCGATCAGCGCTATATTGTAGTCCTGCACCCAAGGCGGTGCATTGCCGTAAGTCTGCAGCGCATTGTTCTGCGCGCTGACGATACAGGCTGCGTCCGTCTTGCAGGCATTCCGATCGGCGACCAGTCCGCGGGCGATCCCGCGTTTGTCGCCGCCGAAGGCGGGCTCAAAACCGGCATAGGCCTTGGTGACCAAAGCATCGATGGCCGACATTTGCGGATCGGCGCAGATCGCCTTCTCGGCGGGCAACCGCGCCTTTCGGCAATCGAAGGAGGGGCCATCCGCGCGTGCCTGGCCCGATGTCCCAAGCATCGATGCGGCTAGCAGCAAGGCGGTTGCGCAGATGTGAAGCCGCATGTCTGTCCTCCCGGTCCGGCCTGTTTCGGCGATCGAGTCTATGCCGAACGCAGGCCCCGGGGAATGGCGGAGCCAAGCAACCGACCGAGGTCTATTTGGGTTCGCCGGTCACGGGATCGTAGGTGATTTGGACCTTGGCCTTGTCCGTCGTGTAGTAGGTGATGGTGTAGCCGTCGCTATCCCAGGCGACCTCCTTCACATAGTGGAAGTCGGCGCGGTGCTCGACCTTGGCGACGATCTCCGAGAGTTTCTTGGCATTTTGCGGCGGCAGCGTCTGGTTGTCCGCCGCGAAGGCTTGTCCACTGATCAGGAATAAAGCGATACCGGTTGCCAAAACGAACGTGCGCATGAGAGCCCTCAAATCTCGTCGGCGTAAGTGCCGTCAGAAACTCGTACCCAGGCGGGTTGGTTCCGCAAAGGCCGCAATAACGCATTTTGCAGGAGCATGCGTCGATGCGATGGATCCTTGGCAAGAGGAGCAAGGGGAGCATTAGTTGCGGGTGAAAAAGCTAATAATTTCAGATTGTAACGACGCGATGCGAGTGTGTCACCCGACGTAACGAGCGACTAACCATGCGCCGGATGGAGAGTTCGTCATATTAGCTGTTCGTGGTAGAGCTTTCGGCAAGACCCTGATAGAATTCTGGTCATAACAGGGTGGCAACGGCGCGCCGGACCTGCCGGGATATCCGTCGGCAGACGGCGACGCGTTTCTTTTGAGCGCAGGTCGCCTGTTCTGGACTGGAAGCAGGGGACTGGGGGCTCGACCATGGCTGAACGGAACTATACCCGTCAGCTTGCGACAATCATTTCGATCGACGCCGTAGGGTTCTCGAGGCTTATGGGCATCGACGACGAGTTGGCTGTCGCCGCCTTCGAGGAAAGGCGCGACATCATCGCCGGCAGTTGCGGCGCATTTGGCGGGCGCACGTTCGGCGATGCCGGCGACAGCATCATGGCCGAATTCGGCAATCCGATCGAAGCCTTGCGGGCGGCCTTCGACTTCCAGGCCCGGATCGTGGCGCTGAATGCGGCGGTCACCGAGAACATGCGCATGCAGTTTCGCGCCGGGATCAACACGGGCGACGTCATCGTCCGGGAGGGTCGGCTCTACGGCGACGACGTGAATATCGCCGCCAGGCTTCAGGAATTCGCGCCGCATGACGGCGTCGCCATCTCGGCGACGACATGGCACCATGTGAGGGACAAGACGGCGGCGGTCTTCACCGATCTCGGCGAATTCAGCCTGAAGAACATCGCCCTGCCGGTGCACGTCCTGATCGCCGGTCGTGGCGGCAACGGCCCCATCGCGGCGGCTTCGTTCGCCTCTATCCCCGCCGCGTCCGGTCACTATAGGCCGATCACCAAAGGTCCACCGGCAATCGCCGTGCTGCCGTTCCAGGGCAACGGAAGCGATCCCGATGTCGGCTATATGGCCGACGGTATCGCCGAGGACATCATCTACGGCCTTTCCAACACGCGCTGGCTTTCGGTCATCGCCAAGGGCTCGAGCTTCCAGTTTCGCGACGACAGCCTCGGCACAAGGCTGATCGGCAACGCGCTGGGCGCCCGCTACATCGTCAGCGGCACGTTGGCGCGCTCCGACAGGCAGATTCGCCTCAACGCATCGCTCACCGACACCTCGAACGGACGCCTGGTCTGGTCGCAACGCTTCGACCGCGATCTCGTCGATATCTTCAGCCTGCGCGACCAGATCGGCAGCGAGATCGTTTCCATCCTCGACAAGGAGGTCGATCGCGCCGAGCAGGCGCGCACGTTCCAGGTGCCGTGGGAAAGCCTCGAAACCTGGCAACTGGTCAGGCGCGGCCGTTGGCATATGAACAGGCGCACGCGGCGCGACACCGAAATCGCCCTCGACTTCTTCGACAAGGGCTACCGGGAAGATCCGAATTCGAGCGCCGTGCTCAACGAGCTCGCGTGGTGGTACTTCTGGCGGGCCTGGCTGCGTTTCGGCGACAGTGACGATCTGGAGAAAGTCGAGACGCTTGCGCGCAAGGCGCTGTTGATGGACAGCCTCGATGCGCGTCCGCATGCCTATCTCGGCGCGGCCGACATCATGCGCGGCCTTCCGGCATTGGCGGCCGAGCATCTTGCTGAAGCGATCCACATCAATCCGAGCTTCGCCTTCGCCCGCTCGGCCATGGGCAGCGCGCATCTTTTGCTTGGCGATGCCAAGGGCGCGATATCGTTCTTCCTCGACACCGAGCGGTTGAGCCCGTTCGACCTCTATCGCTTCCACAATCTGGGGGAACTGGCCGCCGCCTATTGCTTCGTCGAAGACTGGCCGGCCGCGATCGCGACCGCCGAGCGCTCGCTCAACCTTTCGCCAGGTTACTTTTACGCGAGGTTCCTGAAGATAGGCGCCCTGATGAGAAGTGGCCGATGCGACGAGGCGGCGCGTGAGCTTGCGATCTTCATGACCAGGCACCCCGACTTTTCGGAGCAGAGGATACGCTGGATACCGTTCGTCGACCCGGCCAAGAACAATTTCCTGATCGGCAATTTTGATCTGGCCAAGTCCGCAGCATGATCGCCGGGGCCGACAGCAAATGACTGTGACCGAATTCACATACGCCGGATCGATGCAAACCTAGGCCAAACAGGATGCCGGCATCGCATTGACGTGGACAGCCGGGGGGCTTGAACGCGCATGATCATGTTGAAGTACTTTGCCGCAGTCCGGGCCGCTCAGAAGAGCCAGCGTCCGGTTGCGGAAATGCCGCCGTTCGACATCGACCGGCTGCGTTCCAAGAGCAGCGTTGCTTCGCGCATCGCTGGTTTTCTTCTTGGCGATCCGCGCTGGCTGCTGGCGCTTCTGCGCCGTTTCTGGCCGAATCTCGGCTTCGGCAATTTCCTGCTTGTCACCAAGGGCGCGGATGTTCGCGACATATTGGAGCGGGGCGACGAGTTCGAGACGCCCTACGGGCCGGAGATGACCGAGCTCGCCCGGGGCTCGAATTTCATTCTCGGCATGCAGGACGGCGCCGCGTACCGGCAGATGAAATCGGCGGTGCTGAGCGCTTTCCCGCCGGCGGAGGTCGAAGCCACCGTCAGGCCGATCGCCGAGCGCCATTCGCGTGACATCATGACCCGCGCCAGCCCTGGCTTCGATGCCATCGCCGGATTGATGAAGATCGTGCCGGTGCGCATCTGCCGCGATTATTTCGGCCTCGAGATCGATGATGAAAGCGAGTTCGCCGACTGGTCGATCGCGCTCAGCGCGCTGTTCTTTTCCGACCCGACGGCAAGTCCCACCACGCGTCAGCTCGCCGTGGTCGGCGGCGATCGGCTGATCAAAATCATAGACCGCTCGATCACGGCTGTAAGGGAAAAGGCGGGCAGGGACGACCGGCCGCTTGCCCGCCTCGTCGCGTTGATGGACCAGGGGCGCCTGTCGCTGCCCGACATTCATTCCATCATGCTCGGCATGGTCGCCGGCTTTGTGCCGACCAATGTGCTTGCCGGCAGCAATTGCCTGGATGTGATCCTGTCGCGAACCGACGCACGGCAAGCCGTCGATCGGGCAATTGCTGCCGGCGATACCGGCAAACTCGACCGGGCGATCATGGAAGCCATGCGGTTCAAACCGATCTGGATCGGGCCCTGGCGCTATACCAGGCGTGACGCGGTTATCGGCAAGGGCACGCGTCGCGAGCGGCTGGTGAAGGCCGGAACCGTGGTGATGCCGGCGACGCTTTCGGCGATGTTCGATCCGGAGATCGTGCAGCGGCCGAACGACTTCGATACGTCGCGCCCGCATCGCGACTACATGGTTTTCGGCTACGGCATCCATCTGTGCATCGGCGCCGAGATCGCACGCATCCAGATCGGCGAATGCATCCGCGCCCTGTTCAGCAAACCGAAGCTTGGCCGCGCGCGGGGCAGGGCCGGCAAGATGGTCAATGTCGGCGCCTATCCGGCAAGCCTCAAGGTCGATTTCGAGCGCTCGCCGCTTTGCCGCACAGCCGACCAGTCGATGGTGACGGTGGTCTGCCCGATCACCCGCTCCTTGCCGCTCGATGCGGTGCGCGACAAGGTCGCCGATCTCGGCAATCCCGCGATCGGCGAGCTCAGTGCCGCGCTCGACAAGGTCGGCACCATACATTTCACCAGCCTGGCCGTCGCTCCGACCGGCAAGGATGAAAAAACGGGGATCGAGACCGGCGCGCTGGTGTTTGAAATCTCCGGCGACGGCAGCACCGACGATGTCATAACCGCCATCGCGCAATCGATCGGGCACCGGCTACGGCCGATCTTCAGGGATGTCTGCGGCCTGCCGGACGGCGGCTCGCTGGAGGACTTCCTGAAGAAGAACCATATCGAGATATCGCCGTCCTTCGGCAGCGCCGCGGGGCTGGTTTTCGCTGGCACGCCCGGCCATTCCGTGCGCCGCATCCTTGCAGAGGCCAAGCTTGCCGACAGCGTGCGCGAGATCGCCGAAAAGCCGCGCGCTGGGGCCGGCAACGCGATGGACGTGCTGGCCGAGGCGCGCCGGCATGTCCGCTGCCTCGGGCAATTCGGTTGGGCGTTCGAGCCCGCCGAAAGCCTGCTGGAAAAGCCGCCTGGCCACTGGTCGAGCGCGCTGACCACGACGCTGCTGACGCCGGCGATGTTCGCCACTGTCGCGATCGTCGTTCTTGCCTTTTGGCGCCTGACTTATGTGCTCGTGTTCGGCAACCCGCATGGCGTCACCTTCGCCAACATCGCGATCGCCGGTGCCGCGCTCCTGCTTACGGTGCTCGGTCTGCTGGCCATTCTCGCCCTGTTCGTGGGCCTTTGCTTCCTGGCGTTGCGGCGGCTCGAGGACAAGGACCAGCCGGCGAACACGCCCGTCGACATCGGTGCTCTGGAAAAGATCCTCGCCAATGAGGACCATGCCGCGCAGAACAACCTGACGGCGATCTCGACCATGAAGGCGGGCATCTTGCGACGCCTGGCGCTGCGGTTGTCATTCTACCTGATCTCGATATCGGCGCAGAAAGTGTTCAGGCCGGGCTTTCTCGCCACCATCAACACCATTCATTTCGCCCGCTGGGTGCTTTTGCCCGGCACCGATAGGCTGGTGTTCTTCTCCAACTATGGCGGCAGCTGGGAAAGCTATCTGGAGGATTTCATTGCCAAGGCCTCGGCAGGCCTGACTGGGGTATGGAGCAACACCGAAGGCTATCCGCGCACGCGCTGGCTGTTCCTGGACGGCGCGCGCGACGGCGATCGTTTCAAGCGCTGGGCGCGACGCCAGCAGGTGCCGACGTTGTTCTGGTACAGCGCCTATCCGCACCTCAACACACCGCGCATCCGCATCAACTCCAGGATCAGGCGCGGCATCGCTTCGGCCACCGGCAACGAGGCGCGCGACTGGCTGAGCCTGTTCGGTTCGCTGCCGCGGCCGCAAGCACAGCCGGCGGACGCGACCAGCCTGCCCGAACCACCGGCTGCGCCGCTCGAGGAGCTGGAATCCGGGGAAATCCAGTCCATTTTCTTCGGACCCTTCGGCGCGCTCGGCTATGCGCATATGCTTGCGATCCAGGTGCCGGAAGGGTTGACCGCGGCGAGGCGCAAGGCCTGGCTCGATTCCGTCATCGACAAAACCAGCTTCGGCGACGGCGTGCCTGCCGGCCGCGCCATGACCGTGGCGTTCGGCCCCAACGGGCTGCGCCGGCTTGGGCTGGAAGGCGGCGTCGACGACGAGCCGCTGGACACGTTTCCCGTCGCCTTCCGGCAAGGCATGGGAACGCCCGAGCGCAGCCGCATCCTCAACGACACCGGCCCCGACGCGCCCGACAAATGGCAGTGGGGTTCGGCCGACAAGCCCATCGACATCGTCATCGTCTGCTACGCCGAGACACCGGCCACGTTGAAGGCCGAGATCTCGGCCATGAAGCGACAGACGACGAGCGCCGGCATGTCCGTGGCCGCCGAGCTGCCACTGATGGTGCGGCGCGACGGCAAGCGGGCGGTCGAGCATTTCGGCTTCGTCGACGGCGTCTCGCAGCCGATCGTCCGGGGCACGCAGCGCGCCGCCAAGGGAGCCGCGCCCATGCATCTGCTGGCACCGGGCGAGTTCCTGTTCGGCTATCGCGACGAGCATGGCTTCTACCCGGCTTCGCCGTCTGTGGACGCGGCGCTGGATCGGACTGGCATCCTTTCGCAGGTGCGGCGCAACCGCCAGATACCGGGGCAGCCGCCTCCGCCGCGCGATTTCGGCCGCAACGGCACCTTCCTCGTCGTGCGCCAGTTCGAGCAGCATGTCGAATTGTTCGACGATTATTGCAGGAAAGCGGCGACGCAGGCAGCCGAGGAGACCGGCGACGCCGCCATCGATCAACGCTGGGTGGCGGCAAAGATGCTGGGCCGCTGGCAGGACGGCAGCTCGCTGGTGCGCAATCCGAACGGACGCCCGGGCCGCGGCATCGACAATGATTTCGCGCTCGGCGCCGAGGACCCGCAGGGGCATGCCTGTCCGCTCGGCTCGCACATACGCCGGTCCAACCCGCGCGATTCGCTTGGCGAGGACCGCGAGACGCAGATCAGGATCGGCAAGCGCCACCGCATCCTGCGCGTCGGCCGCACCTACGAGAAGAAGGACAAGGGCGGCAAGACCGAGAAGGGCCTGCTCTTCATGTGCCTCAACGCGGATATCGAACGCCAATACGAGTTCATCCAGCAGACCTGGGTCTCATCGAACTCGTTCCAGGGCCTGGTCGGCGAGACGGACCCGACGATCGGCGCGCGAGGCGGCGGCGGCCGGTTCTCGATCCCATCCTGGGAAAAGGTCACCGTGCTTAAGGATGTGCCGCAGTTCGTCTCCACCAAGGGCGGCGGCTATTTCTTCATGCCGAGCCGCTCGGCGCTGCGCTATATGATCTCGCGGCTCTGACGGGGTGCGTTGAAAGCCGTTCGTCGCTTCCGGATGCGGTGAGCCGACGGAGCTGCGGCGAAACTGCCGAGAAGGCTACGGCCGAATCGCCGAGCCGGCTACGGCGAAAACGCCGAGCCTGACTGCTCAGTCGTCGTCTTGCGATTCGGCGATCTGGTTCAGGGCGGCGGCGTTGGTGATGCGCAGGCCACCGCGCCGGATGGCGATCATCTGCCGGCTGCGCCAGTCGTTGAGCGTCTTGTTGACGGATTCACGCGTCGCGCCGAGGAATTCGCCGAGCTCCGACTGCGAAATCGGAATCCAGCCGGCGCTGTCGGCCATGACGCCGCTCAGGAACACCAGCCGCTTTGCCAGCCTGGCCTCGATGCCGAAAAAGGCCTGGTCGCCCAGCTCGCCGCTGACCCAGCGCAGCCGCGCGCATAGCAATTCGATCATCCCGCGTGCCAGAGGCGGATTTTTCTCAATGCGGTCAAAGAGTTGCGACCGGCTCAGCGAAACCAGCTCGCATGCCGTGAGGCAGATGGCTGTCGCCGTGCGTGGGCGTCCATCCAGCGCTCCGATCTCTCCGACGAGACTGCGCGACAGCTCGATATTGGCCACCAGCTTCTGCCCGCCGGGCGAGTAGATCGAAATCTCGACAGTGCCGCTCATCACGCCATAGATGCGGTCTGATGTATCTTCCTGGACGAACAAATGCTGGCCGGCGGCATAGCGCTCCAGCTTGCAGCCGCCGAACAGCAGGTCGAACTGGCGCGGGTCGATGCGCGCCAGGCGCGGCAGGTTCCTGTCGTCCGCGCCGTTTGTAGCCATGATACGATTCCGCCTCTCGTTAGACGGAAATTGTAGGATAAGTGCGTGCTCGATCAAAGCGTCGTCTCCTTCTATGGTGGCTGAACGAACTCGGCAGGCGGCGGACAGAGTTTCGATGTCACGCCCGACACGCCGAAAACGGACAAGCCGGCAAACTGTAAGGAGACCGGGCGCACTGGCGGTTGCGGGCCGATCCTTGGACGCCGTCCGCGCGCTTGGGTGGGAGGTGCCCAGCGCGCAGACAGCAAACCTGAAAATGGCTAGGTGATCGAAATCTCTCCTCGAGAACCGCATATCCGGCAGCAGCTTCGGACGCCGTACTTGGTAGGAGTCGTCGACGCCACCGTTACAACATCTGAGCGCAAGCGGTGTTCGACGTATGTGAAGGTGCTCACAGATATGCGCGTCGGGCGGACCGATGGTTATTTTAGAAATGCATGGCCCACGCCTCGACCGATCTTTTCGTCGCAGCCGGCATGGTTGCCTAGTCGGCAAAAAGATCAGTCGAAGCGTGGCTGGAACCTTGGCTTGACCGCAGCGGACGGTCGGGCGCCATGGTTCATTTTGGGGGAGGGCACGCCGTGGCAGCCGCGAAGGGACTCCTTGTAAAGGTTCGTGGCGACGGCGCGGGACTCTCGGTGCGAGGCGGGCCACCGCGGATTGGCGGGATCGAAGCCGAGCCGATCCTTACTCTCCCACCCAGCCCTCTAAGCGCCGGTACGGCCGCGGCCGCGGATCGCGGCGCCACCTGGTTGCGGTTGGCCACGGATGCCGCCGATAGCGACAATCCCTGGGACCACGCCCACGACCTTGTCGCACGGACTCCGGCGCTGGCGGCCGCAGGCGCCGAGGTGCTCGCGGTCGAGCCCGATATCGTGCAGCAATGGGACTACAAGGACAGCGCCGGCGATCGCGGCATGGCGGCGAGCGCGGCTCCGACATGCGCTTTCGACGACCAGGATCCGAGCGGTGGACAGGCGACGGTGTCGGGCCGGATCGCCTGGAATGCCGCGCCGGACTTCAGCCAGTTCAAGGCGGCGCGCGAAAGGGTCGGCGCCAAGCAGGCCAACATCACCATCGCCCATCTGGACACCGGCTTCGACCCCGGTCATGAGACCCTTCCGGCAGGACTTCTTACAGCGCAGCAGCGCAATTTCGTTGATAAAACCCGTCCGAACGATGCGACGGACCGCGCGCCAGCCGGCACGCTGACCAGCAATCGCGGCCACGGAACCGGCACGCTCAGCCTGCTCGCCGGCAACAAGCTCGACGGCACGTCGCCGCACTGGCCGGGCTTCACCGATTTCGTCGGCGGCGCACCGCTGGCGAAGATCCTGCCGGTGCGCATCGCCGACTGGGTGGTGCGGCTGACCACCGGCACCATGGTGCAAGGCATCGACTATGCGCGCCAGCAGGGCGCGCAAGTGTTGTCGATGAGCATGGGCGGCCTCGCCTCGCAGGCTCTGGTCGATGCAGTCAACCTTGCCTACGACCACGGCCTTGTCATGGTCACGGCGGCCGGCAACAATTTCACCGTCACGCCCAGCAGCATCGTCTATCCCGCGCGCTACAACCGGGTGCTCGCGGCCTGTGGCGTGATGGGCGACGGGCGTGCCTATGCCGGGCTCGCCCTCGGTACCATGCAGGGCAATTACGGGCCGCCTTCGAAGATGGATACGGCGCTGGGAGCCTACACGCCGAACGTGCCCTGGGCCGAGATCGATTGCCGCAAGGTGGTCGACATGGACGGCAGCGGCACCTCGGCCGCGACGCCGCAGGTCGCTGCCGCGGCCGCTCTGTGGCTGGCTGAGCATTGGGACGTGGTGAAGGATTATCCCGAGCCGTGGATGCGGATCGAGGCGGTACGCAAGGCGCTGTTCGCGAAGGCCTCGAAATCGACGGCGAAGATGAATGCGACCGAGACGAAGCAGAAGATCGGGCAGGGCGTCTTGCGGGCCTTCGATGCGCTGGACGTCCCGCCGCCGGCGGCGAACAGCCTGACGAAGCTCGCTCGAGCCACCTACACATGGAGTTGGCTGGACCTTTTGACCGGTGGCAACTCTTTGGCGGCGCCCCCGCCGGCGACGCTTCGGCAGCGGATGATGTTTGCGCTTGAATTGACGCAGATGGCGCAAGGCGCCGCGGCAGTCGAACAGGCGATCGCCGACCCGGACGGCGATCCCGGCAATATTTCGGCCGCGGCGCGCAACCGCTATCTCGAAGCGGCGCTCGACCAGGGCAATCCATCAAAGCCGCTGAAGGCCTTTCTGGAAGGTTTGCTCGGCCGTCCAGGCGCCAGCGCGGCGGTTCCCGTGCCGGTCATGGGCCCCGCGCCAGCCATCAGGCGCAAGCCGCGGCCGCTGCCGCCGCCGCAACGGCGCCTGCGCATCTACGCGCTCGATCCTTCCGTGGCGAAACGGCTGGACTCGGTTTCGGTCTACCAGGCGACGCTTTCGGTGCCGTGGGACGACGAGCCGTCGACCGACAGGCCGCTGCTGCCGGGCCCGATCGGCGAATATCTCGAGGTGGTCGATGTCGACCCCGCGTCCGACCGCGTCTACGATCCGGTCGACCTCAACGACAAGGTGCTTCTGGCGCAGGACGGCCTGCCGCCTTCTGAGGGCAATCCGAAATTCCACCAGCAGATGGCCTACGCCGTCGCCATGACCACGATCGGCCATTTCGAGCGCGCGCTTGGCCGGCGGGCGTTGTGGGCGCCGCACTATGCCGAGGCTCCCGGCCGGACCGGCGACATGACCGTGAAGGCGCACTACGTGCCGCGCCTGCGCATCTATCCGCATGCGTTGCGCGCCGAGAACGCCTATTACAGCCCGGAAAAGAAGGCGCTGCTGTTCGGCTATTTCCCGGCGACCAGCAGTGAGGGCGACGTCACCACGCCCGGAACGACGGTGTTCTCATGCCTTTCCAGCGATATCGTCGCGCATGAGATGTCGCACGCATTGCTCGACGGGCTGCATCGCCGCTTCCAGGAGGCGTCCAACCCGGACGTGCCGGCCTTCCACGAGGCTTTCGCCGACATCGTCGCGCTGTTCCAGCATTTCACGCTGAAGGAACTGGTCAGCTTCGAAATCGGCAAGGCGAGGGGCGAATTGTCTGCCGCCTCGCTGCTTTCCGGTATCGCCAAGCAGTTCGGCGAAGGCAGCGGCAGGGCCGGGCCGTTGCGCGAATATGGCAGCGCCGGCATGGCCGATCTCGACTACGACAAGACTTTCGAGGCGCATGACCGCGGCTCGATCCTGGTCTTTGCCGTCTACCAGGCCTTCCTGGCGATAGCCGATCGGCGGACCGACGACCTGATCCAGCTGGCCACTGGCGGCTCCGGCATCCTGCCGGCGGGAACCCTGCATCCGAGCCTGGTCGAACGCCTGACCGACGAGGTCGCCAAGACCGCGAAGCAGATGCTGACCATGTGCATTCGCGCGCTCGACTATTGCCCTGCCGTCGACATCACCTTCGGCGAATATCTGCGCGCGCTGATCACCGCGGACCGCGACGCTTATCCCGACGATCCGCTGCACTACCGCCTGGCCTTCCAGGAATCGTTCCGCAAATGGAAGCTTCTGCCGCGCGACGTTCGCACCATCTCGGAAGAGACGCTCGCCTGGAGCGCGCCGGAGGATCCGTCGCCGGCCTGGCTGAAGGGCCTGCTCGGCAAGATCGACCTTGGCTGGAACCAGAAGCTGAAGCGGGCCGAGATCTTCGCGCTCAACGACAAGAACCGCTACGCGCTGTGGAAGGCGATGCACAAGGCCTTCGCCTCCAATCCGGACCTCTACATCCAGTTCGGCCTGCTACCCGATCTGCCGCGCTACAATGAGGACGGCACGGTCATGCACCCGCCGAAGAAAGGCGAGACGACCTTCGACATCTATAGCGTGCGCCCGACGCGACGCGTCGAGCCGGACGGCTCGTTCCGCGTCGAGGTCGTGGCGGTCATCCAGCAGCGCATTCCGGTCGCGCTCGACGGCACGGCGATGCCGCAAGGCATGACCAAGGGCGACGGCTTCTTCTGGTTCCGTGGCGGCGCGACGATCATCATCGACCCGCGCGAGGGTTTCGAGGAGATCCGCTACGCGATCATCAAGAACACCGGCAGCGTGGACCGGCAGAAGCGTCAGGCCGGCACAATGGCGGCCAATTACCTGTCGCCGCTGCGAGCGCTCTATTTCGGCGGCGAGGTGTCGGAACCGTTTGCCTTGCTGCATGCCAGCGATGGAGACGACGACCATGTCTAGAACGCCAGCGACGAGGACAAGGCCGGCAACAACAGCGCCCACAGCGACGCAGCAGGCTGCGGGCGTCACTGTGCGGCACTACTGCCAAGGTATCGGCGATTGCCATCTGCTTACCTTCAAAAAGGCGGACGGTACGCCGTTCTGCATGCTCATCGATTGCGGCATCCACGTTTCGATCACAGGCGGCCCGGCGCTGGTCAACGATATCGTCGCCGACATGAGGAAGGAGACCGGCGGCAAGATCGACATCCTCGTGGTCACGCACGAGCATTGGGACCATGTCTCAGGCTTCCTGACGGCAAAAGACCTCTTCAAAGACTTTGTTGTCGCCGATGTCTGGATGGCATGGACCGAGAATCCCGCGGACGCCGAGGCCGCGGAGCTGGACAAGTTCAAGGGCCAGGCGATCGCCGCGCTGCAGGGCGTGGGCCAGAAGCTCGATGGAATGCAGGGGCTCAGTTCCTACATGGCCGGCGTTCGTGACGGCCTGCAGTCCGTGCTCGGCTTCCAGTTCGGCGCCGCCGGCGAGCGGGTGCGCTCGGCCCGCGACGCGGCGGCGAGGCTGTCGCAAAAACCGTCACCGACCTATTTCGAGCCCGGCGGGCCGCCGGTGTCGATCGACGGGTTGCCCAACCTGCGCGTCTACGTGTTGGGCCCGCCGCGCGACAAGGCGGCGCTGCGGCTGGAGGAGAAGGCGAGCGAGATGTTTCCACTGGCCAGCGGCGGACCGTTTGCGCGGGCGCTGGTGAGCGGCCTCAAGATGAACGAGGCGGCCGACGCCAATTACGTCGACGAGCTCAGTCCGTTCGAACGCAATGTCGGTACGCCGCTTTCCGCCGCGCTCAACGGCGACAAGGGCAGCGACCCGGCCATCGATATCGGCGCCTATGTCCGCAAGCATTATTCCGGCCCGGTTTCGGCCACGGCGGCCATGGAAGACCGCGACCAGTCCTGGCGGCGCATCGACGCCGACTGGATGGGGATCGCCGCCGACCTTGCCCTGCAGCTCGACCGCGGCGTCAACAACACCAGCCTGGTGCTTGCCTTCGAGTTCATCGACTCAGGCCGGGTGCTGCTGTTCCCGGGCGACGCCCAGATCGGCAACTGGCTGAGCTGGAAGGAGCTGAAATGGCCGGTGGGGCAAGGCACCGTCACATCGGCCGATCTTCTGGCGCGCACCATCTATCTCAAGGTGGCCCATCACGGCAGCCAGAACGCGACACCGCAGAAACAGGGTTTCGATCTGCTGACGAGCGCGGACCTTTCGGCTTTCATCCCGACCAACAAGGTCGATGCGGTGAAAGTGCATTGGGGCGAGATGCCCTATGACGGCATCCTGACCGCGCTGGAGACGAAGACAAAGGGCCGCGTCATCCGCGCCGATGATCCATGGCTGGCCGACAAGAACGGCAAACCGGCCTTTGCCGCGCCGTCCGGCTCGATCCAGGCGGTGCGCAGCGCACCGCGCGATGCTGCCCGGGGGCCGGGCGGGTTGTGGGTCGAGGTGGACCTGGTTTGAGTGCTCGCCAGCGAGCCGATTGCGAAAAATCGAAAACCGCTCTATGGAGCATGCGGCTGAATGAGGGCGGCCACTCAACACATTGCACAAGGTCGTCCCATGCCCGATGCATTCTCGCGCGTCATCGCCTTCCTTGCCGTGGTCACCGCCCTGCTATTTGCCGGGCTGCATTTCCACCAAGGCCACATCATAGCCACGCTCTATTTCATGACCGGCGCCGTTCTGGTGACGGCCGTGACGAGTATGAATGTGCGGAGAGGGCTGATTTAGGCGTTGGCATGCATCCATGCCCAAGCATGTATGCAGCAATGCTTGAGAAACTCTTTGGGCCGGATCATCCAACATATACAGGGAGTTGGATGGTGGGCGATGCAGGGATTGAACCTGCGACCCCACCCGTGTGAAGGGTGTGCTCTCCCGCTGAGCTAATCGCCCGCCTGCGGCCCGAAGGCCGAAGCGAGCCGCGATATAAGGTAGGCGGATGCGCGAAGTCAAGGCGATGCGCCGACGATCTTGGGACTGAATTTTCCGGGCCGGAGGCCGTGGAGCGCCGCTCAGCGCGCCGCCGCGATCAACCGCTCGGCCAGGTCCGGCGTCAGCGTGTCGAAATGCGAGATCACCAGCGTGGGTTCGAATTCGCGCACATGGCGATCGGTGTAGCCGAAATCGACCGCGACCACGGGAATGCCGGCCGCCTTGGCGGTGTCGATGTCGGTCTGCGAATCGCCGACCATCACGGCGCTGTGCGGATCGCCGCCGGCCAGGCGGATCGTCTCGGTGAGATGGCGCGGATCGGGCTTGCGGAAGGCGAACGTGTCCTGGCCGCAGATCGCGGCAAAATAGTTCGACAGGCCGAGCGCGCCGATCAGCGCTACTGAATTGGCTTCGTATTTGTTGGTGCAGACCGCCATCAGGTAGCCGGCGGCCTGAAAACGGTCGAGCGCGGCAACGACGCCAGGGTAGGGCTGGGATTTGCCTGGAATGTTCAGCGTGTAATGGTCGAGAAACAGCGTCAGCAGCCGGTCGTGCTCCGCCGCCACCAGTGCCTTGTTCTGCGCGGCATGCGCGCGTTCGATCATGACGCGTCCGCCATGGCCGACGAAGCGCCTGAAACCGGTCTCGTCGACAGCGGCGAGGTCGCTTGCCGCCAGGCTGTGGTTGAGGCTGTCGAGCAGATCCGGCGCCGTATCGACCAGTGTTCCATCCAGGTCGAAGACGATGATCGGGCGCGGCATGGGTAGTTCCTGTAGCGATTGAATTGCCGCAGCCGATACAGGTTGGGCCGGGTTCAAGCAAGAAGCCTCGATCGGTCCACAGCGCGGCATTTGATGGGGGCCTTTGAGGGCGAACCTTTGACGCGACAGGCAAAAATGCTAGGAGGCGCGCGAAACCGGCAAAATCGGGGCCTCCCAATGGATGCAAGGCAGTTGAAGGTCGAAGCCGCGCGGGCAGCGCTGGCCCATGTCGGCAGCGGCATGCGGCTCGGCATCGGCACCGGCACCACGGCGGAAGAATTCGTGCGGCTCTTGGCCGAGAAGGTTGCGACCGGTCTCAAGGTCATCGGCGTGCCGACTTCGGAGCGAACCGCGGCACTCTGCCGCGAGCTCGGCGTGCCGCTGTCCACGCTAGAGGACACGCCGGAACTCGACCTTACCATCGACGGCGCCGACGAGGTCGATCCGGACCTGACACTGATCAAGGGCGGCGGCGGCGCGCTGCTGCGCGAGAAGATCGTCGCGGCGGCGTCCGAGCGCATGATCGTCATTGCCGACAAGTCCAAGATGGTCGCAACCCTCGGCCGGTTCCCGCTGCCGATCGAGGTCAACAAATTCGGCCTGCGCGCCACCGAGATCGCGATCGGCGCCGCGGCGGCAGAGCTCGGGCTTTCCGGCCCGGTTACATTGAGGATGACGGGGGGCCAGCCATTTGTTACAGACGGCGGCCACTTTATCCTCGATGCATCTTTTGGCCGCATTCCGGATACAAGAGCGCTTTCGAATGCTCTCTTCGCCATTCCTGGCGTTGTCGAGCACGGTCTATTCATCGGGCTGGCGTCAACGGCCATCATCGCCGGCGGCGACGGTATCGAAACCGTCCATGCAGCCTGAAACCAGGGAGTTCTACCGACTATGATGTTGCCTAAACGAGTTCGCCGCCTTTCGACACTTCTGGCGGCCTCGGCCGTCCTTGCGCTGTCCTCGCCGGTGTTTGCGCAGGACGTCAGCGAATCGCATCTGAAGGCCGCCCGCGCGGCTGTCGCCGCGATCCACGCTACGGACTCGTTCGACAATATCCTGCCGCAGGCGGCGGCTGCGCTGGAATCGCAGCTCATCCAGAAGAACCCCGACATGCAGGAGCTGATCGGCAAGACCGTGACCGAGAAGGCGCTCGGCATGGCTTCGCGGCGTGCCGACCTCGAAAAGGAGGCGGCGCTCGCCTATGCCAAGGTGTTCTCCGAGAAGGACCTCAACGATATCGCCACCTTCTATAGTTCCGATGCCGGCAAGAAGCTGCTCGACAGCGGCCCCGCGGTGACGCGTGATCTCGTGAAGGCGGCCGACATCTGGCAGAATGGCGTTGCCCGCGATCTCGCGCAGCAGGTCGGAGAGACGCTTGCCGCGGCAGCCAAGGCCGCGGCGCCGGCAGCGCCGGCTCCGGACGCCACTGCGCCCGCCGACGGTTCCGCTCCGGCGGACAATTCGGCGCCCGCCGACAATTCTGCCCCTGCTGACGACTCGCAGAACTGATCCGCGTCTGCCGGCCGACGACTGCTGGACCACAAAGCCCGGGCTTGCCCGGGCTTTTCTTTTGCCGCTTTGCAGCCTACCTGTGACCCCGTCTTTCTCATCCGCAGGAGCCCACGCGATGGCTGGTTATGACTATGATCTGTTCGTCATCGGCGGCGGCTCGGGCGGGGTGAGGGCGGCCCGGGTGGCGGCCGCTCTCGGCAAGCGCGTCGCCATCGCCGAGGAATACCGCTTCGGCGGCACCTGCGTCATCCGCGGCTGCGTGCCGAAGAAGCTCTATGTCTATGCCTCGCAATTTCCCGAGCATTTTGCCGACGCCGCCGGCTATGGCTGGACCGTGCCCGAGGCGAGCTTCGACTGGCAAACGCTGGTCGCCAACAAGGACAAGGAGATCGCGCGGCTCGAGGCGATCTACAAGAGGAATGTCGAGGGCTCCGGCGGTGAGACCTTTCACTCGCGCGCCGTGGTCGTCGACCACCACAGCATCTATCTGGTTGCCGAGGACCGCACGGTCAGCGCCGACCAGATCCTGATCGCGACCGGCGGACGTCCGGCGCCGCATCCGGCGCTGTCAGGCCATGAATACTGCATCTTCTCCAACGAGGCCTTCGATCTGAAGCAATTGCCGAAAGCGATCATGATCGAGGGCGGCGGCTACATCGCCGTCGAATTCGCCAACATCTTCCATGGCCTGGGCGTCGACACCACGCTGGTCTATCGCGGCCAGGAGATCCTGAGCCGCTTCGACATGGATCTGCGCCGTTCGCTGCACGAGACCATGGAGAAGAAGGGCATCAAGATCCTCTGCCCCGCGGTTTCGGAGTGGGTGCGCAAGAACCCCGAAGGCAGGCTGGATGTGCTGCTGTCGAGCGGCCAGACGCTGACGGTCGACCAGGTCATGCTGGCGATCGGTCGTATTCCCAACACCGAGAATATGGGCCTGGAAGGCGTCGGGGTGGAGCTCGGTAAGACGGGCGCGATAGTCGTCGACAAATATTCGCGCACCAATGTCGACCACATCTGGGCGATCGGCGACGTCACCCATCGCGTGCAACTGACGCCGGTCGCGATCCACGAGGCGATGTGCTTCATCGAGACCGCCTTCAAGAACAATCCGACCGCGCCGGACCACGACACCATTCCGACGGCGGTGTTCTCGCAGCCGGAGATCGGCACCGTCGGCCTCTCGGAGGACGACGCGATCAAGCGCTACCCCGATGTCGAGATCTATCGCGCATCGTTCCGTCCGATGCGGCACACGCTGTCCGGCCGCGACGAGAAGATGCTGATGAAGCTGGTGGTCGACAGTGCGTCCAGGAAGGTGATCGGCGCCCATATTATGGGTCCCGATGCCGGCGAGATGGCGCAGCTTCTCGGCATTCCGCTGAAGGCGGGTCTGACCAAGGACGATTTCGACCGCACCATGGCCGTCCATCCGACGGCGGCCGAGGAACTGGTGACGATGTACAAGCCGACCTATCGCGTGAAGAACGGCGAACGGGTCTGAGCCACGGATTGGAGGAGCGCCGCCGGCATGGCCGGCGGCGATAAGTCCCAAGTCTACAGCAGCGTGCCGCGCAGGATCACCAGCGCCACCGAGAAGTAGATCACCAGCCCGGTGACATCGACCAGCGTGGCGACGAACGGCGCCGAGGCGCTCGCCGGGTCGAAGCCGATGCGCTTCAGCGCGAAGGGCAGCATCGATCCCGACAGCGAGCCGAAGGTGACGATGCCGACAAGCGCCGCGCCCACCGTTGCCGCGATCAGCATCCAGTGCGGGCCGTAGTCGTAGAAGCCGAAATACTGCCAGAGCGCGATGCGGCAGATGCCGACGATGCCGAGGATCGAGCCGAGCACCACCCCGGTCGGCAGCTCGCGCAGCGCCACCCGCCACCAGTCGCGCAGCCCGATCTCGCGCAGCGCCAACGCGCGGATGACGAGCGACGTCGCCTGCGAGCCGGAATTGCCGCCGGAGCTCATGATCAGCGGGATGAACAGCGTCAGCACGATCGCCTTCTCCAGTTCGCCCTCATAGCTCTGCATGGCGTTGGCGGTCAGCATCTCGCTGAGGAACAACGCGCAGAGCCAGCCGGCGCGTTTCTGGATCATGGCGAGGAAGCTCATCTTCATGTAGGGCTCGTCGAGCGCCTCCATGCCGCCGAAACGATGCACGTCCTCGGTCGTCTCCTCGATCATCGTATCGATGATGTCGTCGACGGTGACGATGCCGAGGATCCTGCCATGGTCGACCACCGGCAAGGCGAGCAGGTCGTATTTCGAGATGGTCTGCGCCAGGTTCTCGCGATCGGTGAGCGGCGTCACCGTCACCGGCACACGATCGGGCGCCACCGACAGGATCGGATCTTCCGGATTGCCGGTGATCAACCGGCGCAATCCGGTCGCCCGCAGCAGGAGCTGCGTCTCCGGATCGACGATGTAGATGGCGTAGATGGTTTCGCGCGTGCGCTCGACCTTGCGGATGTAGTCGAGCGTGCGCCCGACCGTCCAGTCCGAGGGTACGCTGACGAATTCCGTCGTCATGATCGAGGCGGCGCTGCCTTCGGGATATCCCAGGATGGACAGCAGCGTCGCGCGCAGCGGCGGCGCCAAGGCGCCGAGCAGTTCCGAGCGGGCCGGCTCGTCCAGCTCGCGCAGAATGTCGGCGGCACGGTCGACCGACATCGCGGTCAGAAGCTTGCTTGCCTTCGGGCGGGGCAGGGCTTCGGCGAGTTCCGGCGCTGCTTCGAGCTCCGGCTGGTCGAAAATCTCGACCAGCCGCTCGAACGGCACGGCGCAGAGCAGCTCGATGGCTGTCTCGCGGGGCTCACGGTTGAGGGCTTCGACGACGTCGGCGACGTGATCGTTGGCAAGAACACGGGCGACGGCGACGGCTTCGTCGTCCAGTACGGGTGCGAATTCGATCATGGCTCACTCCTTGCCGTCCGGCAGGACGTGAGCCGTCAGGTCACGTCAGGGCGGACGGCGGTTGCGTTCGACTGTGACTGTCGCCAGGCATGGCGGGTTGACCTTTCTGCTCGCCGGGTTCGCGCATGATCCCGAAAATCGGCTTTCGATTTTCGGAAAGGATCATGCGCAAATTCTAAGTTTCTACAGCGTCCTTTGCGCGCCCAAGTGACGCGCGGCGCTGTAGGTTTGAATTCTGCGAGCGGGCGCAACATAGGAGCGGTTTTTGCCGAGTCAATCGCGGAACATTGGAAAACGCGCGCGGATAGCGCTGATCGCGAGACTGTGATCGGCGGCGCCTGCCGGCGCAGCCACCGTCTCACCCAAAGACTTGGTATGACTGCTATTTCTGCTTCAGGCGGCGCGAGAAGCGCAGCCATTTATCCTCGGTCGGACGGGGCTGCGCGAGAATGGTGGTGAGCTCGCGCGGCAGGCTGGGCGCAAGCGGCTTCTTGGTGGCGACGCCGTCGGCGATCGAAACCACGCTGTGATAGAATTCCTCGCCGGAAAGCGAGCGCGGCGCTACAGCCTCGTGCATGACGCTGATGACGGTGACGTTCGCACAATTGTCCTTGATCGCCTGGTGGAAGGCGACCTTGCCTTCGGGATCGAGCGCGCCGGTCGCCTCGTCGAGGAAGAGAAGTCCGGGCTGCTGCAGGATGATGCGCGCGACCACCAGCTTCTGCTTCTGGCCGCCCGAAAGCACCTGGTCCCAGATCTTGCCCTCGCGGCTCTCGTCGGCCAGATGTTCGATGAAGTCGCCGAGGCCGGCCTTGTGCAGGGCCGCCGCGACCTGCATGTCGGCATGGTCGTGCTCGGAACCTGGTAGGCAGACGAGCTGCTTCAGCGAAACCTGCTGCAGCTTGACCTCCTGGGCGGCGTAGAAGCTCGCCACGCCCTCCGGAAAGACGATGGTGCCGCGGCCATATGGCCACAGGCCGTTGATCGCCTTGATCAGCGAAGTCTTGCCACAGCCGGACTCGCCCTTAAGGAAGGTCCATTCGCCGCGGCGGAAACGCAAATTGGCGGCGCTGAGGAACGGCGTCGCGTCCTCGCCCTGATGCGCCAGCTCCAGCTTCTGGATGGTCAGGCCGAACACCGGGTTCTGGGCAGCGTAGCTGAAGTCCGAGCGGCCGGTCTGCTGATAGAATTCGCGCGGATGCTGGACGCTTTCGATGGCGTTGGCGAGTTCGGTGACGCGCTGGCTGTTGGCCCTGAGCGTCGCGATCGCCGGCATCACATGGATGAACCACGAGCACTGGCTGATCAACTGGGCGACCATTTCGGAGCCGGTGATGTAGCCCTTGTAGTCAAGGCGGTTGTGGATGAACGACACGAGGCCCGGCGCGTAGGCAACGATGCGGGCGCCGACGAAATTGTAGATCAGCTCGAACGACGTGTAGCTGGTGTTGACGACGTTGAGCCGCCCCCATGTCTTGTCGATGTCGACATAGAGCCGGTCATGCATCGACTTCTGCACGCCCTCGCCATGCGAGGCGGCGACGTGGAAGCTGCGGCGCAGGAATGTCGTCAGCTCGCTGCGGTAGCTGCCCTCGGCCTGCTGCATGCGCACATTGAGCCGCTCGAGCAGGCGGCCGAGCTTGACCGCGATCCAGGTGTTCAGCGGCACGTAGGTAGCGACGGCGAGGAAAGCCAGCACGGCGGTGCCGTAGCTGCCCAGGAATTCCAGGCCCTTGACCTCCACCGAGGACCCGATCAGGTTTTCGCCGATGAAATAGAGCGAAGTCGCTACACCCAGCACACCCATGGCAAGCCCGATCGCGCCGCCGGTCATATCCTTGATCGATTCCTGGATGCGCTGGTCGATGTTGTCCGGAGCGACGATGCCGCCGGCGGCCGAACCGTGCTGGGCATGGAAATGGGTGTGGTTGCCGTCGAGCAGGGCCTGGTTGAACTGATTGTTCAGCCAACCCCGCCATTTGCGGTGCAAGGTCGTTGAAACGAGATTGCGCACGCCGGTGAAGACGGCATCCTTCAGCACGACCAGCAGCACCAATATGCCGGCATTGGTCAGGATGGTCTGCAACGGATGGGTGTTGGCGGCGTCGTGGAGGAAGGCGATCGAATTGCCCAGCTCGCCCAGCGCCACGGCAAACCAGACGCCAGCCTTGCTGGACAATGCCGTCAGCAGCGCGATGACGATGGTGAGGGTCCAGGCTTCCTTCCACCGGTCAGAGAACCAGTAGGCTCGCATCAGCCCCCAGAATGTACGCATCGACGATACCGGCGTCAGGGACGAGGTCCTTGCCTCGTTGGATGTTTGCTCCGGTACTGTACGTCGCGGTCTACCGACCCCAGTCACGATCCCGCCCAAACCTTTCTAGTTTTGTTACACAGGGTAACACCAATTGATCATTTTCCATTAATTTTCTGCCGGGGAATGTGAACAGGGTTACCCGCCGTGGCGCGATGGCAACAGGCGGGCAGCGCCGATTGACCATCAATCGCGCCGATTTCGTCTTTTATTCCAGCGCGTTAACAGTGATTGCGCCAAGTGGCGAAAAGCTTCCCTTACGGAAGCGAAAAACACGGGTTTGTGAACGAAAAAGAGGCGCCGATCAGCCGAAATGGCTACTGCGCGGTGACCGGAATGCCCGAAAACTTACCGTCAGTGAGCTCTTCAGGTTTTCCCGATTCGTCTTTTCCGGAGGCGTTGAAATGGCCGGAAATGGTCTTGCTGGCAGCGTCGTATCTGTCGATGACGATCTCGCCGCTGCCGAAACGGACATGGCCGACCATGGCGCCGGAATCGAGGATGTTGAAGTTGGCGCTATTCGCGGCTGAGCCGGCCTTGAGCGCATAGCTGCCGGCAAGGTCGTTCGGATCCTTCAAGACCAGCATCGAATTGAAGGTCATGGTCGGCGAGCCCTGTTCCGTCCCCGACAGGTTCAGCATCGGCTTGCCGCCCATCTGCATCGTCTGGGCCAAGGTAAAGGACGCTGTCCAGGGTTTGCCTTCGAAGGTGGCCGACATGACGGCCTCCTCGGCGGACACGCGCTGCAATGCCAGCGGAAGCCCGAGGGCGAAAGGCAAGCACAATAGCAACAATGCGCGACGCCTGACGGCCATTCAGTGCCCCCTCAAATCAGCTAAACCCACGCGATTCTAGCTCGGCGCGGCGTAGAAGGCGATTCACCAGATCGTGTTTCGAGACGGAACGGGGTTTGACAACGTGGCCCAGCGGGCCGAACCTGCCAGATGTTGGTCTATGTCGGAGGGGGATGACATGCCTGCACGTTCAGTTGCGGCCGCGCTGCTCACCGTTTTCACCTGGATGTCCGCGGCACATGCCGCCAGCCAGAGCATTCCGGCAAGCGCCGGGGGCCAGATCGAGTTCAACACCCCGTCCGGCAATATTGGCTGCATCTATACGCCGAAGGGCGGCACCAGCACCTACCAGCCGCGGGATGGCGGGCCGGAGCTTTCCTGCTCGCGCGTCGAGCCGAGCTACGTGACCGTGATATTGGGGCCTAAAGGCCCAGCGACACTGATCAAGAATCCCGGCGAGCAGGGCTGTTGCGGCGACGTAACCAAGCTTGGCTACGGCAACAGCTGGAGCAGGGGGCCGTTTTCCTGCCAGTCGTCGACAAAGGGGCTAAGCTGCACGGGCGGCGATGGTCATGGCTTCTTCCTGAGCAAGGCCAAAGCGACCGCGAAGTAGGAGCACGATTCCAGGAAAGCGCATGGCGTCAGGTACGGCGGCTTCGCCGTAACCTTCCGTCCCGATTGCGCTGACGGATTATTCAGCTCGCGGTTTCCAGCTCGCCACGCGCCTTGGCCTGGGCCACCTGGCGGATGGCGTCGGCAAGCGTGTCGGCATCCTGCGCGCCCATCACCGCGTATTTGCCTTCGAGCAGGAAGCAGGGCACGCCGGTGATGCCCATGCGCGAAGCGGTGGCGATCTCGTTGCGGACTGCCTCGACATCGGCATCGGTCGGCAGCAGCGTCTCGACCACCGACGCATCCATGCCGGCCTCGCCAGCAGCCTTCACCAGCACGGCATGGTCGCCGATGTTCACGCCTTCCTCGAAATTCAGCTGGAACAGGCGGCGCACCAGCCGGTTCTGCACATCTTCACCCGCGGCGCCCGCCCAGCGGATGACGCGATGAGCGTCCAGCGTGTTGGCAGCGACCTTGATGGCGCCAAAGGCAAAATGGATGCCCTCGGCCTCGCCGAGCGGCTCGATGCGCGCGTGGATCTGTTGGATGCGTTCCTCGCTGCCGAACTTGCCGAGCATGTATTGGCGGCGATCCATGCCCTGAGGCGGGATGGTCGGATCGAGCTGGAACGGCCGCCAGCGGACATGCACCTCGATATCGCTTGCGGAAGCAATGGCCTTGTCCAGCCGCTTCTGGCCGATGAAGCACCAGGGGCAGACGACATCGGACACGACATCGACGGTGATGGAGGTCTCGGCGCTCATGCTCGTCTCCTGTTCGGTCCCGATTGGGTTCGGCTCTCAATCAAAGAGATATAAAGCATGATGTCGTCCGAAAACCGCTTCACACTTTTCGGCATCACGCTCTGGCATCAGTTGGGCTTTCGCCACCAGGTCGGCAGCTGATAGCCGAATATGGGGGTCTTTTGCGGATGTTCCAGATAGCTCCAGTAGGCGAGCCATTGCTGCGTGTTGTATTGCATCGGCACGATGTAGTTGCCTGAGATCAGCAGCCGGTCGAGCACGCGCACCGCCGCGACATAGTTTTCCTTGGTGCGGGCGTTCAACATGGCGTCGATCGCGGCGTCGATGGCCGGATCGGCGACGCCGGCGAGATTGAACGATCCTTCCGTCTTCGCGGCGACCGATCCCCAGCGACCGAGCTGCTCGCTGCCGGGCGACAGCGAATTGCTGAAGCCGCTGGTGCCGATCAGTACCTCGAAGTCATAGCGTTGCTTGCGCGACTGGATCTGGTCGCCGTCGAGGGTGCGGATGCCGACGCCTATGCCGATCTTCTCCAGGGTGCGTTGGTAGATGGAAGCCAGCCGCTCCTCATCCTGCGACGAGGTCAGGATCTCGAAGCTGAAGGGGTTTCCCTGCGGGTCGAGCATCTTGCCGTCCTGCACGCGGAAGCCGGCGCTCCTCAACAATTCGAAGGCGGCTTTGAGCACCTTGCGATCCTGACCCGAACCATCGGTCACGGGTGGGTGCCAGGTGCCGTCCATCACATCGGGCGGCACGCGGCCTGGATAGGGGGCAAGCAGCGCCTTTTCGCGGTCGTCGGCCGGGTGGCCGAGCGCGGACAGCTCGGAATTCTGCCAGTAGCTCATGGTGCGGTTGAACTTGCCGCCGAACAGGTTCTTGTTCGCCCATTCGAAGTCGTAGAGCATGCCGAGGGCGCGGCGCACGACCGGGTTGGCGAACTTCGGCAGCCTGGTGTTGAACAGGAAGCCGGTCACCACCGGGGGGATGCCGGTGTTGAAATATTCTTCCTTAACGTCGCCCCTTCGGAAGGCGGGAAAGTCGATGTCGCGCTCACGCTTGACCGGATCGGTCTCGTCGTCGAGGGCGCAGATTCCTTTCTTGAACGCTTCCGTCTTGGCGTTGGCGTTCAGAAAATACTCGATGGTGATCTGGTCGAAATTGTCGAAGCCGCGTTTCGACGGAGTGTCCTTGCCCCAATAATCCGGGTTGCGCTTGAAGACGATGCGCTGCCCCGGCAGCACCTTGTCCACGGTGTAGGGCCCGCTGCCGATCAGCGGCTTAAGCGTGGTCTTGTCGAACGTGTCCTTGTCGAAGGCATGCTTCGGGACGATCGGCGTCAGCGCGACGATCAGCGGGAATTCTCGGTTGGCCTTGTCATTGAAGGTGAATTTCACGCTGTGGTCGCCGGTCTTCTCCAGCTTGGCGATCATGCTCATGCGGTCGCTGTAGGGCGGGCGGCCCTTGTCGGTGAAGACGTCATAGGTGAACAGCACGTCCTCCGGCGTCACCGGCTGCCCGTCCGACCATTTTGCGTTGGGGTTGAGATGGAACTCGATGCTCTTGCGCTCCGGATCCATGTCGGCGCTGTCGGCAAGCAGCCCATAGAGGCTGAAAGGCTCGTCATAGCTGCGCTGCATCAGCGGCTCGAAGACGAGATTGCCGTAAACGGTGTCGATCATGCCGCGCGCCGTGGTGCGCAGGCTTTTCAGGATGAAGGGGTTGAGGTTGTCGAAGGAGCCGACGACGCAATAAGTGACGCTTCCGCCTTTCGGCGCGTCCGGATTGACGTAGTCGAAATGCTGATAGTCGGGCGGCAGTGCCGGCTCGCCTTGCATGGCTATGCCGTGCTTCGGCTCCGACTGTGACGGAAGGAGCGAAAGAGCCAGAAACGAGGTCGCGGCGATCAGCCGAACGAGAACGCGGTCCATGACCGTCTCCTTGCCGGGCGGCTTTGTGATTCGCCATGCACCGTAGAGCATTTCCTTACCCGATTGAATCGGTGCCCGAATGGGAATCGGGTTCAGCCGCTCCCGCGCTGACCGACGCTCGCCATTGGGAGAGGAACCGCGAAGAAATCGCGGAAACCGGGCTGGATTCGGCGCCGCTGGCAGTGTAACACGCGCTCCGAAGTCATCCTGTTGCCTCATTTGGGCAACAGGTAGCTGGACCACACGGCGCGAAGAAGCCGGTCCCCGGGATCATTTGAGAGGAAAGTGCACCATATGACGATCAACGCGTACCGCCTTTCGGTGCTGGCCGCAGGCGTGGTCGGCGTTCTGGGCGCCGGGCTTGTCACCGCCTCGGCCCAACAGCAGCCGCAGATTCCTCAGGGCTGGTTCAAGGCCTGCACCAAGCAGGAAGACGTCGACATCTGCAATGTGCAGAACATCGTCACGGCCGGCAACGGCCAGCTCGTCACCGGCGTCAGCCTGATCGAGCTCAAGGGCAAGGTGAACCGCAAGGTCTTCCAGGTCACGGTCCCGACCGGCCGCCTCGTGCCTCCCGGCATTGCGCTGCAGATCGATGCCGGCAAGGCGCAGAAGCTCGACTATGTGATCTGCTTCCCGGACCGTTGCGTGGCGGAAGTGCCGCTGAGCGACCAGCTCGTCGCTTCCTTCAAGAAGGGGCAGGGCATCACGCTCACCTCGATCAACTTCCAGAACCAGCCGAACCCAATCAAGATCGCGCTCAGCGGCTTCAGCGGCGCCTATGACGGCCCGCCGCTGCAGCAGTCGGACATCGAGGACCGGCAGAAGAAGCTGCAGGACTTCGTCGCCAAGAACAACCAGGACTTCGCCAAGAAGCTCAAGGACGAGCAGGACAAGGCCAAGACCGCGAACTGATCGCGTCAGCGCGTTTCTCGGAAAACAAAAAGCGGGGCACGTGCCCCGCTTTTTTGTTGTCGCCGCGCCGCGCGTTGGCAACATTCGTTGGCTTCAGTGCTTCGACTGGCGTTTCGGCTCGTAGCGGCCGTCCGGCAGCTTGTCGAACATCTCGCCGATCTGCGGATGCCGTACCGGTTCGCCCGACCGGTCCTCGAGCAGGTTCTGCTCGGACACATAGGCGATGTACTCGGTCTCCGAATTTTCCGCCAGGAGATGGTAGAAAGGCTGGTCCCTGCGTGGACGCACGTCGGCGGGAATGGCCTCGTACCATTCCTCGGTGTTGGCGAATTCGGGATCGACGTCGAAGATCACGCCGCGGAACGGAAACAGCCTATGGCGAACCACTTGTCCGATCGAGAATTTGGCCGTTTTCATCACGTTCACCACCTGCAGCGCCGCGCGTCCTCTCGGACGCGCAAAGAATGCTGCAGCACTTTAGTTTTGCGCATGATCCTCTTCGAAAATCGATCCGATTTTCGGGCCATGCGCTGTTCCGAGGCGCCTGTCGTGGCTGCGCGCAAGGCGCCTAAGATCTTGAATTTACACGTCACCCGGCCAGAAATCGACCCCGACTTTCGGCTTGGTGCCTATTTGGCGCAGGCGCGGCGGCAATTCAATAGCCAACGCCTTGACCTCAGCCGAAGCAACGGGTTAGCCCGCACGGGAGTTTTCTGCCCGAGCGAAAATGTCTGACGTCATCGGTCTCGTCCTTCCATTCTTCGGCATGATCTTTGTCGGTTTCCTGGTGGCGCGCATCACCAGGCAGCCGCTGGAAGCGCTCGGCTGGATGAACATTTTCATCGTCTATGTCGCGCTGCCGGCCCTGTTCTTCCAGTTGCTCGCCAAGACACCGTTCGAGCAGTTGACGGAGTGGAGCTTCATCCTTGGCTCGCTGATCGCCACCTATGGGATCTTCACACTGATGTTCGCCTGGTCGGTCTTCGTTTCCCGCGGCGGGATCGCGCCGGCGACGATCACCGCCCTTGCTGCGGCTTACGGCAACATCGGCTATATGGGACCGGGGCTTGCCTTGCTGGCGTTCGGCGAGCAGGCGGCGGTGCCGGTGGCGCTGATCTTCTGCTTCGAGAACATCGTGCATTTCACCGTGGCGCCGATGATGATGGCGTTGTCGGGCAAGGAGAAGGCGCCGCCGCTCCAGCTGGCGCTCGGCGTCGTGAAGAAGATCGCGCTGCATCCCTTCATCATCGCGACGGCGCTTGGCGTCGCCGCCGCCTATGTGGAGTTCCGCCCGCCGCTGCCTGTCGATCGCTTCCTGGACTATCTCGCCCGCGCGGCCGCGCCCTGCGCCCTGTTTGCCATGGGGGTGACGCTGGCGCTCCGACCGCTCAACCGCGTGCCGCATGAACTGGCGTTGATCGCCGGGCTGAAGCTTATCGTCCACCCGCTGCTTTGCTATGTCGTGCTGAGCTGGATCGGCAATTTCTCGCCGACCTGGGTCTTTTCCGCCATGCTGCTGGCGGCGCTGCCGACGGCGACCAACGTCTTCGTGATCGCGCAGCAATATGACGTGTGGGTGCAGCGGGCTTCGGCCAGCGTGCTGATCACGACATGCCTTTCGGTGGTGACGGTGACCGCGCTGCTCTACGCGATCCGGCACGGAATCCTAGCGGCCGACCTCTTTCCTTAACCCGCCGGCAATCGCGCGAAAACCGCTGCCGGGCCGCAGTCCCTCGCGCATGAAGAAGGCGCGCAGCGGCGCGAAGCCGCCAAGCGCATTGAGGCCGGCGCTGCGCGCCAGCTGCGCCGGCAGCATGTCGGACAAGAGCGACATGTTAAGCAGGTTCACCGCGCCGCTACGCGCCCATATGTCGGGCCGGCGCCTGGTGTCATAGACGGCGAGGCTCCCGTGCGATCCGGGGTCCGCGCTGTTTTCACTCGCGATTCCAATCAGATCGTCGATATCCCTGATACCGAGGTTGAGGCCTTGGGCGCCGATCGGCGGAAACACGTGCGCCGCCTCGCCGACCAGCGCCACGCGGTTTTGCGCGAAACGGCCGGGCGAGGCCGCCGACAAGGGATAGACTTGGCGACCCGGCTCGACCGAGACGCGGCCAAGCATCGATTGCATCTGTTGCTCAACACGCTCCGACAGGGTTGCATCGTCGAGCGCGGCAAGCTCCAGCGCCGTTTCCGGCTTGACCACCCAGACAAGGCTTGAACGCCTGCCGGGTAGCGGCACCTGCGTGAACGGCCCTGTCTCGGTGTGGAACTCGGTCGAAACGAAGCCGTGCTCGCTGCGGTGGCCGAAATTGAGCACGAGCGCCGACTGCGGATAGGGCCGCGCAAAGGCGCGAATGCCGGCGGCTTCCCGTGCCGGGGACAGGCGTCCGTCGGCGGCGACCACCAGGGACGCGGAGATTTCGCTGCCGTCGGCTAGCCGGGCGTGGGCCTGATCGGCGTCGAGGCGCCATGACTCGACGATGGATTTCAGCCATTCGACGCCGCGATGGGCCGAAACGGCCTTGGCGAGGATCGGTATCAGAACCTTGTTCGGCAAATTGAGCCCGAACTGTTCCTCGCCGATCTCGCTGGCGCGAAAGGTCACGGTCGGGCTTCGGATCAGCCGGCGGGTGGCGTCGACGATGCGCATCACCTTGAGCGGCGCGGCCTGCGGCTTCAGCTCGGCAAGGACGCCCAGCCGTTCAAGGACCTTCAGCGCCGGATTCATGAGGGCGGTGGTGCGGCCGTCGGCGCTGTTGGCTTCGGGGCCGACCAGCGTCACGCCGAAACCGGCCTCGGCGAAGCCGAGCGCCGCGATCAAGCCGGCCGGACCGCTGCCGGCAACCAGGATGCGGGCTTTGTCGTTGTGCTCCACGCCAGGCTTCCACAATGCGAGGCGACCCTTCGGGCCTTTGTCTGGATATAGGGCAGATCAGCCGGCTTGATCAACGCGGCGATTCAGCCCATTCGATTGCCATGAGTGGTGAGCAGCACGATTTCAGCCATCTCGACCGGGCGGGCCGAGCGACGGCAGGCGTGGCGCGCAGCCCGCGCCTTACGGTCATGCTCACGATCGGCGTCGGGATAGGCCTTGCCTGGCTCCTGCTTGGCGCGATGGCGATCCGCGGCGCTGAAAACAGCCCCGTCGGCGGCCCCGGCGACATGCTGCTGAAGAATCTGCCGAGCCTGCCGTTGCCGGGTTTCCTGGACCGGTTCTTCGCTCTTTGCCTCGCTCCGGCACCGCTTGCCGGCCCGGCCGGCCTGCAAGCGCCGGCGCTGGTGCTGATGTGGTTCCTGATGGCCGTGGCGACGATGCTGCCTTCGGCGGCGCCCTTGATCCGCACCTATTGTGAAATCGCCGATACGGCGAGGATCAAGGGCGAACTCGTCGCTCATCCGCTGGTGCTTGTCGCCGGATACCTTGCCACATGGCTTGGCGCATCAGTGGGCTTTACGCTGTTGCAGCTCGCGGTCTACGCGTTTGCCGGTTCCGGCCGGATACTCGACCCCGCCATCGGCATTGCCGGCGCCGCCGCGCTGCTCGTGGCCGGTCTCTATCAGTTCAGCGGCCTGAAACAGGCATGCCTGGAAAAGTGCCGCAACCCGTTCTCGATCCTGTTCGCCAACTGGAGCGCGAAGCCGGCCCGCGTCTTCCGTTTGGGACTGGAGCAGGGCATCTGGTGCCTCGGTTGCTGCTGGGCGCTGATGCTGGTGATGTTTGCCGTAGGCGCCATGAACGTCTTCTGGATGGCGCTGATCGGCCTGTTCACCCTGATCGAAAAACAGACCGGCGGCAGGGTGGCCAGCCGGGTTGCCGGTACGATACTGCTTGTGTGGGCGGCTGCCCTGCTATTAGTTTCGGCGTGAGGGGGAGAATTCGATGACCGACCAAAGCTGGGCAATGAAAGGGGAGTTGGTACTCTCTTGCAATTGCACGGTTTTCTGTCCCTGCGTGCTGTCGCTCGGTAGCCATCCGCCGACCGAGGGCTATTGCCAGACCTGGGCCGGGTTCCGCATCGACGCGGGCCATTTCGGCGACGTCGACCTGTCGGGCCTCAATCTCGGCCTGATCATGGAAATCCCCGGCTATATGAGCCGCGGCAACTGGACGGCCGGCCTGTTCATCGACAAGCGCGCTTCGGTCTATGCGGTGAAGGCGCTGACCAAGATCTTCACCGGCAAGGCCGGCGGCACCACCGCATTGTTGTCGATTCTGGTCGGAAAATTCCTCGGCGTCGAGCAGGTGCCGATCACCTACGAGACGCGCGACAAGACGCGCGTCTTCCAGATACCGAAGATCATAGACGGCGCGGTGACGCCAATTCCCGGCAAGGATCGCGAGAAGGATACGGTGATCACCAATTCGGAATATTGGATTGCGCCTGAAATCATCGTGGCGAAGTCCGACAAGAGCAAGATGCGCGCCTTCGGCCGCAACTGGAATTTCGCGGGCCGCTCGGCCGAAATCTGCAAGCTGGACTGGCGGGGACCGTGAGCAAGAACACAGCGGCCAGAAAAGCAGCCAAGAAGATCGCGGAGCGGATTCCGCTGCCGAAGAAGAAGGTGACGTGGCCGCAGGCGCGCGCGTTCTCCGTCCATCTGCTCACCGCATCAGGGTCGTTCCTTGCCTTCCTGTCGCTGGTTGCGGCGAGCGAGGAACGCTGGACGGCGATGTTCTGGTGGCTGGGGCTGGCGCTGTTCGTCGACGGCATCGACGGCCCGATCGCCAGGAGGCTCGAGGTCAAGGACATCCTGCCGACATGGTCGGGCGAGCTCCTCGACAACATCATCGACTATGTCACTTACGTGCTCATACCGGCCTTCGCGCTCTATCAGCGCGGTTTCATGGGCGAGAACCTGTCCTTCCTGTCCGCGGCCATCATCGTGGTCTCCAGCGCGATCTACTACGCCGACACCGGCATGAAAACGAAGGAGAACTTCTTCAAAGGGTTCCCCGTCGTCTGGAACATGGTGGTTTTCACGCTCTTCGTCATAGAGCCCGGGCAATGGGTGTCTTTCGCTGTTGTGGTGGTCGCCGGCATCCTGACCTTCCTGCCGATCAATTTCATCCATCCTGTGCGCGTCGTGCGGTTGCGACCGCTCAATCTCGGCATGACGCTTTTGTGGTGCGCCTTCGGCGCGCTGGCGCTGGCGCAGGCGGCACTTGCCACCTTCTATGACAAGATCGGCGTGCTGGGAGAGCAGGTCAGCGACTTCACCAAGATCGGCATCACGATCACCGGCCTCTATCTCGCCTGCATCGGAGGCATCATGCAGATGTTTCCCAGTCTGGGCGCCAAGAAGCCCTGATCCTGGATCAGGATATTTTTGGTCGAATGGTCATCCTGGCCTGGCTGTCCATCGGCGCACGGCCTTCCGGAAACCGCTTCTCCGTTTCGGGATCAAGTTTCCGGATTTTGTACGTACCTTTCAGAGAGTTGAGCGATGTCCAAGGCAATCCGTATCCACGCCAATGGCGGTCCCGAAGTCCTGGCCTATGAAGACGCCGATCCCGGCCAGCCGGGAGAAGGCCAGATCCTGATCCGGCACACCGCGATCGGCCTCAACTTCATCGACGTCTACTACCGCTCCGGGCTCTACCCGCCACCCGGTGGTTTTCCGCTGATTCCGGGCGGCGAGGCGGCGGGCGTCGTGCTGGCGCTCGGCACCGGCGTCAACTGGCTGAAGCCCGGCGACCGCATCGCCTATGCCGTCAATGTCGGCGCCTATTGCGAGAAGCGGGTGATCGCCGCCGATCGTGTGGTCAAAGTGCCGGACGGCATCAGCGATGAGCAGGCGGCGGCGATGATGCTGAAGGGCATGACCGCCGAATACCTCTTGCGCCGCACTTTTCCGGTCAAGGCCGGCGATACGATCCTCTACCACGCGGCCGCCGGCGGCGTCGGCCTGATCCTCGGCCAATGGGCAAAGCATCTCGGCGCGACCGTGATCGGCACCGCGAGTTCCGCCGACAAGATCGAGCTCGCGCGGGCGCATGGCTTCGATCACGTCATCAACTACAAGGAGCAGGATTTCGTCGCCGGAGTCGCTGCGCTTACGGGCGGGAAGAAATGCGACGTCGTCTACGATTCCGTCGGCGCCGACACCTTCCCGGCATCGCTGGATTGCCTGCGGCCGCTGGGCATGTTCGTGAGTTTCGGCCAGTCGTCCGGGCCGATCCCGCCTTTCTCGATGTCGCTCCTGGCGCAGAAGGGCTCGATCTTCGCAACCCGGCCGACGCTGTTCGTCTACAACGCCAGCCGCGAGGATCTGGTGAAGTCGGCCGAAGCGCTTTTCGACGTGGTCATGAGCGGCGCCGTCGAGATCAAGATCAACCAGCGCTATGCGCTGAAGGATGCGGCAAAGGCGCAAGCGGATCTCGAGGCCCGCAAGACGACGGGAACGACTGTCCTCATTCCTTAGAGCTTTCGGCATCACGCCTTAGCCGACTGCCCTGTTTTTCAGCGACTTGCCGTGCCCGAAGGCACGGCTTGCCTGAAAAGCGCTGCGGATTTGCCTGCGTTCTCTACAGGCCTATCTTAGCCCTTGAGTTTCCGCTGAAATTCTTGAAGCTCTTTCAAGTAGGGTGCTGCTTTCCGATGGGAGCCGGCCGCGCATACCATGCTTTCGGGAACACAGAACATATCCGGGAAACCGGGTGGGAGGCACTGTGAGTGCAAATCATGACGGGGCGAACCTGCTCGAGGTTCGTGGCCTTACCAAGATTTTCGGCACGCTGACTGCGTGCGATCACATCGATCTCAATATCGCAAAAGGCGAGATCCACGCGTTGCTCGGCGAGAACGGCGCCGGCAAGTCGACGCTGGTCAAGATGCTGTTCGGATCGCTCGAACCGAACTCGGGCGAAATCTTCTGGGACGGCAAGCCGGTCAAGATCACCAGCCCGGGCATGGCCAAGAAGCTCGGCATCGGAATGGTGTTCCAGCATTTCTCGCTGTTCGAAGCGCTCACTGCGGCCGAGAACATCGCGCTTTCGCTCAATGACGGTTCGCCGATCGGCAGCATCGCCGCGAAGGCGAGGGCGCTGTCCTATAGCTACGGCTTGCCGCTCGATCCGGATTCGCTGGTCGGAGACCTTTCGGTCGGCGAACGCCAGCGCATCGAGATCATCCGCTGCCTCCTACAGACGCCGCAGCTCATCATCCTCGACGAGCCGACCTCGGTGCTGACGCCGCAGGAGGCCGACAAGCTGTTCGAAACGCTGGAGCGGCTGCGCGCCGAAGGCAAGTCGATCCTCTACATTTCGCACCGGCTGGAAGAGGTCAAACGCATCTGCGACCGCGCCACGGTGCTGCGCCACGGCAAGGTTGTCGGCCATTGCAACCCGCGTCAGGAGACCGCCGCGTCGCTTGCCCGCATGATGGTGGGCAGCGAGGTGAAGGCGGTGGTGCGCGCGCCGGCGGAAGGGATCGAAACGGCGCCGGCGCTGCTGGAAATCCGCAACCTCAGCCGCAAGCCGGCGACGCCCTTCGCAATACCACTCAAGAACATCAATCTCAGCGTGCGCGCCGGCGAAGTGATCGGCATCGCGGGTGTGGCCGGCAACGGCCAGGGCGAGTTCTTCGAATCCGTTTCCGGCGAAGTGCTGCAGCAGGATGCCGGTTCCGTGCGCATTCGCGGCAAGGATGCCGGAGGCCTGCCGATCACCCGTCGCCGCCTGATGGGGGCCGCCTTCGTGCCCGAAGAGCGCCTCGGACATGGCGCGGCGCCGCGCATGAAGCTTTCGGAGAACCTGCTTCTGTCGCGCCACGCCACCGACGGCAAGGCCTTCGTCGGCTCGGGCGGCATGGTCAAGAACGGCGCCGTCTACAGCGCCGCCCAGCGCATCATCACCGCCATGGACGTGCGCAAGAGCGCGCCGGATCCGGAAGCGGCGGCGCTGTCGGGCGGCAATCTGCAGAAATTCATCGTCGGCCGCGAGCTCGACCGCAAGCCGAGCGTCATGATCGTCAACCAGCCGACCTGGGGCGTCGATGCCGGCGCCGCCGCCCATATCCGCCAGGCGCTGATCGAGCTGGCGCGCAGCGGATCGGCGGTGCTGGTCATCAGCCAGGACCTCGACGAATTGTTCGAACTGTCGGACGCGATCGCCGTCATGCACAACGGTGAACTGTCGGTGCCGCTGCCGATCGCCGAGGCGACTTTCGAGAAGATCGGCCTCTTGATGGGCGGCGCCGAACCCGGCCACGCCGAACACGGAATGGAGGTGGCATGATGCGCATCGAACTCGTCAAACGCCCGCAACGCTCGGCGCTGTTCTCGATGCTGTCGCCCTTCATCGCCTTCGCGCTGACGATCATCGCCGGCGCCATCATGTTCGCCTTGCTCGGCGTCAATCCGCTCAACGCCTTCGAGATCTATTTCGTCGAGCCGATCAGCCAGGTCTGGCAGCTGCACGAGCTGGCGATCAAGGCGGCACCGCTCATTCTGATCGCGGTCGGCCTGTCGGTCTGCTACAGGGCCAACATCTGGAACATCGGCGCCGAAGGCCAGTTCATATTCGGCGCAATCTTCGGCTCGATCATCCCGGTGCTGTTCCCGCAATTCGAAGGTCCGCTGGTGATCCCGCTGATGCTTCTGCTCGGCATGGTCGGCGGCGCGTTCTACGCATCCATTCCGGCGCTGCTCAAGACACGCTTCAGCACCAACGAGATCCTGACCAGCCTGATGCTGGTCTATGTCGCGCAGCTCTTCCTCGACTGGCTGGTGCGCGGTCCGTGGCGCGATCCGCAAGGTCACGGCTTCCCGCAGACGATCCAGTTCGGCGATTCCGCTGTGTTGCCCGAGCTGATGCCCGATGCCGGCCGCGCCAATTGGGGCTTTGTCTTCGCCCTGGTGGCCGCCGTGCTGGTCTGGCTGATGATGAGCCGCATGCTCAAGGGTTTCGAGGTCCGCGTGCTGGGTTCCAGCCCAAGGGCAGGGCGCTTCGCCGGCTTCGGCTTCAACCGGATGGTGTTCTTCACCTTCCTTCTGTCTGGCGCACTGGCCGGCCTTGCAGGCATCTCGGAAGTCTCCGGCGCCATCGGCCAGTTGCAGCCGGTGATCTCGCCCGGCTACGGCTTCACCGCCATCATCGTCGCCTTCCTTGGCCGGCTCAATCCGCTGGGCATCGTGGCCGCGGGCCTAGTGCTGGCGCTGACCTATCTCGGCGGTGAGGCGGTGCAGAGCGCACTCGGCATCTCCGACAAGGTGGCGCGCGTCTTCCAGGGCATGCTTTTGTTCTTCGTGCTCGGCTGCGACACGCTCATCCACTACCGCATTCGCCTGATCGGCATGGCGTTAACGAAGCCGAATGGCGCGACGAAACTCGAAGCAGCGCCCAAGCTCGAGGAGGCCCGCTGATGGACATCACCGTCAACATCCTTTTGACCATCGCGACCGCCGCAACGCCGCTTCTGATCGCGGCGATCGGCGAGCTGGTGGTCGAGCGCTCCGGCGTGCTCAATCTGGGCGTCGAAGGCATGATGATCATGGGCGCCGTCGGCGGCTTCGGCGCCGGCTACCTCACCGGGTCGCCATGGATCGGCCTGCTTGCCGCGATCATCGTCGGCGCGCTGTTCTCGCTGCTGTTCGCCGTCATGACGCTGTCGCTCGCCACCAACCAGGTGGCGACCGGCCTGTCGCTGACGCTGCTCGGCCTTGGCCTCTCGGGCATGATCGGCACCAGCTTCGTCGGCCAGCCGGGCGTGAGATTGCCAAATCTCGACATCCCGGTGATCAGCTCGATCCCGGTTGTGGGCAAGCTGATCTTCGGCCAGGATCCGGTCTTCTATATCTCGATCGCGCTGACCGCGGCGGTGATGTGGTTTCTGTTCAAGACGCGCACCGGCCTGACGCTGCGCTCGATCGGCGACAGCCACACGTCGGCGCATGCGCTCGGCATCAAGGTCATCCGCTACCGCTATCTCGCCGTGATGTTCGGCGGCGCCTGCGCAGGCCTTGCCGGCGGCCACCTGTCGCTGGTCTACACGCCGCAATGGGTGGAGAATATGAGCGCGGGCCGCGGCTGGATCGCGCTGGCGCTGGTGGTGTTCGCTTCCTGGCGTCCGTGGCGGGTGCTGGCCGGCGCCTACATCTTCGGCGCGGTGTGGATCGGCCAGCTTCATGCACAGGCTTTTGGCATTCCGGTACCTTCGCAGTTTCTTTCTTCGCTGCCCTATCTGGCAACCGTCGTGGTTCTCGTTCTAATCTCCCGCAACAAGCGGCTGACGATGATGAACACGCCGGCTTCGTTGGGGCAGCCATTTGTTCCGGATCGTTGACGACAACAAAAAGACGGGAAGCTCCAAGGCTTAACTCAGAGAGGTAACACAATGAAAAAACTGCTTATAGCGTTGATGACCACGGCTGCGGCCCTGTCGCTGGCGGCAACCGCTGAAGCTGCCGACAAGCTCAAGGCGTGCTGGGTCTATACGGGTCCGATCGGCGACTTCGGCTATTCCTACCAGCACGACCAGGGCCGCCTCGAGGTCGAGAAGGCGCTCGGCGACAAGGTCGAGACCGCCTATCTCGAAAACGTATCGGAAGGTCCGGACGCCGACCGCGCTTTCGAGCGCCTGGCGCGCGAGAAGTGCAAGATCATCTTCGGCACATCCTTCGGCTTCATGGACGCCGAAGTGAAGGTCGCCAAGAAGTTCCCAAAGGTGATGTTCGAGCATGCCACCGGCTTCAAGACCGGCGACAATCTCGGCATCTACAATGCGCGCTTCTATGAAGGCCGCTATGTGCTCGGCCAGATCGCGGCCAAGGAATCGAAGAAGGGCCTCGCCGGCTACATCGTCTCCTTCCCGATCCCGGAAGTGGTGATGGGCATCAACTCCTTCATGCTCGGCGCGCAGTCGGTCAATCCCGACTTCAAGGTCAAGATCGTGTGGGTGAACTCCTGGTTCGATCCGGGCAAGGAAGCCGACGCCGCCAAGGCGCTGTTCGACCAGGGCGCCGACATCATCGTCCAGCACACCGACTCGACTGCCGCGCTGCAGGTCGCCGAGGAGCGCAAGCTGCACGGCTTCGGGCAGTCGTCCGACATGATCAAGTTCGCGCCGAACGCGCAGCTGACCTCGCTGACCGACGAGTGGGGGCCGTACTACATCAGCCGCGTCCAGGCTGCTCTCGACGGCACCTGGAAGCCGGACAATGTCTGGCTCGGCATCAAGGACGGCGCCGTCAAGCTTGCGCCCTACACCAACATGCCCGACGACGTGAAGGCGATGGCGGAAGCGACCGAGAAGAAGATCGCCGGTGGCTGGAACCCCTTCACCGGACCGGTGTCCAAGCAGGACGGATCGCCCTGGCTGAAGGACGGCGAGGTCGCCGACGACGGTACGCTGCTCGGCATGAATTTCTACGTCAAAGGCATCGACGACAAGCTGCCGCAGTAAGCAGCAAGCAGCTGAACCGAAACGGAAAAGGGCGCCTCCGGGGCGCCCTTTTTTCTTTGAAGCTGCCTTGTTCGTGTGGGCTGTCAGACCGCCGAACCGTAGAGATCGTAGGCGTCGGCGCGGTCGATCTTGACCGTGACGATCTCGCCGGCGCGCAGCGGCCGCCGCGACTGGATGTGCACCGAGCCATCGATCTCCGGCGCGTCGTATTTGGTGCGGCCCTTGGCCGATGTGCCATGCGCCTCGTCGATCAGCACCGGCAGGCGCTTGCCGACCTTTTTTGCCAACTGCGCTGCCGAGATCTTCTGCTGGCGCTGCATGAAACGGTGCCAGCGCGCTTCCTTGATCTCCTGCGGCACCTGCTCCAGCCCGAGGTCGTTGGAGCGGGCGCCCTTCACCGGCTCGTATTTGAAACAGCCGGCGCGGTCGATCCTGGCTTCGTCCAGCCAGTCGAGCAGCATCTGAAAATCATCTTCGGTCTCGCCGGGGAAACCGACGATGAAGGTCGAGCGGATGGCGAGGTCGGGGCAGACCTCGCGCCAGCCGCGGATGCGGTCCAGCGTCTTTTCGCCATGCGCGGGGCGCCGCATGTTCTTCAGCACCTGCGGCGAGGCGTGCTGGAAGGGGATGTCGAGATAGGGAAGGATCTTTCCTTCCGCCATCAGCGGAATGACGTCGGCGACATGCGGGTAGGGATACACGTAATGCATGCGTATCCAGATGCCGAGCTTGCCGAGCTCCTCGGCGAGGTCGAGGAATTTCGCCCGCACCTCGCGATCGCCAAACATCGATGTCTGGTATTTGATGTCGATGCCGTAGGCGCTGGTATCCTGCGAGATGACGAGGATCTCCTTGACGCCGGCCTTGGCGAGCTTTTCGGCTTCGCGCAGCACATCCGCGGCCGGGCGCGAGACGAGATCGCCGCGCAATGCAGGGATGATGCAGAAGGTGCAGCGGTTGTTGCAGCCCTCGGAAATCTTCAGATAGGCGTAGTGGCGCGGCGTGAGCTTCACGCCCTGCGGCGGCAACAGGTCGACATAGGGATCATGGCTGGGCGGAGCCGCTTCGTGGACCGCCGCCATCACGCTCTCATAGGCCTGCGGGCCGGTGATCGCCAGCACGTTGGGGTGCTTTTCGCGGATGACCTCCGGCTCGGCGCCGAGGCAGCCGGTGACGATGACGCGGCCGTTTTCGGAAAGGGCGGAGCCGATGGCGTTGAGCGACTCGTCGCGCGCGGAATCGAGGAAGCCGCAGGTATTGACGACGACGAGGTCGGCGCCGTCATGCTTGCGTGCGATCTCATAGCCTTCGGCGCGGAGCCGCGTGATGATGCGCTCGGAATCGACGAGCGCCTTCGGGCATCCAAGACTGACGAAACTGACGCGTGGGGCGGACATAAACTTTGTTTTCCAAGAGATGAGAGCGAGATCGAGGATTGAGCCACAGGCTCCGAAGATCGATCTACGTGCGCGGCTTTGAGCCATTTCGCGCGGGCGCAATAGCACGCTTCGGCACAGAAGCAAACCTGCCAGCCGGCCAGGACGAGAGGCGCTGCGCGGACGCTCGCCAGAAAGAGCGTCAGTGGCCGCCCGGCCCGAACCATGGTGCCAGGAAGGCAAAATGGTCGGGAAACTGCTGCACGGCGCCTCCGAGAAGCATGTTCACCGCGACGTAAAGAATGATCAGCAGGCCGATATAGGCGATCCAGCGATACTTGTGCAGAAGGCGTGCGACAAAGGATGCGGCGAAGCCCATCAGCGCGATCGAAAGGGCCAGCCCGATGATCAACACAGTGGGGTGCTTCATGGCCGCGCCGGCGACGGCGAGCACGTTGTCGAGCGACATCGAAACGTCGGCGATGACGATCTGCCAAGCGGCTTGCGAGAAGGTCTTGCGCTTGCTCTTGCCGGAGACCGATCCATCCTTGTTGTAATCGCTGTTCGACAGCGCTTCGGTGGCGTCGCGCTCGTCGTCGTGGCTGACGCGCAATTCGCGCCACATCTTCCAGCACACCCACAGAAGCAGAAGCCCGCCGGCGATCAGCAACATCGGGCCGATGGTCAGCAGCCATTGCGTGATCAGGGCAAAGATTATGCGCAGGACCGTGGCCGCCGCGATGCCGACAAGGATGGCGCGCTTGCGCTGATCCGCAGGAAGGCCGGCTGCCGCGAGGCCGATCACAATCGCGTTGTCGCCGGCCAGCGCGAGATCGATTGCAACGACCTGGAGGAGAGCTGAAAGGCCTGCGGCAGTGAATATTTCCATCGACTAGAAATCCTTGCCTGAAATGAGCGTAGCCCTTATCCAGACGGCCCTAAAGGCATGGTCCATCGGCGTCAAGGCACAGGCTTGGACATCGCCGGAAAACAACGCCGGCGGCGCAAGCCCTCAAGGATTTCGGGTGGTCGTCGGCAAGGCGGGCATGGCGGAAAACTAATCGTAGAGATTATATTTGGCCCAGTCGGATTCCGGGATTTCGTCACCGATCTTGTAGCGGAACTGCAGCACTTCCATATGGTCCGGCCCGGTCTGGCATTTGAACTTCAGCCGGTACCATTGGCCCTTGCTGCGGAAGGCCGCGCCCGAGCTCTTGATGGCATCGGCGCTCATCTGCGGCGTGGCGAAGGCGTAGGCCACGACGCGGTCGGCCTTGTAGTTGTGATCATCGTGACTGATCCGGTCGAGGACTTCGGCGTCACACCGCTGCTCGAGGCGAGTCTGCGGGTCGAGTTTCATCAGGCCGGCGCGCAACGCATTGTCCATCGCCTTGGCCGGCAAGACCAGCGTCAGCGACGCCAGAACCATCAGGCAGAGCTTTTTCATGGGCGCGACAAGCAGCATATTTTGTCTGAGAAATCAAATGAACGCTGCTTCACCAACCGTTGACCGGCGCGCCAATGCGCGCCGCAAAACAATTCGGTCCTTCAATCGTTGCACCCGGCGTACCACTCTCGGTGGCTAGGCTTGCAGAATCGCCAATGTTCGCGAAAACACTCGGGTCTGTGTGAGGTGCCGCGTTCATGCGTCTTCCTTCAATCGGGTCGCGATATGCCCAGAAAAGTCAGCCGCTCCAGGACGCATTCGACCGCGTGCGTGGCGCGCCTCGCATGGCGGGGCTGACCGGGACATCGATCCGGTGAATGCGCAGGCATGGGGCCGCGCAGCCTGGGTGCACGAGTTCGAGCCGGACCGCTCGGTGAAGCCAAGTTTCCAGGCGGCTCCGGGCACCTCCTTCGTCATCCAGGGCGCCTCGGCAATGCGGGCCTGAAAATGAACTGGAGCTCGAACACTTCGATGTTCGCCGCTTTCGACGGCAAAGTTGGCGACGGCTTGCAGAGCTATGGCGGCCACCGGCCGATAGTCCGCCGGATCGCGAGGCGGCGGTTGTTCGCAGGGAACGCCCGTATCCTTTCACAATCCTTCGCCCTGGGCATTGGGGACGCCGCTGCAGACGATCCAGTTGCGCGGGGCGCGCGGCAGGCACATGACAGATTTAGGCTTCATCTTCGGCCCCGCGGCGCAACCCGCGTCGCCGGAGTCGGCGGCGTGCGCGAAGGCCGCCGAACCCAGGAAGATTGCCAAGGCGAAGGCTTGTGTTTGCCTGGCCATCACGGATCGCTCCTTGGAAAGTTTAATTTCCTTCGGGCCAGGGCACCCAACGAAACGTCATCCTAGTCCGGATTGGCGCTACTCCTCCGAGACCGGCTTGTAAGTTTCGCATGCCTTTGGGTCGGTTCGGGTCAGCGCAAACGTCCGGTCCTCCTTGCCGAGCGTCATGCTGTGGCTTTCCTCGTCGGCGCTGTTGCCCTCGACATAGATCGGGCTCTGCAGGAAAAGCGTGAGCGATTGGCCGTCCTGCGCCGGGTCGATCAGGCCGTAGCCGGCTTCCTCGGCGGACTCGTCTTCCGTCACGATGCAGTCGAATCCCGCCGGCCCGTTGAAGTTGGGGATCATCTTGTGATCCGAAGTGTCGATCCCGGCACCCTGCCGCCAGTCGCAGGCCGCATAGATGCGTTTTTCCGGGCCCGTGCGCGGCCGCAGCACGATGGTGACGAAGCCCTGCTCGAAGGCCAGGAGAATGGACTTGGTCGTCTGCCTGGGGTGCTGTGCGAGATGCGCGGCGGAGTAGTCGCGCTCAAAGCAGAGGACTGAGCCTTTGGTTGTGGTGAGCGGTGAAAGCGGATCGCTCAGTTCTTTCGCGGCGGCTGGTCCGCCGAGCATGACGGCCAGGCCGGCTGCCAAAACGAGCGGACGACCGAAGCTCGTTCTTTCCATCGACGATTGCATGACAAGCCTCCAGACGTTTCTCATCTCAGAGCATTGGTCGCAGCGCCCGAGCAATCGGTTCATGCTCTGATTTGAAATTGGTCTGTAGGCTGTAATTTGCGCTGTTTTTGACGCGTTTCCATGAGCGCTGCCTTTGGCGCTTTGCTGGCGGAGGGAGTGGGATTCGAACCCACGGTGAACTTGCGCCCACGCCGGTTTTCAAGACCGGTGCCTTAAACCGCTCGGCCATCCCTCCATCGTGATCTTCACGAGGGCGCTTCCGTCTCGTTGGCCACAGGGGCTGTGTCGATAGGACTGCGCGCCATGCTCTAGTGCGTCGCGCAAAGACCTGTCAATCGCAAGGAGCCAATCATGCGCAAGAAGCAATCAGGCGGGCCACCGTCGAGCCGCGAGGCATTCCATCGAATCGGCTGCATTGACAATTCGGCGCAAGGTCGGCCAATGTCGACTTGCTAATATTTCAAGCAGGGGGAAGCTGTGAAGAAAGACTACGAGAAGCCGGTCCTAACGAAGCGCGAGATGCTGTCGCGCGCGACTGCTCAGCAGGCTTCGTCCGCACTGCCACAATAACGGACGAGCGTCTGTTCGCCTGCAGGTTTTGGCTCGCCGATGATCCTTCCTGGCGGTGCGGATATTGCCGGCGTAGCCTCTCGGAATCGGGGCAGGCGGCTTGCCGGGGGTATGGCCCGGCATTCTCGCCATAATCTCGCCCTGTTGCTGCCATAATCGATTAACATCGTGATAAGCAATTCCGGTGCAAAAGGGATTGGGGATCAAGGTGTTGGCCTGGTAGGCGACTTCTGGCCCCGTCGGGTGGCAGTACGGTAGGGGACAATCGAGAACATGCAGACTCCGGCGCGCCCGCGTCTTCGTCGCGCTTCTGCTTTCGCCTTGTGCGCCCTTTCGGGCCTCATTTTGGCTGCCTGCGCCTCGCAGCCCGAACCGAAGGGCATGGTCTACAAGAAGGCTCGCTCCAAGGAATATTTCGCCGAGTCCGAGTATGGCGTGAAGGCAAGCCCGCGCGTGCAGTTCATGCGGCGGGGCGGCGGTCGCGACCAGCTCGGCAAGCCCTACCAGGTGCGCGGCAAGTGGTACTATCCGAAGGAAGATAAGAAGGGCTTCACCAAGGTCGGGCTGGCGTCCTGGTATGGTGACGCCTTCCACGGCCGTTTGACCGCCAATGGCGAAGTCTACGACATGACGCATCTTACCGCGGCGCATCCGACGATGCCGCTGCCGAGCTATGCCCGCGTCACCAATCTGGAGACCGGCAGCTCGGTGATCGTGCGCGTCAACGATCGCGGTCCCTACCATGAGGGCCGCATCATCGACGTCTCCGAGCGCGCGGCGCAGATGCTCGACTACGACAAGGTCGGCACGGCCAGGGTCAAAGTCGAATATGTCGGCCGCGCGCCGCTCGACGGTGACGACGATCAGTATCTGGTGGCCTCCTATCACCCTGGCAACAACCGGCCGGATCCGTCGGACGGTCTGCCGACCGGCGTGATGGTGGCCATGAACGGCCCGTCGCCGAGCTTGTCGACGGGCGTGCCGCCGGCCGCCGTGCCGTTCCCTGGACAGTTGACCAATTCGGGGCAGGCTTTTGCCGCGCAGCCGGGCCTGTCGGACCAGCCGACCGTGCAACCGGCGGCGTTCTCGACACAGGGCGCGAGCGATGTCGTGCTGCCCGATTTCGGACCGATCGTGCCGGTACGGCCGGACCTCGCCCTGCCACCGAACTCACCCTTCGCCGTGGCTTCGCTGTCCTATGCGGATGAGCGGGTGCAGCGTGCCGACGTCTTTGCCGCGCTCGATGCCGGCGGCATGTCGCCTGCCGATGTCCTGCAGTCGTGGCGGAAATCGAACCGCCAGGAACAGGCGCCGGCATCCGACTATGTCGCCGCCGGTTCCTTCGACGAAGCCGCGGAGGCAAAGCGCGTGGCCTCGGCGCTCGAGCCATTCGGCCGGACCGAGATCCAGCGCACCGAACTCGACGGCAATGACTGGTATGCGGTCAATGTCTATCCGGACGGCCATGGCAGCGTCGACGACCTGCTTCAGGCGGCCTGGTCGCATGGCGCGCCGGACGCGCTGGTTGTGCGTAACTGATCAAATTCGCGCTGCCCGTTGATCCGGCCGAAAAAACCCTGATAGCTTGGCCGCGGGGTAGTCTTTGCGCAATTCCGGGCGAAAACCGTTCAATGTCTCCGGTGTTGCTCAGATTGGGTCGACATTTCATGCAACTGCGCATTTTTCCGCCTTTCGCCAGCCTTCTGGGATTGGTGCTGGCGCTGCTTTGCGCGGTCCCGGCAAGCGCGCAGCTTTTCGAGACCAAGGCGACGCAGGCGTTCATGATCGATGCCGACACCGGCACCGTGCTCTTCGCCAAGGATCCCGACAAGCCGATCCCGCCGGCCTCGATGGCCAAGCTGATGACGATGGAAATGGTCTTCAACGCCATCAAGTCGAAGCGCATCACGCTCGACGATACTTTCGTCGTCAGCGAAAACGCCTGGCGCACCGGCGGCGCGCCGTCCGGAACCTCGACCATGTTCGCCAAGCTCAAATCCGAGGTCCGCGTCGGGGATCTGATCCAGGGCGTCACCGTGCAGGCCGCCAATGACGGCTGTATCGTGCTCGCCGAGGGCATGGCCGGCTCGGAAGCGAATTTCGCCGCGCAGATGACCGATCGCGCCCGCCAGATCGGTCTTCAGAAATCGAGCTTCGTCAATTCGACCGGCCTGCCGGCCGACGGCCAGCAGACGACGGTGCGGGAGTTGACGATGCTGGCGCTGCATCTGTGGCGCGACTATCCGGAATTCTTCCACTATTACAGCCAGCCGGACTTCACCTGGAACAAAATCGCGCAAAGAAACCGCAATCCGCTGATCGCCATGGGCATCGAAGCCGACGGCTTCGTGGCCGGCGCCAGCGAGCAGGCGGGCTTCGGCCTGGTCGGCACCGTCAGCCACAACGGCACGCGGGTGATCGCCGCTCTCAGCGGACTGGCAAATGACCGCGAACGCTCCGAAGAGGCGCGCAAGCTGCTCGACTGGGGCTCGCGGTCATTCCAGAAGACCGAGATATTCGCCCAGGACGAGGTGGTCGGCGAAGCGCAGGTTTTCGGCGGCGCCAAGTCGGGCCTGGCCTTGAAAGCGAAAGGTCCGGTCGACATCTTTCTGCCGATCGCCAATCGCGACAAGCTGACCGCCAGGATCGTCTACCAGGGTCCGGTATCGGCACCGGTCGAGGAGGGGCAACCGGTCGGAGAATTGCGCGTTTGGATAGGCGATACGCTGAGCCAGCAGACGCCGCTCTATGCCGCCGAGTCGGTTAAAGTGGGCACGCTGCCGCAGCGTGCGCTCGACGCGGCCAAGGAACTCGCTGTCGGCTGGCTGCGTCAGAAACATTTGTGATCGGGCAAGTTCGTGGACCTTTTGTCGGACGGGAGCTATGACAGCGGCCAGCACGGGCAAAGGCAGTCTCGATTGGCGAGCGGATTTTTCATCACCTTCGAGGGCGGCGAAGGAGCAGGCAAGTCGACGCAGATCGAGCGGCTGGCGCGGCGCATGCGCGCCAAGAAATATGAAGTGCTGGTCAGCCGCGAACCAGGCGGATCGCCCGGCGCCGAGGCCGTAAGGCATGTGCTTCTGTCGGGCGCGGCCGAGCCGTTCGGCCCAAAGATGGAGGCGATCCTGTTCGCCGCCGCGCGCTCCGACCATGTCGAGCAGGTGATCCGGCCGGCGGTCGAGCGGGGCTCGATCGTGCTGTGCGACCGCTTCATCGATTCCTCGCGCGTCTACCAAGGCGTCACGGGCGGCCTCGATGCTGATTTCATGAAAGCGCTGGAGGCAGTGGCCATCAACGGCATGATGCCGGACATGACGCTGATCTTCGACATCGATCCGGTCGAGGGCCTGAAGCGGGCCACGGCGCGGCGCGGGGCAGGGGACGCCGCCGATCGCTTCGAAAAGGAGACCTTGGCCATTCACCGGCGACGGCGCGAGGCTTTCCTTGCCATTGCCGAGGCGGAGCCGGAGCGCTGCATCGTCATCGACGCTTCCGCCGATCCCGATACGGTGGAGAATGTCGTCACCGCCGCCGTCTTCACGGCGCTGGAAGAGCGAATGCCGGCGCAAAGGATTGAGACGGCGCCGGCATGATCTTCGAGCGCATCGCTCCGGAACAGCATGACACGCTGGACGGCGTGCCCGAGCCGGCTGAAACGGCGCGGCTGGTTGGCCACGCGACGGCGGCCGGGATGCTTGCGAGCGCCTACCGCGGCGGCAAGCTGCCGCACGCGCTGATTTTCACCGGGCCGCAAGGCATCGGCAAGGCGACGATGGCCTTTCACATGGCGCACCATCTTCTGAGATATCCGGATTTCAAGACGGCGCCCGACATGCTTGCCGTTCCCGATCCGGCCTCCTCGCTGTTTCGCCAGATCGCCACCGGCGCGCATCCTTCGGTGCTGCACCTCACCCGTCCGGCCAACGACAAGACCAAGAGCTTCAAGACGGTGCTGACCGTCGACGAGATCCGCAAGGTCAGCCGCTTCCTGTCGATGACCTCGCATGACGGCAGCTACCGGGTCGTCATCGCCGATCCGGCCGACGACATGAACACCAACGCCGCCAATGCCTTGCTCAAGAATCTCGAAGAGCCGCCGGCGCGCACATTGTTCATTCTGATCGTGCACGCGCCGGGCAGCCTGTTGCCGACGATCCGCTCGCGCTGCCAGATGGTGCGGCTGGCGCCGCTGGCCGCCGACGAGCTGATGACGGTGCTGGAGAATGTCGAGCCGCCGCCGCCGGACGATCCGGCCGCGCGCGCGGCGCTTGCCGAGCGGGCAGGGGGCAGCGCCCGCAACGCGATCCTGCTCACCCAGTATGGCGGGCTGGAGATCGCCGGCGCGCTCGATACGCTGGTGGCGGCCAGGAAGCCTGACATCGCCGGCGCCCATCGCCTTGCCGAAGCCGTGGCCGGACGCGACCAGGCGATCCAGTTCGACATCTTCAACCGCCGCGCGCTGGACCTGCTTTCGGTCGCCGCCAGCGAGGCGGCTTTGTCCGGCGATCTCGCCAGGGCCAAAACACTGTCCGAGGCTTGGCACGAGGCGCTGAACACGATATCTGAGGCAGAGACCTACAATCTCGACAAGAAGCAGCACGCCCTGACCATGATCGACCGCCTGAATTCTGCGATGCGAATGTGAATGCGCCCTTGTCCTCGGGATGGCAATCGCCGTCTCGATGAGATATCCACCGCCACACTTCCCATTCAGACATTCATGGCGATTTCATCCATGGCACGCGAAAAATTCTACCTGACCACTCCGATCTTTTATCCGAATGGCAAGCCGCATATCGGCCATGCCTATACGGTCATTGCCAGCGACGCACTGGCCCGCTTCCAGCGGCTGGACGGCAAGGACGTGTTCTTTCTCACGGGCACTGACGAGCATGGTCTCAAGATGCAGCAGACGGCCGAGAAGGAAGGCATCACGCCCTTGGAGCTTGCCGACCGCAATTCGGCAATCTTCCGCTCGATGACCGAGACCCTCGGCGCCTCGAATGACGAATTCATCCGCACGACCGAGCCACGCCATTACGCATCCTGCCAGGCGATCTGGAAGGCGATGGCCGCGAACGGCGACATCTATCTGGACCGCTACAGCGGCTGGTACTCGGTGCGGCAGGAGGCCTATTTCGACGAGAGCGAAACCACGCTCGGCGAGGATGGCGTGCGCCGCGAGCCGCTTGGGTCGCCGGTCGAATGGAACGAGGAGGAAAGCTATTTCTTCCGGCTGTCCGCCTATCAGGACAAGTTGCTGGCGCTGTATGAAAGCCAGCCGGATTTCGTCGGCCCTGCGGAACGCCGCAACGAGGTGCTCAGCTTCGTCAAGTCCGGCCTGAAGGATCTGTCGATCTCACGAACCACCTTCAAGTGGGGCGTGCCGGTGCCCGGCGACGACAAGCATGTGATGTATGTGTGGGTCGATGCATTGACCAACTACATCACCGCCGTCGGCTATCCCGATACAAAGTCAGAGAAATGGAGCTTCTGGCCGGCCACGCATATCATCGGCAAGGACATCGTGCGCTTCCATGCCGTCTACTGGCCGGCCTTCCTGATGTCGGCGGGGATCGCCCTGCCGAAGCGCGTTTTTGCCCACGGCTTCCTGTTCAACCGCGGCGAGAAGATGTCGAAGTCGGTCGGCAATGTCGTCGACCCGTTCACCATGGTCGAACACTACGGTCTCGATCAGGTGCGCTATTTCTTCCTGCGCGAGGTGCCGTTCGGCCAGGATGGCAGTTATAGCCACGAAGCGATCGTCAACCGCACCAACGCGGATCTCGCCAACGGCCTCGGCAATCTGGCGCAGCGTTCGCTGTCGATGATCGCCAAGAACTGCGGCGGCAAGGTGCCGGCGCGTGGCGACCTCACCGAGGCCGACACGGCGATCCTCGACCAGGCCGTGGAAGCGCTTGCCGTCGCGCGCAGGGCAATGGCGGAGCAGGGCATCCACCTGGCGCTGGCGGCGATCTTTGGCGTGGTGTCGGAAGCGGATCGCTATTTCGCTTCGCAGGAGCCGTGGGCGCTGCGCAAGACCAATCCGGAGCGCATGGAAACCGTGCTATGGACGACGGCCGAGGTGGTGCGTCGGGTGACGGTGCTTTGCCAGCCCTTCGTTCCCGGGTCGGCTGCGAAACTGCTCGATCTGTTGGCCGTGCCTGCGGACAAGCGCAGTTTCGAGCATGTCCATGCCGACCATGCGCTGGTCCCTGGCACCGCCTTGCCGGCGCCTGAGGGCGTGTTTCCCCGTTACGTCGAGCAGGATGCCAAAGCCTGATGCTGGTCGACAGCCATTGCCATCTCGACTTTCCGGACTTCGCCGAGGAGCGGGCGGCTATCGTCGCCCGCGCCCTCGCCGCCGGAATCGGCCGTATGGTCACGATCTCGACGCGCGTGAAGCGCTTTCAGCAAATCGTTGAAATCGCTGAATCTTTTGGCGATGTTTATTGCTCGGTCGGCACCCATCCGCACAATGCCGCGGAAGAACTGGACGTCACCGCCGACGAGTTGGTGCGGCTTTCCGGCCATCCAAAGGTTGTGGCGATCGGCGAAGCCGGGCTGGATTACTATTACGACAAGGCGCCGCGCGATGCGCAGGCGCAAGGCTTTCGCACCCATATCGCCGCCGCGCGCCGGACCGGCCTGCCGCTGGTCATCCATTCGCGCGATGCCGACGACGACATGGCGTCGATCCTCGAGGACGAAACAGGGAAGGGCGCCTTCCCCTTCATCCTGCACTGTTTTTCGTCCGGACGCAGGTTGGCCGAAGTGGGCGTGGCGCTGGGCGGCTATGTCTCCTTTTCCGGCATCCTGACCTTCAAGAACTCGGCCGAGCTGCGCGCCATCGCCGCCGACGTCCCGCGCGAGAGGCTGTTGGTCGAGACCGACGCGCCCTACCTTGCGCCAATCCCGTATCGGGGAAAACGCAACGAACCAGCCTATGTGACGAACACGGCGAAGGTGCTGGCCGAGACCATTGGCGTCAGCGAGACCGAGATCGCCGATATCACCACCGGGAACTTCTTTCGGTTGTTCACCAAGATACCGCGTCCCGACATAGCGGCGGGCTGAGGCATGGGCGATCGGCTGCGCTTTACCGTTCTTGGCTGCGGCTCATCGCCCGGCACGCCACGCATCACCGGCGATTGGGGCAATTGCGATCCCAAGAATCCAAAGAACCGGCGCATGCGCACGGCCGCGCTGGTCGAGCGTATTGCCGGCAACGGCGCGCGCACCACGGTCGTCATCGACACCGGGCCGGATTTCCGCGAGCAGATGCTGTTGGCCTCCGTCAAGCGCATCGACGCGGTCGTCTACACGCATCCGCATGCCGACCATATCCACGGCATCGACGACCTGCGCGGCTATGTGCTCGAGCAACGCCATCGCATCGATGTCCATGCGGACGAGCCGACCATGCTGCGGTTGCGCCAGGCGTTCGGCTATTGCTTCGAGACGCCGCCGGGCAGTTCCTATCCGCCGATCGTCAAGCCGCATCTTATCGACCACGCCAGGCCGGTGGTGATCGAAGGCGAGGGGGGTCCCCTCACCCTTGAGCCGCTGCCGCAGATCCATGGCGACATCATTTCGCTGGGCTTTCGCGTCGGCGGGCTCGCCTATTGCCCTGACATCAGCGACTTTCCGGCCGCTACCGCGCAACGTTTGCACGGCCTCGACATGCTGGTCATCGACGCGTTGCAGTACAGCACGCATCCCAGCCATCTGTCGCTCGGCCAGGCGCTGCAGTGGATCGAGAAGCTGGCGCCCAGGAATGCCGTGCTGACACATATGCATGTGCCGCTGGATTATGCCGTCGTGATGGCTGAAACGCCGGAGCATGTGGTACCGGCCTATGACGGTATGGTGATCGAAATCGCTTACGAGTGAGATTGAGACGGTCGACGGAGAACGGTCAGCCAGAGCGATGCGCCACGACCCTTAACTCGATCACCACGGAATCGGAGGCAAAACCCGCGACCTCAATCGCCGTCCATGCAGGGTAAGGTTCGCGCACGAATTGCGCCCATATCGACTTGAATTGCTCCAGATGATGGCGAAGCCCGACGTGATACGAAGTGACTTCGACAACGTCTCCGAACGTGAGCCCGCCTTCTTGGAGCACCATCTGCACCTGGATGAAAGCGTCCCATATCTGCTCGGAGGGGTCAGCTGACAGAGTGCCGTCCAACCGTATTCCATTGAACCCGGTGAGAAACACGAACCCACTGCACTCCAGTCCGGGCGACATTCTCCAGTCGCGATAGAGCGGTTCCATCCCTGATGGGATAATTGCCTTCTTTCCCATGTGCTTCCCGCCACTTCCGGCCAATGCGTCAGTTCCATAATATATCTTATGCGACTTTCTCACGTCCACGCATGGTGCTCGACCAGCATGCGGAATTGCTGCAACGCCGATGCTGTTCCCGACCCCGAAATGGACTGGAATGCGACGGTGCGAGACAGCTCGAGCGTATCGACCGGACGTAGCGTCAGACCGCTCACGATTGCCGAGCGCTCAGGCAACATGCAGACACCTGCGCCCTCTGCCACAGCCTGTTGGATCAAATCCTCCCGTTCGGATCGGAGACGCGGGATCATGACGATCGCGCGCTTATGCAGGTGGTTTTGCACGCGCGTGCGGAATTCGCATTGAAGCCGATCGAGGTACGGTTGCTCCGACAGGTCCGAAAGCGAAACCGAAGTCCGACTTGCCAGGCAGTACCCTTGTGCCATTGCCAGCAGCAGCCGCTCGCTGAACATTTCGACGGTGGCGATCTTTGTGTTTCCGAGGGTTGGGTCAGTGCAGAAGCAGCCATCGATCTGGCCGCTAAGAAGACGCTCCAGCCCCTCGTCGCGCGTGATCGGCTGGAGAATCAGTTCCAGCATTGGCATCTGTTGAAGCGCGTGCGAGACGAACCCGGTGATCAGCGCTGGCGCGATCGTGTTCACGATGCCCAGCGTCAAAGTCTCGCGGCGGCCGCGAACCCTGTTCAGCGATATCGCACGAATCCGCTGTTCGCTGTCCGCGATCGCAACGAATTCGGATCGGATGTCGCGGCCAAGCGTTGTCAGTCGACTGTCTTTCCCATCGCGATACACCAATGTTCCGCCCAGCTCTTGTTCGAGTCGCTGGATCGCGCGGGTGAGCGTGGGCTGGGAGACCCCGCTGCGCATGGCGGCTTCGGTGAAGTTGAGAGTGTCCGCCAGGTTCAGGAAATATCGAATCTGGTTGAGTTCCATTGTTCTGCCCTCGCCGCTCTCCCTGTGCCGCTTCCGAGCGAGCCAGCGCCATCGCGCGAAACAATTACCAACCGGCATGGAAACTATACATGCCGGCTATTGGCAATTTTTATCCGGTGCTGCGACAGTCGAAATCATCAATGAACGCAACCCGCATGCCATTCATACCGGCCAGCGGGCAGCATTTCCACCGAAGAGACAGACCAGAGAAAAGGCAATTCCGATGAAAGCAATCGTTGTCACGGAGCAGGCTTCGGGAACGGCCGGGATGAAACTGGTGGAGCGGCCCGAGCCGCAAGCCGCGATAAACGATGTCGTCGTTCAGGTTCATGCGGCGGGATTCGTCAACACCGAACTAGAGTGGCCTTCGACCTGGGCCGATCGGGCCTTCCGTGACCGGACGCCGTCGATCCTCGGCCACGAGCTGGCCGGTGTGATCACTGCCCTCGGCTATGGGACAACCGGGCTTTCGATCGGTCAGCGGGTATTCGGCCTGTCGGACTGGCATCGCGACGGCACACTCGCCGAGTATGTCGCCATGGAGGCACGCAACCTCGCGCCGCTGCCCGGCGATGTCGACTTCACGGTTGGCGCGAGCCTGCCGATCTCGGGCCTGACCGCGTGGCAGGGCCTGTTCCAGCATGGCCGTCTTCAGGCCGGGCAGAGCGTGCTTGCGCATGGCGCCGCCGGCGCCGTCGGTTCGGTCGTGACGCAACTTGCACGAGAGGCGGGAGCCTATGTCATCGGCACAGGCCGCGCCGCCGACCGCCAGAAGGCCCTCGACTTCGGGGCAAATGAATTCGTCGACCTCGGGAACGACAGCCTGGAAGACGTCGGCGGCGTCGATCTGGTGTTCGACGTCATCGGCGGCGATGTCCAGAAGCGGTCGGCAGCGCTGATCCGCGCCGGAGGAATGCTTGTGACTGCCGTCGGACCGACGGATATTCGACCTGCCGACGGCCTGACGATCGACTTCGTCGTCGAGGCTGATCGCGCCCAGCTTTCGGAGATAGTTCAGCGGATCAGGGACGGAAGATTGCGGACCAACATTGGCAAGGTCTCGTCCCTGGAAGATGCAATCGCTACCTTCAATTCGACTGAGCGACGGGCCGGAAAGACGGTCATCCGCGTTCGCTCGTGAGAAGTCGGGAGGACCGATCGTATTCACAGTCCTCGCGTTAGTAATAGTCGAGAAGTCCGCTGAAGGCAGCTGCGACCGCGACGAGATGGGCAAGGCCAATCGCCAGCCATCGGATGCTGCCGCCGGGGGCAACGAATGCTCCATAGGCAGGAAACTGTGCCAGGGCCAGCCCCACGGAGAGGCCGGTGACGGTTTTGTCGGTCAAGAGTGTCACCAGCATGGGTACCGGATAGAGCGCGCGCGCCAACACCCAGTCGCCGTGCCCCGATCCGGCGGAGAAGAGCGCCAGCAGCAGGGCGACAGGCGTTGCGCACAGGCCGAAAATGAGCCCTGCCCGCCATGAGAATTTTGGCATCATACCTCCGGAAACGATAATAGCCTTCGACACCTCTCGCTCGGCCCGATTACTGCAGATCCGACAGCTCGTCATCGAGGATGAGCGCCTGCCGGGCCGTCGCGTCAAGCGCGCAGCTGACGATGATGTTGCCCTGACGATCGCTGTTGACGGTTTCGGCGGACCCTTCCGCCGCGCACCTCGCATCGCGGTAGGCGATCCAGGCGCGCTGCATCTTGCGATAGCCTTCACGCGCCTTGGGCGCGGCCTTGGCCATCAGCGCCGCATCGGTGGTGTTGAGACGATCCTCCCACACGCTGACCTCGCGGTTGGCGCAATCGATCAGTCCCAGTTGCGACCGGCCGTCATCGCTCTCGAAGGAACACAGCTCTGTCACGTAGTTGATGCATGAGGCAGGCTCGTGCCCGGCGAGCTTGATCGCGTTGTCGATATGGATGGCCGGCCTCGGTGTGTCGTTCACCCCAGGGACATCGCCGGGAAAATCGGCGACATATTTCAGGCATTCGGCAAGCGCTGCCTTGTCCGAAGCGCGCAGTTTCTCATCGGCCACCGCCGGCGATAGGGTGGCAAGAAGCAACCAGCACCCCGCAAGCATCAGAACACTCTTCATCGCCGCACCCCATCTTGTCGCCGAGATGAGAATTGTCGCAAAACTCCGGGCTAAAGCAACTACCCTGCCCGTCGCGCTGCGGCGCAACAACAAAGGCATCCAGAAAATGACCGCCTCGCCTTCCTTTCTCGATCTTCCGGATCAACTCAGTGACGGGCATTTGCCCAGGGCGGTGATCTTCGGGGCCAATCACTGCAGCGCTTATCCCGGCGAGCACAGTGGTGGCGATGTCTCGGCAGCCGACGCCATCCGCGGGGCGAGCCAGGAGGATGCCCCGCTGGTCGAGCATTGGGATTTCGATCTCGGCGGTCCGCTGTTCGCCGGCCGGCCGGTCTGCTGCGTCGATGTCGGCAACGTCGCGACCGCCATCAATGACAATGCCGGCAACAGGAGCCGGATCGAGGCAAAGACGCGGGAGGTGCTGTCCATGCCGGCCGTACCGATCCTGCTTGGCAGCGACTGTTCGGCCACCATCCCTTTCCTCGCCGGCTTTGCCGATCACAGGCCGGTCTGGGTCCTGCAGATCGACGCCCATATCGACTGGCGCGACGAGGTGCGTGGCGAACGCTACGGCTATTCGAGCCCGATGCGCCGGGCGAGTGAGATGCCGCATGTCGCCGGCATGGTGCAGGTCGGCCTGCGCAGCGTCGGCAGCGCGCGTCTCGCGGACATCGAAGCGGCGCGGCGCTTCGGCAGCCGCTTCGTCACGGCCCGCGAGGTTCATGCCCACGGCGTCGAAGCCGCTTTGCGCCACATTCCGGAAGGCGCGCATGTCGTCGTCACCCTCGACTGCGACGGTCTCGATCCCTCGATCATGCCGGGCGTGGCCGCCCGCACGCCTGGCGGCCTCACCTACACGCAGGCGATCGACCTGATCTCGGGGCTCGGCAAGCGGGCCAGGATCTCGGGGTTCGACCTCGTCGAATTCTACCCACCCGCCGACATTGACGGCCTCTCCGCCCTCACCGCTTCACGACTTCTCGTCAACGCGATCGGCGCTATCGTTCGCCAAATGTAGAAACTTCTTGATATTTGGACGGTCAAGACTAGTTCTGCCATGATATATTAGTTCTTACTGTTTTAGAAACACGTGTGTGAGTCATTCTGATTTATAAACGGTGCGGCTAATTCATCACACTTTATTTTCAAATATTCGTCTATGTTAAAGCTCCGATGGGATTTGGGTGGATCGGAGGAATTCAGTGAAGAGACTTATCGCAATTGCCGCGCTGGCGGGGCTCAGCGCGACCGCCGCTTCGGCTGCGGATATGGCTGGCCCGGTTGCAGGCTCGGCCTATGACTGGAGCGGCTTTTATGCCGGCGCGCATATCGGTGTTGCCAACGGCCACATCAAAGCGACGGATATACAGCAGCCGGACGGTGGATTTTTCACTGATACCATCACTCCGGGCGGGCCAGGCTCAGACTTCGGCTTCAGCGATACGAATATCGCGGGTGGCGCGCACATCGGCTACCAGTCCCAATGGGACCAGTTCGTCTTCGGCGGCGAGGCGACCTGGACTGCCACCGGCATCGACAAGACCATCACCAGCCCCTACTTCCCGGATAGCGACACCGAGACCGGCAAGCTGAAGCACTACGCAACGGTGGTCGGTCGAGTTGGCTATGCCTTCGATCGCTTCATGGTCTATGCCAAGGGCGGCTACGCGGGCGGTGAAGTCAGCTTCAACGCCCACGACTGCTGTTATGCGAACCGGGGCGTGAGCTACGACCAAAGCGGATGGCAAAACGGCTATGCGATAGGCGCGGGTATCGACTACGCCCTGACCGACAAGTTGATCCTTGGGATCGACTACACGCATATCGATCTCGGATCCAAGACCGGCACGGGACCGAATGTCTATGACGATAACGGCCAGCACGGCAACAATCCGGAGACTTTCAAGATCAAAGCCCGGGCCGATGCGGTCATGGCGCGGCTGAGCTACAAGTTCGGCAACTGACGATCGATCAGGACTGCCTACTGTAAGCCCGGCCCTCGCGCCGGGCTTTCCTTTTGGAGGCAGACATACGGTCGCTAGAAAGAGCTATCGAGAAACGCGGCCGCCCCGTCTGAGATGCCGACGATCTTGTTCGTCGCCTGGCGGTAGAATTTGAAGTTGAGCTCGGTCTCGGGCCGGCCGTCCTGCCAGTCCCTGAAGCGCTTGAGCTCATTGCGGCCCAACCGTTTCGTCGCCAGGGCGGTACGGCGGACGGAGACACTGACGCGCGGGGTCTGCCGTTCGAGATCGGGACGTCTCGGGGTGGCCTCCGATGAGGTCACCACGCCCCGCGCGACAAGCCCCTGCCCGCCTTCATTCTCGCTGGCGAACAGGAAGATGACATCGCCTTCCGCGATGTGCTTGCCGCCATACATGGTCTTCTGGGCGGCGAAGACGAAGGTTTCCGCCCGCGGGTCCTCGATCTCGGCCTTGATGGCGTATGCCATGCTCTACGGTTCCCGGCTAAGGCCAATCCGGTAGCTCAGCACGCGCCGGGCGCCCAGCTCGATCCGCATGACGCCAGGCTTGTCGGCAAACTCGCCGTCGAAGTCGATGGGACTGGCGATGCCGTGCCATGGCTCGATGCACAGGAACGGCGCGCCGCCGGGCTTGGACCATATGCCGAGCTCGTTGAACCCTTGCCATGACATCTCGATGGCCGGCCCGCGCTCGGCGGCGTAGCGCACGCTGTTGCTCACCGGCTTGTCGAGGATGACGGCGTCGTCGACGAACAGTTTTTCGGACAGCGGCAGCGTCTTTCCCTCGATGGGAGTGGTTTGCGGGTCCGGCAGCAGCAGGCCGTCCTTCAGGCGGCGCACCGGCGCCGCTTCATTGTCGGCGAAGGTCAGCCGATAGGCTTCCTTGGGCAGTTCCGGCAGTAGCGGCCAGTTGAACGCCGGATGCGCGCCGATCGAGGCCGGCAGCGGCTCGTCGCCGGTATTGGTGATCTCGAAGGTCACGCCGAGCTGCCGGGGTTTCAGCTCGTAGCCGATGGCGAGACGAAAGGCGAAGGGGTAGTGCGTCCGGGTCTCGGCGTCATCCGACAGGACCAATGTGCAGGAGGCGGGCCCCTGCTCCGTCCAGGCAAAGCGCCGGTCGCGGGCAAAGCCATGCTGCGTCATCGGATAGGTTTGGCCCCGATGGCGCAGCTGATCGCCCTTCAGGCGGCCGACGATCGGGAACAGGACCGGCGAATGGCGGCGCCAGGCCGGCCCTGCCTGCCACAGAAGCTCGGTGCCGTCGCCATCGCGCAGCGAGACCAGCTCGGCTCCCTGCCCGACGATGGTCGCCGAGATCCCGTCAGCGTGAAGCGTCACCTGTTCCATTGCGTCCTCGCCGGCTGGCTGGTCTGGCCGTCAGGCTAGCAAAAGGCCGCGGGTGGACTCAAGCGCGGCAGGCAGATCCTACCTTGGTCGCGGACGCTTTGGGCGCGGGACAAAAACGGCCGGAGGTTCCCCTCCGGCCACGCCGAGGTCCAGCAGTGTTGCCTGCTACGGCCCGGACTATTCGCGCTCGCCGGTGAAATTCAGGAGCAGCTGGAAGATGTTGATGAAGTTCAGATAGAGCGAGAAGGCGCCGAAGACGGCGAGCTTCTGCTGCGATTCCGCGTCGAAGTTCTCGGCGTACTGCTCCTTGATCGTCTGCGTGTCCCAGGCGGTGAGGCCGATGAAGACGGCAATGCCGATCACCGAGATGGCGAACTGCAGCGCGGTCGAGCCGAGGAACAGGTTGACCAGGCTGGCGATGACCACGCCGATCAGGCCCATGATCAGGAAGGACGAGAACTGCGTCAGGTCGCGCCTGGTCGTATAGCCGTAGAGGCTGGTGGCGCCGAACATCGTGGCGGCGATGAAGAAGGTGCGCGCGATGCTGGTCGAGGTGAAGACCAGGAAGACGGAGGCAAGCGACAGGCCCATCACGGCGCAGAAAGCCCAGAACATTGCCTGCGCGCCCGAGGCCGACATGGTCTGCATCCTGAACGAGAAGAGCATGACGAAGGCGAGCGGCGCCAGCATCACCACCCACTTCAGCGGGCTGGAGAAGATCGGCACATAGAGCGCCGGCGTCGAAGCCACGAAGAAGGCGACGAGGCCGGTGACGACGAGACCGAGGCCCATATAGTTGTAGACGCGCAGCATATGCTTGCGCAGGCCCTCGTCATAGACGGCTCCGGCCTGGACGCCGGTGCCCATTCGGTATCCCAGATTGGGGCTGTTCATTTGGTTCTCCTTGGTTCTCGGTAGTGGGTCTGTTTTCAATAGAGAGTTCTGGCTAGCTTTTCGGCGGCACGGTCGAGAGTGCCGGCGTCGCTACGTCCGACCACCGCATACGCGACCTCGCCGATCTGGAAATACGCAGTTGAAATGTCATCGGAGGGCGCGACCGTCGGCTTCACGACGTCGAACGTGCCCGGCCTGATGGCGAACAGCGAGACAAGACCGAGGTCCTTGGTCTCGACCGCCACCTCGACGCTCGGCCCGAATTGCGAGGGGTAGACCTGGACGTCGCGGATCTTCCAGTCGCCGGGCAGCGACGGCATGACGATCGCCGTGGCGGCGCGGATCTCGTCGGCATCGTAGCCCGGCGCCTCCTGCTGCGACGGCATCGTCTCGCGCACCAAAGTCGTCCGGTGCGCCCTGACCGCATCCTCGACATAGGCCGGTGGCTGCGTCGAGGCGACCACCTTGGTGACAGTGATCGGCCCGAAAATGCCGTTGGCCAGCCAGCCCGCCGCGACCAGCACGGCCGCGGCCGCTGCCCGCTGCAGCACGGCGAGGATACGCCCCCTGGCAAGCGCCCTTTCCAGTCGCCGCGCCGCTTCGGTCGTGGCCGGACGCGCCCTGCCGACCGGTCCGGCAAGCGCGACGCGCAACTCGTCGCGCGTCCTCAGGTCGGACATTACACGCGCGGCCACTTCCGGGCGCGCGGCGAGGTGCGCCTCGACCTCTATGCGGCGGGCGACATCCAGCTGATCGTCGACATAGGCGTCGAGGTCGGCATCGGTTACGGGGTCGACAATGGCGGTCATTGATCGTCTCCCACGATCCTGAGATGAGGCTTGGCTTTCGGCGCCGCGCCCTCTTCCATTTCACGCAGCGCGGCACGCCCGCGGCCGATGCGCGACATCAAGGTTCCGAGCGGCACGCCGATGGCTTCGGCGGCCTGCTGATAGGACAGCCCTTCGATGGCGACGAGGTGCAGGGCCGAGCGTTGTTCTTCGGGGAGCGAAAGAAACGCTTCCCGGACCTGCGACAGGCGCACCGAATGGTCCTGCGACGCCGGCACGCTTTGGTCGGCGACAAGGCCGGCCTGTTCGATGCGCGCCGCCTCGGAGCGGCGCGAGCGCATGCGGTCGATGAAGATGTTGTGCGTGATCGCCAGGAGCCAAGCGCGCAGATTGCCACCCGAGCGAAAGGTCGCGCGCCGCTCATAGGCGCGCACCAGCGCGTCATGGACGAGATCCTCGGCCTCAGTGCTGTCGCGCGTCAGCGAGCGCGCATAGCGCCGCAGCGACCCCAACTGCCCGACAATATCGAAGCGTGCCATCGACCGTTTCATGCCCTGTTTACGGAGCATGTAGGGATTTTAATCCCCTGCCCGGCCTTCTTTTGTATGTCGCCGGCGCGGAGGAAACCGCTGGCGCGGCGGGATCGATTTGCGTATCACTTCGCCGCCATTGGAGTCCTTTTCGATGTTCGAGACCCTGCAGCCCGCGCCCGCCGACAAGATCCTCGCCCTGATCGGCCTCTACCGCAGCGATCCACGGCCGGGCAAAGTCGACCTAGGGGTCGGCGTCTACAAGGACATCAACGGTAGGACGCCGGTGATGCGCGCCGTGCGCGAGGCCGAGAAGCGGCTGCTGGCCAGCCAGGACACCAAGACCTATCTCGGCCTTGCCGGCGATACCAGCTTCAACACCGCCATGATCAATCTCGCCTTTGGCGAAAAGGCCGACCATTCGCGCATCCGGGCGGCGCAGGCACCGGGCGGATCCGGCGCGCTCAGGCTGGTTGCCGAGCTTCTGCAGCGCACGCGTCCCGGCGCGACTGTCTGGCTGTCCGACCCGACCTGGCCGAACCACCTGCCGGTGATGCGCGCCGCCGGTTTGCAGGTCCGCGACTATCCCTATTTCGATGCCGCTTCGGGCACCGTCCGCTTCGACGAGATGCTGGCGACGCTCAGGAGCGCCAACAGCGGCGATGTCGTGTTGCTGCATGGCTGCTGCCACAACCCGACCGGCGCCAATCTCGATGCCGCTCAGTGGGCCAAGGTCGCCGATGTTCTCCTGGAGCGCGGCCTGCTGCCCTTTGTCGACATTGCCTATCAGGGTTTTGGCGAAGGCCTGGACGCCGACGCCGCCGGCCTGCGGCTGCTGGCCGGCAAAGTTCCGGAAATGGTCGTCGCCTCGAGTTGCTCGAAGAATTTCGCCGTCTATCGCGACCGCGTGGGCGCCGCGATGATCATGGCCAAGGACGGCCCGCAGGCGGATGTGGCGATGAGCCAGATGCTGGCGGCGGCGCGCGCGCTCTATTCGATGCCGCCTGATCACGGCGCGGCGGCGGTGCGCATGGTGCTTGAAGATGCCGGCCTGAAGAAGGATTGGGAGACGGAGCTCGAGGAGATGCGATTGCGCATGCTCAGGCTGCGCGTCACTTTCGCCGAGGCTTTGCGCCGGCAGTCCAACTCCGATCGCTTCGACTTCGTCGCCAGCCATCGCGGCATGTTTTCAAGGCTTGGGCTGACCGAGGCGCAGGTCGAGCGCCTGCGCACCGAGCACGCCGTCTATATGGTCGGCGACAGCCGCATCAACGTGGCCGGTCTGCCGGAGGATGGCATGGACGATCTCGCCAAGGCGATCGTCTCGGTGCTCGACTAGAGCCCGCGCGCAACTGTGGACAATAGGCTTTTGCCGGCCGGCGGGATTGGTAGCCCGCCGTGCTGCGCGCTAGGGTTCGCAAGATGAAACCCTCGAAAGACATTTCCCGGCTGATCGAGATCATGGCGGCGCTCAGGGCGCCGAAAACCGGCTGCCCCTGGGATATCGAGCAGAATTTCTCGACCATCGCGCCCTATACGATCGAGGAAGCCTATGAGGTGGCCGACGCGATCGCGCGCGGCGATTTCGACGATCTGCGCGAGGAGCTGGGCGATCTGCTGCTGCAGGTCGTCTACCATGCGCAGATGGCCGAGGAGATCGGCGAATTCGCTTTCGGCGATGTCGTCGAGGCCATCACCACCAAGATGATCCGACGCCATCCCCATGTCTTCGGCGACGAGAAGGCGCGCAGCGCCGGCATGGCCAAGGGCATGTGGGAGAAGATCAAGGCCGCCGAAAAAGCCGAGAAGCGCGCCGCCCGCATCGCGCGTGGGCTCGATCCGGAAGATCACGGCAAAGGTTTTCTCGACAGCGTGCCGGTGGCGCTCCCTGCCCTGACCCGCGCGCTCAAGCTGCAGGAGAAAGCAGCGCGCGTCGGCTTCGACTGGAGCGAGGCAGCCCCGATCCTCGACAAGATCGAGGAGGAGATCGGCGAATTGCGCGAGGCACTGGCCACCGGTGACGCGGCTCCGATCAAGGACGAGTTCGGCGACATGCTGTTTGCCGTGGTCAATCTCGGCCGCCATCTTAAGCTGGATTCCGAAGCGGCGCTCAGCGGCACCAACGACAAATTCCGCTCGCGCTTCCACTATGTCGAGCAGGCCCTGGAGGCTTCGGGCGGTTCGCTGGAAGAGGCGACGCTCGACGAGATGGAAGCGCTCTGGCAGCAGGCCAAAAGCGCCAAATAAACAGCCTCTTAGCCGCCGCTCTTGCGGTTCAGGCGGCTCTCGATCTCCTGCCTGGCGCTGTGCGTGGCCGTCAGCGAAAGGGTGACGCTGCCGTCTTCATTGTCGGTGCGCGAAACGACGTCGCCGTTGCGGTAGAGCCAGTCGACATTGCCGAGCTGAGCCGGGCTCAAGGTCACCGTCATCGTTTCCAGCTCGCCCGACACGCGTGTCTCGATGAGCGCTTTCAGCGTGTCCAGTCCTTCGCCGGTCACCGCCGAAATGGCGATCGGTGGCGTCCTGCCGCTCGCCCCTTCGGCCAGCAGCCGTTCGCGGTTGCCCTCATCGAGCAGGTCGATCTTGTTCCAGACCTCGATCACGCGGTTCGCGTCGGCGGCGTCGACGCCGAGATCGGCAAGGATGCGTTCGACATCCTCGGCCTGGGCGGCCGTGTCCGGATCGGAGATGTCGCGCAGATGCAGCACCAGATCGGCTTCGACGACTTCTTCCAGCGTTGCCCGGAAGGCCGCCACCAGATGCGTCGGCAGGTCGGAGATGAAACCCACCGTATCCGACAGGATGACCGGCGTGCCGTGCGGCAGCCGAACGCGCCGCAACGTGGGGTCGAGGGTGGCAAACAGCATGTCCTCGGCCAGCACCCCTGCCCCGGTCAGCCGGTTGAACAGCGTCGACTTGCCGGCATTGGTGTAGCCGACGATCGCCACCACCGGGAATGGCACCTTCTTGCGCTTTGCGCGATGCAGGTCACGCGTGCGCCGCACGGTTTCCAGCTCGTGCTTCAGCTTGGTGATCTTGTCCTGCAGGATGCGACGGTCGGATTCGATCTGGGTTTCGCCCGGACCGCCGAGGAAGCCGGCCCCGCCGCGCTGCCGCTCAAGGTGGGTCCAGCTCCGCACCAGGCGGCCCTTCTGGTAGTTGAGATGGGCGAGCTCGACCTGCAGCGTGCCTTCCTTGGTGCGGGCCCGCTCGCCGAATATCTCGAGAATGAGCCCGGTGCGGTCGAGCACCTTGGCGTTCAGTTCCTTTTCGAGATTGCGCTGTTGCACCGGCGTCAGCGGATGGTCGACGATGACCAGCTCCGCCTTGCGTTCCTTCACGATATCCGCGAACTCGGCCACCTTGCCGCTGCCGAGCAGCGTCGCCGGGCGCGGGTCGGCGACCGTCACCACCGCCGTGTGAACCGGATTGAGATCGATGGCGCTGGCAAGCCCGACCGCTTCGTCGTGGCGGGCATCCGCCGAACGGCTCAGCCGCGGACGGCTCGACTCGTCGTCGCCGCGCGGTTGGCGGGTGAGCACCGGCACAATAACGACAGCCCGGGTCGGATCCTTGGATTCCGGCCCGAGTTGATGTCCTTGTTTTCCGCGAACGCTGCGGTCCGCGTCCTTATCGCGTGCCAATCAGGCGCCCTGGCTTTCCTCGCCATCGAACATCTGAACCGGCTGGCTCGGCATGATCGTGGAAATGGCGTGCTTGTAGACGAGCTGGGAGTGCCCGTCACGCCGCAACAACACACAAAAATTATCGAACGAAGTGACGACGCCGGTCAGCTTCACGCCGTTGATGAGGAAGATGGTAAGTGGATTTTTGCTCTTGCGAACTGAATTCAGGAACAGGTCCTGAAGGTTTTGCGATCGTTCCGCCATTTTTCTTGTCTTTCGCCGATCCCCTTGGTTTGCGTGCCAATGCGCCAAATTACGCAGCACCTGTCAAGCGCGCAAACCCCCTCTTGCCGACACAATGGCAAGCAGAATGAGATAGTTGAGGTTAATTCCAGTTGTGCGGTTATCAGGCTGGACTTTTTTCCGCAACGTCAAAAAATGCCTGCCGCAACGAAAGTGTCATGGAACCGGGATGGCCATTTGCGATCGGCGCGCCGTCAATTTCGACCACCGGCATGGCGATTGTCGTCGCCGAGCTGATGAACGCTTCCCTGGCGGCCTTGGCTTCGGCGACCGAGAAACCGCGCTCCTCGATCTTGAGGCCAAGCTTTGCGGCGACATCGAACAGCGTCGTGCGGGTGATGCCGCGCAGGATGCCGTGCTCGGCGGGTCGGGTCACAAGGACGCCGTCCCGGGTGACGATCCATGCGTTGGACGAGCCACCTTCCTTGACGTTGCCGTCGGTGTCGACGAACCAGGCTTCCTGGGCGCCGGCCTCCTTGGCCTTCTGCTTGGCGAGCACATTGGGCAACAGGCCCGTGCTCTTGATATCGACGCGGTCCCAGCGATTCTCGGGGACGGTGACGACCTTGATGCCGGTCTCCACCCGCTTCGCCCCCGCGGTCGGATCGGCCTTTCTGGCGGTTATGACCAGGGCAGGTCTCGTGCCCGCGGGCGGAAACACGAACTCGCGGCTGGCAACGCCGCGCGTCACCTGCACATAGACAAGGCCGTTGACCACGCCATTGCGGTTGACCACCTCGCGCAAAAGCATCGGCAGGACACCCTCGGAGACCGGCCAGGCGATCGACAGTTCCTTCAGCGAGCGCTTGAGCCGGGCAAGATGGCGCGGCATGTCGACGATATGGCCGCGCGCCACCTCGCAGACCTCGTAGACGCCGTCGGCGAACTGGTAGCCGCGGTCCTCGATATGGACGCTGGCTTGGGCATGAACGACATAGCGCCCGTTGACATAGGCAATGCGCGGCATGGGCATCCTCAGGGAAATGTCCGGCTTTCTTAGGCGATTCCGCCCCTGCCGTAATGAACAATCTCGTGGGCCAAGTCGGTCTAGAGAGTTTACGCAATTCCGGACGGAAAACCGCTGCGCACTTTTCCTGGAATTGCTTACACACCGAGCGACTTCAGCTTGCGATGCAAGGCGGAGCGCTCCATGCCGATGAACTCGGCCGTCTTCGAGATGTTGCCGCCGAAGCGGTTGATCTGGGCGATCAGATAGTCCTTCTCGAATTGCTCGCGAGCCTCGCGCAGCGGCAGCGCCATGATGTGCTGGTCCGACTGGTTGGGTGTGCGTGGCATCACGTCGCCGATCTCGGAGGGCAGAAGATCGGCGGTGATCGGCGCATCTGCCTCTTCGCCGCGCGCCAGGATCATCAATCGCTCGACATTGTTGCGCAACTGGCGAACGTTGCCCGGCCAGTTGTGCGCCTGCAGCACCGCCAGCGCATCGTCGCCGATGCGGCGCGGCTTGATGCCGGCCTGGCGCGCGATCTGCTTCATGAAATTGTCGACGAGGTAGGGAATGTCCTCGCGGCGCTCGGCGAGCCCCGGCACCATGACCGGAACCACCGCCAGGCGATGGTAAAGGTCCTCGCGGAACCGGCCGTCGGCGATCATCGCCTCGAGATTCTGCGAGGTCGAAGAGATGATGCGGACATCGACCTTGACGCGCTTGGTGCCGCCTACCCGCTCGAATTGCTGCTCGACCAGCACGCGCAGGATCTTGTTCTGCGTTTCGCGCGGCATATCGGCGACTTCGTCGATGTAGAGGATGCCGCGATGCGCCTCTTCCAGCGCGCCGACCTTGCGTTCGGTGCCGTTCGATTCGGTGCCGAACAGCTCGATCTCCATGCGCTCAGGCGTGATGGTGGCCGCGCTCAGCGTGACGAACGGGCCGGCCTTGCGCGACGATAATGTGTGGATGGCGCGCGCCGTCAGTTCCTTGCCGGAGCCTGAGGGACCGACGATCATGACGCGGCTGTTGGTGGGCGCGACGCGCTCGATGGTCTGCCGCAACTGGCTCATCGCCGACGACATGCCGATCAGATCGAAGGTCTCGCCGCTGCGCTGCTTGAGGTCGGAAACCTCGCGCCGCAGCTTGGAGGTTTCCAGCGCGCGCTCGGCAACTAGGATGAGGCGATCGGCCTTGAACGGCTTCTCGATGAAGTCGTAAGCGCCGCGCCGGATGGCCGACACCGCCGTCTCGATGTTGCCGTGGCCGGAAATCATCACCACCGGCATGTTCGGATGCATGGTCTTGATTTCGTCGAGGAGCGCCAGTCCGTCGAGGCGCGAGCCCTGCAGCCAGATGTCGAGGAAAATCAATCGCGGCGCGCGATCGGCGATTGCCGCAAGCGCGCTGTCGGCGTCATGCGCCGTGCGGGTTTCATGACCCTCGTCGCTCAGGATACCGGCGACAAGTTCGCGGATGTCTTCCTCGTCATCGACGATGAGAATGTCAGACGCCATTACCGACCTTTTCAGTTTCTCGTTCGTGTTCGCTTCGACCTTCACCGCGTGGCGGCGCGGCTACGATCGTTGCCGGGGGCAGGATGATCGAGATCATCGCGCCCCGGCCACCATGGAAATCCGCTGGCGCGTCATGCAATTCGAGACGGCCGCCATGGTCCTCCACGATCTTCTTGACGATAGCGAGACCAAGCCCGGTGCCCTTCTCGCGTGTCGTCATATAGGGCTCGAGAAGCCTTTGGCGATTCTCGCGCGGCAGCCCCTTGCCGTTGTCGATAACGTCGATTCGTATGGCGCCATCTTGGCGCCCGGCGTGAATCCGGATTGTGCCGTCCGAACGGTGTTGCGCATCAAGTCCGTCGATCGCCTCGGCGGCGTTCTTGATGACGTTGCCGAAGGCCTGCGCCATCAGCCGGCTGTCGAAAGTGCCTTTCAACGGCTCGCTGCCGAAATCGCGCTCGAAGGCGATGTCGGAGCGGCTGACCTCGACCAGGAAGGACGCCTCGCGCAGCGATTCACGCAGGTCTATCGTCTTCATCTCGGGCTTCGGCATGCGGGCAAAGGCCGAGAATTCGTCGACCATGCGGCCGATGTCCTCGACCTGGCGGATGATGGTGTCGGTGCACTGGTCGAAGACCTCGCGGTCCTCGGTGATGACCTTGCCGTAGCGGCGCCTGATGCGCTCGGCCGAAAGCTGGATCGGCGTCAGCGGGTTCTTGATCTCATGCGCGATGCGCCGCGCTACATCCGCCCAGGCCGACGAACGCTGCGCCTGGACGAGATCGGTGATGTCGTCGACGGTGACCACGTAGGATTTCTCTTCCTCGCCGTCGTCGCCGGCCTCGACCGTGACTTGCACATTGAAGGTGCGCTCCAGGCCGGTGCGGAAGAAGGTCACCTGCTCTCGATAGACCGGCTTGCCGGACTGCCGTCCGATCTCGAAGACGCGGCCGACAAGCGGCAGGACCGCCGAAAGGTTCTGGCCGAGCGTCGCGTTTGCCGAAATCGCCAGCATGGTCTCGGCCGAGCGGTTGACGATGGTGATGATGCCGTAGGGATCGACGCCGATGACGCCGGCGGTGACGCCCTCCAGCACCGCCTCGGAGAAGCGACGCCGCTCGTCGATCAGATCCTTGGCCGACACCAACTCGTTGCGTTGCGATTTGAGCTCGAGGATCATGTTGTTGAAGGTCTCGCCGAGCGAGGCGACGTCGCCATCGGACTGGCGCACGGGAACGGCAACGTCGAGATTGCCGGTCGCCACTTCGTCGGCCGCGCCGATCAGCTGACGGATCGGCCGCACGATCCGGTCGGCGACCGCGATGCCGGTCCAGATCGCCGAGAGCGTGATGATCAGCGTGAGCGACAGATAAGGCAGCGCGAAGGCGACCTGCGAGGTTCGGCGGTTGTCCTCGAGATTGCGGTATTCGTCGGTGTTGGACCTGACGATCTGGCGCGCCTTGATCACGTCGGGATCGACCAGCCGGATGGTATAGAGGTAAAGCCCTTCAATCTCGCGCAGCTTGATGATGGCGCCCATGATGTTGCGGGTGCGCGGTTCTATCAGCACCGGCTTGCCGTCGGCCGCGGTGTCGACAGCCCCCGAGGGCGGCTCGGGCATGGGAAAATCGGCATCGGTCTTGGCGTTCATGACGAACGAGCCGTCCGGCTTGATCAGGGCCGCATGCGCCAGTCCGCGCCCGACGGCTTCCTTGTTCAACAGATCGAGGAAACCGGCTCGGTCGAGACCGTAAAGCGTGCGCGAGGCATCGAGATCGTATGCCATCGACAATGTCGTGCCCTGCAGGTTGCGCGCGTTCTCCTGCACATAGGCGTCGGCAATCGACAGCGACGAGTTGACGATCGTCTTGGTGCGGAGTTCGAACCAGCGGTCGAGGCCGATATCGAGCGTGATCGAGGCGATGATCGCCACCATGATGGCCGGAATGGCGGCAACCAGCGCGAACATCGCGACGATGCGCACATGCAGCCGCGAGGCGGCCCTGCCGTGGCGCCGCGCCAGGACGATGCGGCGCACCTCGCGGGCGATCAAGGCGATGAGGAACAGGACAAAGACGGCATTGGCCGCGATCAAGGCCCACGTCGCGTCCGCGGTCGGCGCGATCGGCGTTGCGCCGACCAGGATCGCGAACGAGATGGCCGCCGTTATCATCGCTCCGGCAATCGCGACCACGCCTGGCAACGCCAGCAACCGTCGCCCTTCACGCGTGCCGGTCTGGTTGAAAAGCGGTTGGTTCAGGGTCGGAGCCTCAGCTGCCATGTCGCGGTACAGAGTCGGTCATCGCGTCGGATGTATGCAACGCATTGTGGCGATTATGCAACAAGTGTGGCCGGGAAGATAATCTTTCCCAGACAAAATTCGCCGAAGGACGAGGTGACGCTAGAGCATGATGCCGAAAAGTGTGAAGCGGTTTTCGGACGACATCATGCTCTATCTCTTTGATTTAGAGCCGGATTCAGATTTCAGGTCGATTCGACCTGAAATCATCCGGCTCTAGGGCTGCCTGGCCGATTTGTAGACGTTGACGCCGAGTTCGCGGATCTTCTTGCGCAGCGTGTTGCGGTTGAGCCCCAAAAGCTCCGCCGCCTTGATCTGATTGCCGCGCGTCGCCGTCATTGAAGCCAGCACCAGCGGATATTCGACCTCGGCAAGAATACGCTGGTAAAGCCCGGCCGGCGGCAATTCGCCGGCGAAGGAGGCGAAATAACGCTGCAGGAAATGCTCGACCGCCTGGCCGATCGACAGATCGTCGGGGATGAGCGCGCCACCGTCGGGCACGACCGGCCTTTCGCCGGTTTTCAGTTCGGATTCGATGATCTCCGATGAAATCTCGTCTTGCGAATAGAGGGCGGCCAGCCGGCGCACCAGATTTTCAAGCTCGCGCACGTTGCCCGGCCAGGGATAGCGTTTCATGAGCTCGATGCCGCCGGACGATATGCGCTTGGTCTGCAGGCCCTCGCTGGCGCCCTGCTTGAAGAAATGCCGCACCAGGTCGGGAATGTCCTCGGAACGCTCGCGCAGTGCCGGCAACCGCAGCGGCACGACATTGAGGCGGTAGAACAAGTCCTCGCGGAAGAGACCCTGATTGATCAGCGTGCGCAGGTCCTTGTTGGTGGCCGCGACGATGCGGACGTCGGTCTTGATCGGCGTGCGGCCGCCGACCGTGGTGTATTCGCCCTGCTGCAGCACGCGCAGCAGCCGGGTCTGCGCTTCCATCGGCATGTCGCCGATCTCGTCGAGGAACAGCGTGCCGCCCTCGGCCTGCTCGAAACGGCCGCTGGAGCGGTTCTGGGCGCCCGTGAAGGCGCCCTTCTCATGGCCGAACAGTTCTGATTCGATGAGGTCTCGCGGAATCGCCGCCATGTTGATGGCCACGAACGGACCGCCGCGACGGCGGCCGTATTCGTGAAGCGCGCGCGCCACCAGCTCCTTGCCGGTGCCGGACTCGCCGCTGATCATGACCGTGAGGTCGGTCTGCATCATGCGCGCCAGCATGCGGTAGATGTCCTGCATGGCGGCCGACCGGCCGACCAGCGGCATCGTCTCGGGCTGGTCTTCCGCGCGGGCATCGAGCTTCGGCCGCTTCGGCTCGGCGAGCGCCCGGTTGACGATGTTGAGCAGCTCGGTCAGGTCGAACGGCTTCGGCAGATATTCATAGGCGCCGGTCTCGGAGGCGCGGATGGCGGTCATGAAGGTGTTCTGGGCGCTCATGACGATGACGGGCAGTTCGGGCCGCGCCTTCTTGATGCGCGGCAGCATGTCGAAGGCGTTCTCGTCGGGCATCACCACGTCGGTGATGACGAGGTCGCCCTCGCCCGCCGCCACCCAACGCCACAGCGTCGAGGCATTCGAGGTGACGCGCACCTCGTGGCCAACCCGCGACAGCGCCTGGTTGAGCACGGTGCGGATGGCCGCATCGTCGTCGGCGACCAGAATATTGCCGCGAGCGCTCATGTGCGGTCTCCTTCAGCTTCGTCGCCAACGCCGGGCGCGGCTTCCTTCCAGGCTGGAAGCAGGATGCGAAACGTCGTCCCGCGCGGTGTCGAATCGCATTCGATGATGCCGCCATGCTCGCCGACGATCTTGGCGACCAGCGCCAGGCCAAGTCCGGAGCCGTTCGGCTTGGTGGTGATGAATGGATCGAACAGGATCGGCAGGATGTCCTCGGACACGCCGGGCCCGTTGTCGTGCACGCAGAATTCCAGCGGCAGCGAGACACGGTCCTGCGTCCCAGGCACCGAGACGCGGATGCCGGGGCGGAAGGCCGTCGACAGCATGATCTCGCCCTGCGGGTCGGCGCCGATCGCCTCGGCGGCGTTCTTCACCAGATTGAGGAAGACCTGGATCAGCTGGTCGCGGTTGGCGAAGACCGGAGGCAATGATGGATCATACTCCTCCAAGATCTTGATCCGCCTTGCAAAACCGTTCTTGGCAATCGCCTTCACATGATCGAGCACGACGTGGATGTTGACCGGATAACGCTCGATCGGCCGCTCATCGGAGAACACCTCCATCCTGTCGACAAGCGAGACGATGCGGTCAGTCTCGTCCGTGATCAGGCGGGTCAGCGCGCGGTCCTCGTCGGAGGCGGAAAGCTCGAGCAACTGAGCGGCGCCGCGGATGCCGGAGAGCGGGTTCTTGATCTCATGCGCGAGCATCGCGGCAAGGCCGGTGACGGAGCGCGCGGCACCGCGATGCGTCATCTGACGGTCGATCTTGTCGGCCATCGACCGTTCCTGGAACATGACGACGATGGAGCCTGGAAACTCCGGCACCGGCGCGACATAAAGATCGACCATCTTTTCGATACCAAGCCGCGGCGACGACACGTCGACGCGGTATTCGTTGACCGGCGCGCGCCGCTCGCGCACCTGATCGACCAACGTCAGCAACGGGCTGCCGAACGGCACCAGCTTGGAGAGCGTGTTGCGGGCGAGCATGGTCGCGCTGGAGCGGAAGAAGTCCTCGGCATCGGCATTGGCGAACGTGATGAAGCCGTCGGGGTCGACCATGATGACCGGGCGGCGAATGGTGTTGAGCACGATATTGGCGGCATCCGCCATACCAGCCGGCTGTGGGACGTCTGCCTTCATGCCGCGCTCCGCAGGCTGGTCGATTGCGCGCGGCCGACGAGCACGCGGCGCAGCTCGGCGGCGACGTCGCCCGGCTCGAAGGATGTGAGAATGCGCTTGCGCTGTTCGGCGGACGCATCGGGAGCATGGCGGTCGAGATACCAGCCGAGATGCTTGCGCGCCTGGCGCAAGCCGCTTTCGATACCGTAGAGCGAGAGCATGTCCTCGTAATGCGAGACGACGTAGTCCGCGAGCGCCTGCGGCGTTCTCGGAACAGCTTGCGCGCTTGCATCGGCGGCGGCTGTGGCAATACCGCCGGCGGTCCACGGCGCGCCATAATGTGCGCGGCCGATCATCACTGCGTCGGCGCCGGACTGTTCGAGGATTGTCGCCGCCTCTTCCGGCGAGCCGACATCGCCATTGGCCACCACCGGGATCGAGACGGCTTCCTTGACGCGCGCGATGGCGCGCCAGTCGGCCTTGCCCTGATAGAACTGGCAGCGCGTGCGGCCATGCACGGTCACCATCCTGACGCCGGCCTGTTCGGCGCGGCGCGCAAGCATCGGCGCATTGAGCGCGCTTTCGTCCCAGCCAAGCCGCATCTTGACCGTCACCGGCACCGACACGGCGCCGACCACCGCGTCGATCAGCGAAAGCGCATGGTCGAGGTCGCGCATCAGCGCCGAGCCGGCATAGCCGCCGGTCACCTTCTTCGCGGGGCAGCCCATGTTGATGTCGATGATATCGGCGCCCTCGCCCGCCGCTATGCGCGCGCCCTCGCCTATGTGGACGGCCTCGCGGCCGGCGAGCTGAACCATATGCACCGGCAGGCCGGAATGGCGGATGCGCAGGTCGCAGCCGGCCCTGCCCTTGGCCAGTTCGCCGCTTGCCACCATTTCCGAAACGACCAGCCCCGCGCCATGCGCGTGGGCGCGTTGCCGGAACGGCTCGTCGGTGATGCCAGACATCGGCGCCAGGAAAACGCGATTGCGGATTCTCACGCCGCCAACATCGAGTGGCGATGCCAATGTGGTCAGTTCAGCCATGCACAAAAACCAAGCATGTTCGATCGTTGCACATTCTCTAGCCAGAAGTGTGGCATTGTGCAACGCGCAATGACGTCACATTAAGGCGCATTTTGGAAAAAGCTGGCCTTCGGCCATCACGGCGACTAGAGCATGATGCCGAAAAGTGTGAGCGGTTTTCGGCCGACATCATCTACTTCTTTGATTTAGAGACGGATTCAGATTTCAGGTCGAATCGCCCTGAAATCATCCGGCTCTAGGACCGATCGGAATGAGCGAGGCAAGCGAAAAGCAAGCGGCGTCCCCAAGCGGCGGGATCGGGGTGGTGATCGTCGCCGCCGGCCGTGGCGCGCGCGCCGGGCAGACCGACGGCCCGAAGCAATATCAGCGCATCGGCGGCCGCGCCGTCATTGCGCATACGCTGGATATCTTCCTCTCGCATCCGATGATCGGTCCCGTGGTCGTGGCCATTCATGCCGACGACGCCGAACTCTTCCAACGCGCGGCCGAGGCGCATGGCGATCGTCTTGTCACCGTGATCGGCGGCCCTTCGCGCCAGGCGTCCGTCCGGCTCGGCCTCCTGGCGCTGAGAGATCAGGCGCCCGCAAAAGTGTTGGTGCACGACGCCGTGCGGCCGTTCGTCGACACTGGGCTGATCGACCGCACCATCGAGGCCATCGGCGAGCGCCAGGGCGCGCTGCCGGCGTTGCCCGTCGCCGATACGCTGAAGCGGGAATCGGCCACCGGCATGATCGACGAGACGGTGTCGCGAGCCGGCCTGCATGCGGCGCAGACGCCACAGGGCTTTCCGTTCTGGCCGCTGCTCGCCGCGCATGAGAAGGCGCATCATCTGGGCAAGACGGAGTTCACCGACGATGCGGCGATCGCTGAATGGGCGCAGATCCCGGTCAAGATCGTTCCCGGATCGCCGGACAACGTCAAACTCACCTGGGCAAGGGACATTGCATTGGCCGACCAGCGGCTTTCCAGCGCGCAGCAGCGCTTCCCGGACATACGCACCGGCAACGGCTACGACGTGCACGCGTTCGAGTCCGGCGACCATGTAACGCTCTGTGGCGTCGCCATTCCCTACGAGCGAAAGCTCTCTGGCCATTCGGATGCCGATGTCGGGCTGCATGCGCTGACCGACGCGCTGCTCGCCACCTGCGGCGCCGGCGATATCGGCACGCATTTCCCGCCCTCGGACCCGCAATGGAAGGGCGCGGCCTCGAAGATCTTCGTCGAGCATGCGGCAAAGCTGGTGCGCGAGCGTGGCGGCCGTATCGCCAATGCCGACATCACGCTGATCTGCGAAGCGCCGCGCGTCGGGCCGCATCGCGCGGCGATGACGCAAGCGCTTTCGGCCATGCTCTGCATTGCGCCTGAGCGCATTTCGATCAAGGCGACAACCAACGAGAAGCTGGGCTTTGTCGGGCGCGGCGAAGGCATCGCCGCGATCGCCACCGCCAGCGTCGTCTATCCGGGAGAGGTGCCGGCATGAGCAACGCCGAACTCGCTATCGCTCTGCTCCAGGCCTGCCAACAGCGCGGCATCATGCTGGCGACGGCCGAAAGCTGCACCGGCGGTCTGATCATCGCCGCACTGACCGACATCGCCGGCTCCTCCGCCGTGGTCGATCGCGGTTTCATCACCTATTCCAACGAAGCCAAGATGGAGATGCTCGGCGTTTCCGCCGCCACGCTCGACGCGCATGGCGCGGTTTCGCGCGAGACGGTGCTGGAGATGGCAGCCGGCGCGTTGGCGCATTCGCAAGCCAGCCTCTCGCTTGCCGTCACCGGCATCGCTGGTCCGAGCGGCGGCTCAGCCGACAAGCCGGTCGGCCTCGTTTGGTTCGGGATAGCGCTTGCCGGTCAGCCGATCGCCGCCGAACAGCAATTGTTCGGCCAAAAGGGCCGCGAATTCATCCGGCACGAAACGGTGCGGCATGCGCTGCAACTCGGGTTGCGGGCGCTCGGCGAACGTTAAAGCGCGTCGCGCTGAAACGGATTCAGGCGACGCGCTTTAAGTCTTCGTTTGATGCATGTCGTTCCCCAAAACCGCTGCGCACTTTTGGGCGACAAGCATTAGCCCGCCCTTGCACCATAGATGACGTCGGCGCGTTTCTCGAAAGCTTCCGAGAACATGCGGAAGGCGCGGTCGAACATCGTGCCCATCACCGCGCCGAGGATACGGCTCTTGAATTCATAGTCGATGAAGAAATGCACTTCGCAGCCTTTTTCGGCCGGGTCGAAGCGCCAGATATTGCTGAGATATTTGAACGGGCCGTCGATGTATTTGACGTCGATGGCATGCTCGGCCGGATTGAGCAGCACCTGCGTGGTGAAGGTCTCGCGGATCGCCTTGTAGCCGATGCTCATGTCGGCGACCAGGATGGTGCGGCCGTCACGCTCCTTGCGCGAGCGCACGGCGAGCGATTCACAGAGCGGCAGGAATTGCGGGTAGGCCTCGATGTCCGCCACCAGCGCGAACATCTCTTCCGGCGTATGCGCGACGCGGCGTGTCGCCTCGAATTTCGGCATTGAAAATCAGCTGGCCTTCGCGAGCTGCGCTTCGCGGGCCGCGCGCAGCCTGGCGAAATCCTCGCCGGCATGGTGCGAGGAGCGCGTCAGCGGGCTCGATGCCATCAACAGGAAGCCCTTGGTCTTGCCGATGGTCTCGTAGGACTTGAACTCGTCCGGCGGGATGAACCGGATCACGGGATGGTGCTTCTTCGAAGGCTGCAGATACTGGCCGATGGTCATGAAGTCGACATTGGCCGAACGCAGATCGTCCATCAATTGCAGCACTTCGTTCCGCTCCTCGCCGAGGCCGACCATGATGCCGGATTTGGTGAAGATCGAGGGATCGAGTTCCTTGACCCGCTGCAAAAGCCGGATCGAGTGGAAATAACGCGCTCCCGGACGGACCGTCAGGTAGTTCGACGGTACGGTTTCGAGATTGTGGTTGAAGACGTCGGGCTTGGCCGCGACGACGATCTCCAGCGCGCCGTCCTTGCGCAGGAAGTCGGGCGTCAGGATCTCGATCGTCGTCGAGGGCGTCGCCGCGCGGATGGCGCGGATGACGTCGGCGAAATGCTGTGCGCCGCCGTCAGCCAGATCGTCGCGGTCGACGGAGGTGATGACGACGTGGCTCAGCCCCATCTGCTTGACGGCATGCGCCACGCGCGCCGGTTCGTCGGGGTCGAGCGCGGTCGGGATGCCGGTCGCGACGTTGCAGAAGGCGCAGGCGCGCGTGCAGATCTCGCCCATGATCATGAAGGTGGCGTGCTTCTTGTCCCAGCATTCGCCGATATTCGGGCAGCCGGCCTCCTCGCACACCGTCACCAGCTTGTGCGACTTCACGATCTCGCGCGTTTCGGCATAACCCTTGGAAACCGGCGCCTTGACGCGGATCCAGTCGGGCTTGCGCAGCACCTCCTGGTCGGGCCGGTGCGCCTTCTCGGGATGCCGCGGGCGCGGCCGGCTGGCGATCGTGTCTACGACTGTAACCATCTCAAACCCTTCGCGGCCGCTATTTCGACGGCCGCCTGTCTTTCGTCATCTAAGACTTTTCGAGGTAAAGAAAAAGGCCGCGGCAGCGCATGCCGCCACGGCCTTTTTCGCATAGCGACATTTGCCGGCGATCAGCGGCGCACCAACCGTCCGACGAAGATCAGCAGGCAGGCGCCGATGAAGCCGGTGATCAGATAGGCTACCCAGCCGACGCCGAAGGGCCCGACATTGAGGGCCTGCAGTATCGCGTTGAGCACGACTGCGCCGACGATGCCCATGATGATGTTCATGACGATGCCGGTGTTGCTCTTCATGACCATCTCGGCGAACCAGCCCGCCAGGCCGCCGACGATGATGGCTGTGATCCAGCCGACGCCATTCATATGCATATGCCAATTCCTCCTCGATCAGGTGAAAATGCATCCGGATACGAACTGCCTTGCCGTCAGCTTTCTCCGGCTGCCGCGTGTGAGTCTCGCCCGACCACGTTAGCACGGATTGGCCGTCTATGACCGATTGGCAATCTATCACCGATTGGTGACTTATCATGCGTTCAAAGCGCGGCCATAGGCGTCCAGCACGCTCTCCTTCATCATCTCCGACAGCGTCGGATGCGGGAAGATCGTGTGCATCAGCTCTTCCTCGGTGGTCTCCAGGTTCATCGCCACGACAAAACCCTGGATCAGCTCGGTCACCTCAGCGCCGACCATATGCGCGCCGAGAAGCTGCCCGGTCTTCTTGTCGAAGATGGTCTTGACGAAGCCCTGGTCCTCGCCGAGCGCGATCGCCTTGCCGTTGGCGCTGAATGGGAAGCGGCCAACGCGGATGTCCTTGCCCTCCGCCTTGGCCTTGGCCTCCGTCAGGCCGACGGACGCGACCTGCGGGCTGCAATAGGTGCAGCCGGGGATCTTCAGTTTGTCGATGGCGTGTACGCCCGGGAAATTGGCGATTTTCTCGATGCAGATCACACCTTCATGCTCGGCCTTGTGGGCAAGCATGGGCGGGCCGGCGACGTCGCCGATCGCGTAGATGCCAGGCACATTGGTCTTGCCGTAGCCGTCGACGACGATGCAGCCGCGGTCCGTCTTCACGCCGAGCGTCTCCAGGCCTAGGCCCTCGATGTTGCCCTGCACGCCGACGGCGGAAATCATGCGGTCGGCGGTGATCTTCTCGACCTTGCCGTCCTTCATCTCGACATGCGCGGTGACTGAATTGGCGCCCTTTTCGACCTTGGTCACCTTGGCTTCGAGGATGATCTTCATGCCCTGCTTCTCGAACTGCTTCTGCGCAAATTTCGAGACCTCGGCGTCCTCGACCGGCATCACCGCCGGCATCAGCTCGACCACGGTCACATCGGCGCCCATGGTGCGGTAGAAGGAGGCGAACTCGATGCCGATGGCACCCGAGCCCATCACCAGCAGCGACTTCGGCATTTCCTTCGGCACCATGGCCTCGAAATAAGTCCAGATCAGCTTGCCGTCCGGCTCGATGCCGGGCAGCGCGCGCGGCCTTGCGCCGGTCGCCAGAATGACGTGCTTGGCGGTATAGGTGCCCTCGCCCTTGACGCCCTTCGGCACCGGCGGCTGCGGTTCCATCGGCTTCTTGGCCGTCTTCGAAACCACGACCTCGCCGGGCTTCGACAGCTTCGCCTCGCCCCAGATGACGTCGACCTTGTTCTTCTTCATCAGGAAGCCGACGCCGGTGTTGAGCCTCAGCGACACCTTTCGCGAACGGTCGACCACGGCTGATGTGTCTGGGCTGACCTTGCCGCCTTCGAGCTTCAGGCCGTAGTCCTTGAGGTGGTCCGAATAATGCATGATCTCGGCCGAGCGCAGCAGCGCCTTGGTCGGGATGCAGCCCCAGTTGAGGCAGATGCCGCCAAGATGCTCGCGCTCGACGATCGCCGTCTTGAAGCCGAGCTGGGCGGAACGCACCGCCGTCACATAGCCGCCGGGGCCTGAGCCGATGATGATGACGTCGTAGGATTCAGCCACGGGGTTTTCTCCCTGATCTTTCTGAAGGTTAGAGTGAGAGCATCACGCGCACGAGCGGCGCAAGCGCCTTACCGATGTTGCGCGTGTTCTCGGCGTCGAGATGGACGCCGTCGAGCGGCGTGGTGACGGCGACCGTGCCTGCGTCGAAGAAGCCGCAGCCGGCCTCGTCGGCAAGTGCTGAATATTGCGGCGCCAGACGCTTGGAGGCGTCGTCGCCGCCGGCGAACATTTCCTTGAACTCGGCATTGTCGGTGCGCGTCACCGCGGGCGGCGCGACGATGAGAATCTGCGGCGCTGGCCAGTCGAACGGGTAGTCGTGGCCGCGCACGATGTCGATCAGGCGCTGGATGCCCTGCTTGGCGGCGACCGGATTGCCGTGAATCCAAGGCTTCATGTCATTGGCGCCAAGCATGATGATGATCAGGTCGAGCGGCGCATGGCTGGTCAGGATCGTCGGCAACACGCGGGCGCCATTGCGGTCGGCGCCGGCCAGGTGGTCGTCGAAGGCCGTGGTGCGGCCGTTGAGACCTTCAGCGATGACCTCGACGTCACCTCCAAGCTCAGCCCCGAGCACGCTCGGCCAGCGATCTTCGAGCGCGTGGCGGCCGAGACTGCCGGCGTCATAGCCCCAGGTGAGAGAGTCGCCGTAGCAGAGAATCGTCTTCATGCTTTTGCTACACCCCTGCCGTCACCGGTCGACTAGGCCGCCGGCGCGATCCGCCCGACGGCAAGAACAAGGCGAAAAGGCCGGTGAAGAATTTCCGCACCGCCTTTCCCGTCCTAGACCAGCATGCTCATCGGGTTCTCGATCAAGCGCTTGAAGGCGCCGAGCAGTTCCGCGCCGAGCGCGCCGTC